>CAKTTR010000013.1 GCA_934615645.1 uncultured Oscillospiraceae bacterium | reverse complement strand
TCAACCGGTCGCTGAAATCCATCAAGGCAGAGCTGCAGAAGCGGCAGCGCCTGTTTGCAGAGGCGGATGTCAATCATATTGATAAGTACATTCGAAAATACAAGGCGGGGCAGGTAAAAAGCCCGCTGCCGCATCTGGTCATTATTGTGGATGAGTTTGCAGAGCTGAAGGCGGAGCAGCCGGAGTTTATGAAGGAGCTGATCTCCGCGGCGCGGATCGGCCGCAGCTTAGGTGTGCACCTGATCCTGGCGACGCAAAAGCCCTCCGGGCAGGTCAATGAACAGATCTGGAGCAACTCACGCTTTAAGCTTTGCCTCAAGGTGCAGAGCCAGAGCGACAGCAACGAGGTCCTGCGGTCGCCGCTGGCTGCGGAGATCAAAGAGCCGGGCCGTGCCTATCTGCAGGTCGGCAACAACGAGATTTTCGAGCTGTTCCAATCCGCCTACAGCGGCGCGCCGGAATGCACGGATGATACAAATGTGCGCGAGTTTACGATTTACCAGCTGACCGAACAGGGCAAGCGCGTCCCAGTCTATACGCAGAAGAAACAACGTACCGAAGGCAGCGTAACACAACTCGACGCCATTGTCCGCTATGTGACAGACCACTGCACCCAGATCAACCTCCCCAAGCTCCCGGATATTTGCCTACCAGAGCTGCCGGAGGTGATCGCGTTCCACGGTAGCAAGGTAAAATCCGGTGTTGGGGTGAGCGTGGGGATGTATGATGCGCCCGAGATGCAATATCAGGGTGAGGTTTGTCTGAAATTTACGCAAAGTAATGCCATTGTGATCGGTGCACCGCAAACAGGAAAAACCAACTTACTGCAGACGATCGTACGAGCTGTCGCATCGCAGTATACCCCCAAAGAAGCGGTGATCTATATCGCAGATTTTGGCTCAATGGTACTGCAGAATTTCGATTCTTTGCACCATGTTGGCGGTGTCGTCTGTGCGAATGATCCTGAAAAAGTGAAGAATCTGTTCAAACTGTTGAGCAATGAAGTGCAGCGAAGGAAACAGCTCCTTGCAGATGCAGGTGTTTCGTCGTTTGCGTCTTATTTAGAATCTGGGAGAAAGGACCTGCCACAGATCATACTCTTGATCGACAATATTGGCTTGCTGCGTGAACTATATCTTATGGATACGGATCCGCTGCTTCCGATTTGCCGGGAGGGATTGTCAGTGGGGATCAGTGTGATCGCGACCAATGGGCAAACAACGGGCATTGGTTATAAGTATTTATCAAATTTCGATGTAAAGATCGCATTCCATTGCAACGACACTGCAGATTATACAACACTGTTTGGAAACTCAAAATTACAGCCGTATAACATCCCTGGCCGCTGCATGATCTGTATGGATAAGGAAGTGCTGGAAAGCCAGATATACCGTGCCTTTGAGGGGGAAAAAGAATTCCAGCGTGTTGCCGAACTGGAAACCTTTGTGACGCAAAGCAATGCGCAGAATCAAAGTGCGCGCGCAAAGCGCATACCGACGATTCCGGAGATCCTTTCTGCGCAGTACATTGCAGCAGAATATGGTGCCGGACCGCAAGGCACATGGACCTTTGGTGTTGACTATAATTCTGTGACGCCGGTGAGACTTGCATTTGCCAAAACGGCAACGCTGGGCGTTGTTTGCCCGCGCGAGGATGAGAACAGGAACATTCTGAATGGCCTGTTCCAGTCACTTTGGGCAGAAGAGGCTGAGGTCTATATTGCAGATGATATCAGCGGAGAACTCGCTGCGTACCAAGCGCACGTAAAAGAATACAGAAAGCTTGCGCCACAGTATCTGGAATTGGTGCAGCACTTGGTAGATGAAATGGCAAGCAGATATGAGCGCGTGATGTCTGAGGGTGATGCCTGCCTGCAGAAAATGCCACAGGTTGCGTTGGTCGCGAACGGTGCGGCCTTTGTTGAGACAATCAGCGGGGATCGAAAGGCCCTTGAGATGTTTAAACTTCTGATCGGGAAGTACCGCATCGTGCATTTTTGCTTTGTGCTGACTGGGATTGAAAATGCAAAAGTCCCTATTATGGGCGCGGAGGTTTTGAAAGCGGTGAAGGAAAACGGAACGCTTATTGTAGCAGAGAGCTTACAGAATCTGAAGGTGCTCGACGTGGGCCTGTCAGCCAGCAGGCAGTTTAAGGGGGAGCGAAAGAAAGACGATGTATTCTTCTTTTCCAATAATGAGGTGCAGCGTGTAAGGATCATTCACTTTGCGCAGCCCGTTCAAGTGTAGAGTAACGGGATAACCGTTCTCATATATTTTTAGGAGGTCATTAAAATGAGTGCAACGAATCTTGTCAATTACGAGGTCTTGACGTCTGGTGTATCTGTGTACAAGAATCAGTCGGAAGCGATTGAAAATGTAATGGCAACATTGGCGACGATGAATGGTGAACTGCAGGGCGGTTGGCAGAACGAAACAGCAAACGCATTTATCAACATGTATAACGAAAAGTATGCACCGGCCTTGAAAGAGGCTGCGAATGCCTTGGCAGAGATTTCGGCCTATATCGCAAAGTACATGACTGCGCGGCAGGAAGAGGATGCAGCGGGCGCAGCTGGTCTGGGCTGCTGATAGATGGATCGGGGGCGTGGCCCATTTCCCAGGGCCGCGCCTATTCCCGGTTAAGGAGGCGAAGAACATGACAGAAAGCGAGTACCAGTGGCAGATCCGCGCAAATGAGGCGCGAATTTCCGAGGCCGCGGCGGGAATTGCCCAAAGCAATAGAGAGCTCGAACAATTACAGGAGCTGAAGGTGCAACTGCAAAAAATGAATGAGGCATTGGTAACTGCGGCCAGATCTGGGAAACGGAAAATCAACAGAATGCAGAGCCTGTTTGCAGCAACATCCCGTATGCTGCGTGGAAGTCTGTTCCCACGGGTCGCGGCACTTTATGAGGGGCAGGAGTATGTCCGTTCCTGTGCGGGGCTGGAAGAATCAATACGGATCACGTGTTCCAAAATGGAGGAAGTAAAGCAGCAGATCGAAATGCAGCAAAATCTGATCTATGAGATGCAGGAGAATAATAGCACCTACCGGCAGCAAATGGAACTGCTTGCAGCAGAAAGTGAGGAATAAGTATGGCGTTTAGCGACGACCTGATTGTGGATGATGCATATATTGCAGCGGTGTCTGGTAATTTAAGGAGCTTGTATGAAGCGCTGGGGGAGTCGTTTCAGCAATATACCAGTATCTTACGGCAGATCAGAGATCATGCGATTTCCGAAGGCGATACGCATGAGGCGGTCGCAGCATTTTGCGAGATGAGCAATACTTTGTATGGAAAACTCGATGCCCTAGGCGGCGCCTATGGTGTGACGATTGACTGCTTTGCAGGAGATATAGACGAAGCAGATAAGTATATCTATTGAGGTGAAAGTATGGGTGCAGAGTATAAGGTCGATACCGAACAGCTGCAGACGCAGATCGATGCGCTGAGCGCATTGTTGGCAGAATGCCAGTGGGATACAACCACCCAGCCGTCTTCTGCAAAGGACTGCGGGCAGGTACATAGCAGTATTGCTGCAGCTTATGAAAAGCTGCAGGGTATTCAAAACCAGTTTCGCGCGCTTGTGACATATTCTAAAGATTACTTCCAAAAGTATCTGGATGCTGTTTTGGGGAATGACAAGACGACGGTGGTGACGGAGAGTGGGAGTATTAGCGGTAGTATAACAGCAAATGAAGCTTACGAAATACCATCAAATCGTGGAAGAGATGCTACCCCGCATTTTACAAATAACGAGTCCGCAAGAAGCAGTTATGCATATGAGGAGGTAATCAAAGGATTTGACGTTGAACATGAGGCAAGATACCAGATGGATCCAAACGGCGATACCTGGTGCAATGTTTACGTAGCAGACGTCACCTCTGCGATGAATGCACCAATTCCACATTATTGTGACCCATCCACGGGTGCACCGATGAGTAAAGCGGATTCAGGTGGAACATGGTTAAACGCAAACGCAATGCGAAGCTGGTTGAACGACCATGGAAGTAATTATGGGTGGATCTCGTGTACACGTGAAGAGGCGATTGCTTATGCAAACAGTGGTCGACCGACGGTAGCCACTGGCGTGGGGCATATCGCAATGGTAGCACCACAGCATGAGGGCGAGGACGGTGTAATGTTGGCACAGGCAGGAGGAGAAGTGAGTAGCCATATTAGTATCAATCAATGCTGGACAAGGCATGATCAGAACGAATTACAGTACTTCTATCACTTGTGAGTATTAGCGGTGAAAATTGGGGTGAAAAAATGTACCGGGATTATACGGAAGCAACACTAAATGAACTAAAGCAGCAGATCAGGGAGATCAACGAATCGGATTTTTCACCGATCACAGATTTCTTTGGCGATATTTGGTATGGCGTTCAATCATTGGTTGGGGTTTTGAAAATTGATAACTACCTGAACGATGTCTCGTCTTATCATAGAAAGGTGCTGGACCAGCATGATACAACGGTTAAGGAATTGGAGGCAATCTTCACTGCTGTAAGAAATGTGGATGCGGCAAGTGCGTCCAAACTGGAGACCTTGAATAATTCTGCAGAGAGCGATCGAAAGTATATAGAGCAGATGGCGGAGCTCATCAATCCATCTGCGTTTGGATTTTCCGCTGCTGCGGTCCGCGCACAGTGCGAGGCGCTGTCCCAGGAGATGCAAAGTGCTAATGATGATTTGGATGCTGTTTTTGAGGAATCTCTGAAAACGAGAAAAAGGCAAATCGCGAAAAAAGCGGCGTGGGAGCTATTGCAGGATGCGCTGAGCGTGCCGGTACGTGTGTTTTCTTTTGTCGAACATGTTGCGAAGGGAGATAAAATAACAGCTGTGGCAGATGTCTGGGGCGTTATTGATGATTTCTTTTCTCTGGGCACAGATCTTGGGGCGCTGTTCAATCTCGGATTCGCGTGTATCCCTGGAATGGGAAATCTCGTGCAGCTTGACTTGGTTAATACAGCGGCTGAGGCAAGAGCCAGTGAAGGCTTAGCGGGCATGCTTGCACAGGTGGGATGTCCGGAAGGACTCGTATCTGGTGTGAAACTGATCAGTACAGCGGCGGGGCTGGTTGGGCTTTTTGGTACTGCAAAGGGGTTTGTTGGTGATGCGGATGAGGCGTCGAGACTCCTGGGCAGCGATTTGTTAAGCAACGAGACAAAACTGGCTTATATAAAGGATCTGCTTATCAAAAAACTGGGATTCTCTTTCACAGATTATAACGACGATACAATTATAGGCTGGGCTAAAAACAATGGTGGCTTCTGGAAGAATTTGAATAATGTGGGGCAATGGGGGAAAAGCATTGGCGAGGACACGGTTACAGAACAAGTTGCAGGCGGATTTGATTTGGCAAGCATAGCCAAGAAGGCAAAAGATACCGTGGAAGATACAACAGAAGTGATTCTTCCATGGATTTTTGGGACAAGGAGTGGCGCAAATGCAAACATACCACAAGTCGCAATGGGCAGCCGGTGATCCGCCTGCTGATCGCACCGCTGTGCTTACAGAAGAAAGCGGGCAGACGAAGAATAATGATGCACTGTTAGAACGCAGTGCCGCGTTGGTACATACCGAGCATTATGCAGAGGCCAAGAAGATCCTGAATTCCATTTTAGCGCAAGAACCACAAAACGGGCAGGCGCGGTACTTAAACGGCAATGTGTGTGTTGCACTGAATGACATAGCACAGGCCAAAGAGAATTATGAGATCGCTATCAAGGCTGGGTATGTGACATCAAAGGTCATCATGTCATTGGCGCTGGTTGAAAAGGTGCTGGGACAGGAATACAAAGCAGAGAAACATTTGCGTGGCTTGCTGGAAAAAGAACCCGATGCGCTTGTGCCAAAGGTCCTGCTTTATTCCCTTTATGCCGAGCAAAGACGATTTGAGGATGCAGCAAAAGTGGCGGAAGGTATGGCAGACGCTTTCCCGGAGAGCTATGGAGGGTGTCACGCGCAGCTGCAGGCCGATTGGGGGCAAAAAAAATATACAGAGGCCCTATCCCTGCTGGAGGAGCAGAAAGATAGATTTGGCGCAGCGACGGCATACATCCAGGATTATACAAGCACGCTGCTGCTTTTGGAGAAGTACAAAGAAGCGGATGCTTATTGGCAGCAGAACAAAGAAAAACTACCAAAGGACTCCTTGGAGCTGCTTCTCCTTGAGGCAAGAGTTGCATCCGGCCTGCGAGATAGGGCGAGGACAATTGCTGCAAACCAGAAGTTGCTGGACTTGTATCATCTGGATAATGCTGCGGCGGTAATCGCTAGTCTTTATCTAGAAGAACAAAAATACGATATGGCAGATAGGTATCTGTCTAGGATACTTGAACAGAAAAAACACGATACGGTTTTCTATTCAGCACTATTTTTGCATGCATTTTGCCGGGAGCAGTCAGATGGCCCGGATGGCTTAGCAGCATATCAAGCGGCGATCCGGGCTTACGAGGAGACTTATCAAAATAATGTGATGAATACCTACGTTATGCGCTTTGCTGCAGAATGCTATCGCCGACTGGGAGACGAAGAAAATGCAAGCAGATGTGATGGTATCGTAGCTGACTTCCAGGAGAAGCTGCAGTCAGCTTTGGCCTGAGTATAGAAGTACAAGCGGTATTGCTATGGCATTCAATTTTGGCCTGCAAAGCTTACTTGCGCAGCAAGAGAATCGCTGCGCAGATGAGCTTTGCAGGCCGTTTTGCGAAGATTTACAGGGCGTGTTGCGGGATATCCAATAATATTCACAGAATATTAATAAGTTTTCGATAAAAATCCATTGCGGGAGCTTGTAAAATCTGGTATAGTATGCTTGAAAATATTTTTCAATAGAAACAATCAAGCGAAGGAGCGGGGTATGGTGTATGAGGCGTGTGCGGCGCAGTTGCTGGAGCTTTTGATTTATGGAGCGCACGCAGGGCAGCGGGCGCGGCAGGCGATGCAGATGCTGCAGGGCGAGGTCGTGGTGCTGTACCTGCTCTACTGCCTGGGCGGCAGCGCGACGCCGGGGCATATCAGCCGCCAGCTCAACCGCTCTGCCTCCCGGATCACCAATACCCTCAATGCCCTGGAGGAAAAGCACTTTGTCCACCGCCACCACGAGAGCGACGACCGCCGCAAGGTCACGGTACATCTGACCCCGGCCGGGCGGGCGTATCTGGAGCAGGAGCAGCGGCAGCTGATCCTGGCGCTGGCCCGGACGCTGACCTGCCTGAGCGAGGACGAGGTGCAGGAATATCTTCGCTTGAACCAGAAACTCAGCCGCAGCTTTCATGGCGCGTTCCCTTGCCCGTCGGGCAGTCCAGACGCCAAGCCGCTGGCCCCGACGAAAGGAAGTGCGTAACATGGAAAAAAAGGATTACTCCTGCATCACACCGGAACTATTTCAGATGGCGGAGCTTTGCAAGCACGAAGGCGTGATTGACAAAACACTTTATGAGACCTATAAGGTCAATCGCGGTCTGCGAGACGAGAACGGCAACGGTGTTCTGACGGGGCTGACGGAGATTTCTGAGGTTTGTTCCCGGGAGCCGGACGGGACGCCCTGCAATGGGCAGTTGTTCTACCGCGGGTATGACGTCAAGCAGCTCATCCAGGGCTGCATTCAGGAAAATCGCTTTGGGTTTGAAGAGGCGACGTATCTGCTGCTCTTTGGCCGTCTGCCAAATGAAGCGCAGCTGCATCGCTTCCAGGAGATGCTGGCCGGGTACCGGACACTGCCGAACTCGTTCGTCCGGGATATCATCATGAAAGCGCCCAGCCGGGATATCATGAATTCCATGGCCCGCTCAGTGCTGACGCTCTACAGCTACGACAACAACGCCGACGATACCAGCATCGCCAACGTGCTGCGGCAGTGCCTGCAGCTGATCGCGCTCTTCCCGCAGCTGGCGCTGTATAGCTACCAGGCGTATGATTACTATATCAAGGAGAATACCAGCTTCTTTATCAACCATCCGGAGCCGGAGCTGTCGGCGGCGGAGAATATCCTGCATATGCTGCGCAAGGATGGCGCGTATACGAATTTGGAGGCGCGGCTGCTTGACCTGGCGCTGATTATTCACGCCGAGCACGGCGGCGGCAACAACTCCACGTTTATCACCCACGTCGTCACCTCCTCCGGGACGGACACGTATTCCGCTATGGCGGCGGCCCTGGGCTCCCTGAAGGGGCCGAAACACGGCGGCGCGAACATTCGGGTCTGCCATATGTTTGACGATATCAAGCGGCACGTGACAGACTGGAACGACGAGGCGGAGATTGCCGCCTATCTGACGAAGATCCTGCACAAGGACGCTTTCGATCACAGCGGCCTGATCTATGGCATCGGCCACGCGGTCTACTCCAAGTCGGACCCGCGGGCGGAGATCTTCAAGTCCTTCGTCTCCATGCTGGCGAAGGAGAAGGGATATGAGCGGGAATACCAGCTCTATGCCAATGTGGAGCGGCTGGCGCCCCAGGTCATCGCGCAGGAGCGAAAGATGTTCAAGGGCGTCAGCGCCAATGTGGACTTCTACAGCGGCTTTGTCTATCAGATGCTGGGCATCCCAGAGGAGCTGTTTACTCCGATTTTTGCCATCTCCCGGATCACCGGCTGGAGCGCGCATCGGGTGGAGGAGCTCATCAATGGCAACCGGATCATTCGCCCGGCGTACCGCGCGGTCCTGCCCCGGCGGTCGTATCAAAAGCTGGCCGAGCGTTGAAGGCGGGCCAAAATAAACGGATCAAAACAAAAGATCTGGTGCACTGCAACGGTGCGCCAGATCTTTTGTTTTGCGGGCGTGTGGCCTCGGATTAGAAGGACCAGGGAAGATAGGAAAACGCGATGGCAAAGACGATGGCCGGGAGCATATTGGCTACCCGCAGCAGCTTGCCCCAGACGAGATTGACCCCCACGCAGAAGATCAAAATCGAGCCGATCAGCGAGAGATACGAGACCGCCAGCGCCGTCATGGCCGGGGCCAGCAGCTGGGCCAGGAGCGTGACGGCTCCCTCCAGCACGAATACCGGGATGGCGGAGAAGATGCAGCCCTTGCCTAGTGAGGCGGTCATGACTGCAATGATGACGCAGTCCAAGACGGCTTTGACTGCCAGGGTACTGTAATCCCGGCTGACGCCGTCCTGGATCGCGCCGACGATGGCCATGGCGCCGATGCAGACTGTCAGGGAGGCGGTGACAAAGGCGTCGATAAAGCGCGGGTCGCCGCTGCTGCCGGTTTTGTCCCGGAGCCATTTGCCCAGGCGGGCAAACCAAGCTTCCAGGCTGAGCAGCTCCCCCAGGACGGTGCCCAGCGCCAGGCTCAGGGCGACGAGCATGGCCTTTCCACTGGAGAGGGCGCTGCCGCCCACCTGGAGCATCCCGGCCATGGCGCCGGAGATGCCAATAAACAGCACGGCGACGCCGCAAGCCTTTTGCAGCGCCTCCTGCCGCTCCGGGTGCCCCCGCCGCCCGGCGAACAGGCCGAAAAACCCGCCCAGCAAAATACCGGCGCAATTGATGATTGTTCCCAAGCCCAGCATGATGAAAAACCTCGCAGAAAAGTTTATTTCGCAGTTGCGACGATCAGTATAGCAGAAAACGGCGAAAAAATCCATGCCAACGGAGAAAAGGACCGGCAGAAAAACTTATGCTTGCATTTTTTAAGACCGCGCTGTAAAATTACAATAAGGGAATGAGGTTCTCCCGCGGGCGTGGCCCGAAACTGCCTTTGGCTGATGACTTCTGTATCTGATTACAGGGTCGTTGGCTTTTTTCGGCCCTTTTTGGAGGGGTTCTTGTGTTTTTGGGTTCCATCGGCATGGCGTGCACATACCGGCGCCTGCTGACCCTGCAAACATCGGCGTAACTTCTGCAATGCAAAAAGCTCCCGCCGCGGCGGGAGCTTTTTGCATGTTATTCCGGGGAGTAATTGACGATGATGCCCTTGTCCAGCAGCTTTTGTACGGCGGCGTTGGTATGGATCCGGGTGCCGAAGACATTGACCTCGACGAGGTTGTAGCAATTGGCCAGGACGTCGATATTGGAGATATTGTTATAATCCAGCGTGACGTAATTCAGATGCAGGCAGTTGGCAAGGCCGGAGAGGTCCTCCATAAAGTTGTGATCTGCGTAGAATTTTTCCAGCTGGCTGTTTTGGGAGAAGTGGGGGGCGTTGACGATATCGTTGTAATTCAGATTCACGGTTTTCAGGGTGTCAATGCCGCTGAGCTCGACGACGGAGATCAGTTTGTTGTCCGAAAGGTCGATCTCCGTGAGGTTGACGCAGTTTTCCAGCCCGTCGATCGTCTCCAGCGCGTTGGAGGAGGCGACCAGCTTTGTCAGGCTGGGGATATTGCCGACGGCGGAAATATCTGTCAGGGAGCAGTGGGAGAGGTTCAGCGCCGTCAGCTGTTTGCAGGCGGCCAGTGCGCCGAGATTCGTCACGGCGTTGTAGGAGAGGTCCAGCCGCTGGAGCTGGTCCATCGTGCCGAGGGCGTCCAGCGCCGTGATGGCGTTGCCCCGCAGGTACAGCTCCTGCAAATTGCCGCAGGCGGCCAGCGGCGTCAGATCCGCCACGTGGTCATTTGCGAGATTTAGGTATTCCAGCTGCGTGCAGCCGGAGAGGCTGCTGAGATTGCTGACGCCGCAGGTGCTGAGGTTCAGCCATTTCAGGTTTTTCTGCTGCCCCAGCAGAGAGAGCGTGTCGGAGGTGACCAGGGAGCCGGTGAGGTCCACATGCTCCAGCTGGGAGAGATTTTCCAGGAAGGAGAAGTCCCCGCCTTGGAAATTCTGAATGGTCAAGGTCTTCAGACCGGTGAAGTAGCGCAGGTCCGCCAGGCTGGTCACATCCTGCGGGACAGTCAGCTCGGGGATCGCCCAGAGGGCGTTGGACATAATCGCATCGTCCTGTCCCAGCTCGAGGAGCTGGCGAATATAGGCGTCCAAGGCGCTGTCCTGCAGAGTCACCGGCTCTACGACGCCGCCGATGGTGTAAGAGGCGTACACAGCGGAGCTGACCAGGCCGTTGTCGCCGATGCAAAGGGCGATGGCGGAGGTCTCCCCGGCGGTCAGCTGGACGGGGGCCGCATAGGCGTCGTCCTCCAGTGAGGGGAAGCTGCCATCGACGGAGAGATACGCCGTGCCGGAGCTTGCCTCCAGGCCGACGGAGATATACTCGGAATAGTAGCCGCTCTCCGGTGTCAGGACCGGGGCGTCCGGCCGGGCTTCGGTCAGCTGCGTGCGGATGGATTCATTTTCCACCCGGTCCAGCAGCTGTGAGGCGTCCAGCAGCTTGTCCTGCGCGACGTAGGTTTCGGAGAGGGCCAGGTAGAGCTGCAGCTCCTCCGGCATCACGGCGATGGCGTTGACCAGCGTGTACTCCGCCTTGGTGTAGTTATCCGTGTGCGCGTAGGCGCTGGCGAGGCTGACGGCCAGGTCCGGGTCCGTGTCGTCCAG
Organism: uncultured Oscillospiraceae bacterium; assembly: GCA_934615645.1. Classification (GTDB taxonomy): domain Bacteria; phylum Bacillota; class Clostridia; order Oscillospirales; family Oscillospiraceae; genus SVMC01. The sequence goes on along the minus strand of CAKTTR010000013.1, from coordinate 24,392 downwards.
CTCCCAGGCCCAGCGGTAGTAGCGCAGGGCCGTCGAGTAATGTTCGCCCGCCATGGCCGCGTCGCCCCGGCGCTGCAGGAAATTCGAGAAGAAATCGCCCTGGTAGTTTCTCAAATACCAGATCCCGCCGCCTAGCAGCAGCGCGACCAATAAGACCGGCAGGAGGACTTTGAAGAATTTTTTCATATGGAGACTCCATTCTTTGTACCGATAAATTCGAGGGTATAACAAACTTATTATACCCCCTTCCGCCAGGATCTGTCAAGAAAAGCGGGTGCGAGCGGCATGGGCGCCGTTTCCAGGGCGAGACGTCTGCAATCTCAAAGATATTTCCTGCGGGCGGACGGCTTTTGCGGGATTTGGACAGGGGCGGCGCGTATAATGCAGGGCAGGGGGGATGTTCGATGAAGCGGGCTGTGATCCGGAGTGGATTTTTGATTATGCTGACCTTTATGCTGGCACTGTTGGCTGCCGGTCTGCGGCAGGGGCCCGCAGCGCGGGATACGGCGCAGGGCACAGCGCAGGCCGAGGGCCAGGACGCTGCGGCGGCTATAGATCCGCAGGTCACCCTGCGGCTGAAGTCCGGCGGCGCTGTTGAACCGGTGACGCTGCAGGCGTATCTGACCGGTGTGCTGGCGTGTGAGATGCCGCTGGATTTTGACCAGGCAGCGCTCCAGGCCCAGGCCGTCGCGGCCCGGACGTTCACGCTGTACCAATGTGCCCACGGCAAGCATACAGACTGTGACGTATGCGATGACAGCGCCTGCTGCCAGGCCTGGGCATCGGAGACGGCCCTGGCCGAACGGTTTGGCGACGGCTGGGAAGACGCCCGGCAGCGGGCGCTGGAGGCCGTCACGGCGACGGACGGTGTCGTTCTGACGAGCGACGGGGCACTGATCGACGCGGTGTATTTCGCCTGCTCCGGCGGCAGGACCGAGGCGGCCGCCGCGGTCTGGGGCACGGACGTGCCGTATCTGCAGGCGGTGGACAGCCCCGGCGAGGAGCAGGCGGCGTCCTACACCGGGCAGGTGGATGTCTCCTTCGCCGATTTTTGCAGCATCCTGCAGGCCCAGGATCCGGCGGTGACGCTGACCGGGACGGCGGCAAGCTGGTTTGGCGATGTGACCCAGACACCGGGCGGCGGTGTGGCGACGATGGTCATCGGCGGGCGGCCTTTTACCGGGACCCAGCTGCGGCAGCTCTTTGGTCTCAATTCCACCTGCTTCACTGTGGCCGTCACGCAGGATGGGATCGAATTTACGACGAAAGGGAAGGGGCACCGGGTCGGGATGAGCCAGTACGGCGCGCAGGCCATGGCCCAGGCGGGGAGCGATTATGCGGCGATCCTGCAGCATTACTATACCGGCGCGACGCTTACCGTCTATGCGCCGTCTTGACTTTCGCCTGGGCTGCGCCTACAATAAGCATACAATCTGAAAGAAAACCAGGTAGAAGGGGGCGGGCCAGATGGAAAACACGGCGTATTTACTGCGCTGCTGCGACGGCAGCTATTACGCTGGCTGGACAAACGACCTGCCAAAGCGTGTCCGGGTGCATCAGGCGGGCAAGGGCGCAAAATACACGAGGGCCCGTCTGCCGGTGGAGCTTTGCTATTATGAGACATTTGCCACAAAGGCCGAAGCCATGCGCCGCGAATGGCAGCTCAAGCAGCTCTCCCACCAGCAAAAAGCCGCGCTGGCAGATGGCTGGCAGGCAGAATAAAAAGCACGCACCCAGCAACGGAGCCCAATGCCCCAAGCTGGGTGCGATTTTGCTTTGCTGGAATGGAAGCAGCTTACTTCCAGTAACCGATGTGGCTGGCGAGCGCTTCCTGGCGCAGTGCAGGAATGGGGCCCTGTACGACGATCGCTTTCTGGCCCCGGGAGAGGATACTGCGGCAGTCACTGGAGAAGGTTGGATTATCTGGATGAGCTCCGGTCAGCGCCAATAGATCCTTTTCTGTTGCGGCAAAGACGATCCGCCCCAGATTGGCCCAATAGGCGGCGCCGCAGCACATACAGCAAGGCTCGATGGAGGAGTACAGCGTGCAATTCCACAGAAAATCGTGGGTGTATCTGTGAGAGGCGCGCTGCAGTAGCGTTGTTTCCGCGTGACCGGTGCAGACCTTTTCTGTGACTTCAATGTTGCCTTGCTCCATTAGAATATTGCCTTGCAGATCAACAAGCACTGCGCCAAAGGGATGATTCCCAGCAGCCTTTGCAGCTTCGGCAACGGCGATCGCCCGGCGGAGATACTTGGCATCTTCTTCTGGGGTGAAGTGTTCAAAGCGCGGATCCATTTCTTTTAACATAATGGCGGCTCCTTTCTCAATGTATGCTGTCACTTGGCGGTTTTATTTGACAAACAGGAAAACAATAGAGTAAACTATTACAAAATAGCCGAAAACGATCAAAGGAGCGAAATCCGATGAGCAATTACAAAAACGGTTTGGCGACAAGAGCGGCGCTGTATCAGAGCGCAAGGGCGTGCTTTTATCGCAAAGGGTACTTTGATACCTCAATCCAGGATATTGTGGACGCCGCCCAGTCTAAATTGGGGCTTTTTGTGTATCACTTTGAATCAAAGGAAGCAATTGCCAATATGGTATTCCGCGAATATGTCGATCTGATTCGGGAGACGACCCGGGCGTCTATTGGGGAGGCAGAGGGGCGTGAGGACCTTCTGCTGGATGATATGCTGAACTACCGCGGCTATTTTAAAGGGGTACTGTGCAACCCGCAGACTGCCAAATTTTACGTTGAATTGAGCAGCACGCCAGGGTATTTAGAACAAAACTTCCGGTTAAAAGAATTCTATTTTCATAGGCTCAGCTCACCGCAGCTGGTGATGAACAAATGCTGGCGGAGAGAGGACCTGGGCGGCGTTTTTGTTTCCATTGCAGCCGGTATGGAGATCCAGCTTTGCAGAGATATTTGCGTGGGAAATATCAAAGCGCCGGTCGAAGACGCGCTGGATATCTATTTGGATACTTATTACTCTCTGCTGGTAAAAAATAAACGGCAGGTGGCCGAGTGCCTCAAACGGTCCCGGAAGATCATGAACCAGGTCGAGTGGCAAGCATCGGATGGGTTTGAACTGCAGATCGTAAAATCATATACGGAGGCTTGAGCCATATGGGAACATGCGCCATTGGAATACGATAGCGCATGTTCCGCTTTTTTGAGGATGGGAATTGTGCGGCGTTTCGCCAGATCAGGGCAGGTCGCCGATCACATTATCCAGCAGAAAATTACAAACAGTCCATTCTTCCAGCGTGAAGCATTCACCTTCGGGCAGCACTTCGTTGCCCTTGTTATCCTGCAGCGGACCTTCCATGACCGTGTAGTTGCCATTTATGATATCTTGGTACATCTGGTTGCATTGATCGATATCTGCTTGAGACATAATGTCCGTATTCCAGGGGGCCAACTCTACCGCGCCTTCTGCCATACCGGCATATTTGGTTTCAGCGGTCCAGCTGCCAGTGGCGACTTCGTCGATCACTTGCTTCATGACTGGTGCAAAATTCCAGACGAATGAAGTGATTGCCGCTTTGGGGGCGTAATCGTGGAGATCAACGTAGTAACCGTTGCTGTAAGCGCCGCCCTGTTCGCAGGCTTCCAGCACCGCGACGGTGGATACGTTACCGATGACCGTGATCCCCTCGGACATCAGGGCATTGGCGCATTCTTTGTCCCCAGCGGGATCGTACCAGCTGTTGACCCAGATCACTTTGACCGTAGCATCGGGATTGGCTGCTTTTGCGCCAGCTGCATATGTGTTGATCGCGCGGACGATCGATGCCTGGGGCTGGCTGGCCACAAAGCCCAGCTCGTTGGATTCGCTGACCAGGGCGCCGGCATAGCCGCATAGAAACATGCCCTCAATGTCCCAGAGCGTGTAGGAGCAGCAGTTGGCGTCATTGCTGCCTTCAAACATGGCAAAGTAGACATCCGGATACTGGGGATAGGCGGCGTTTACATTCGTCAGGAAAAGGGAAGATGCGCCGAAGATCACATTGCATCCTTCGTCGACCAGCTGCGCGATCGTCGAATCGCATTCGATTCCGCCGCCGGTCAGACCCTCGACGATCACGATCTGGTCATCCGAGAGCCCAAGCTCTTCCTGCAGCCGCAGCAGGCTTTGCCCAACGGCCTGGCTCCAGGCCCCGTCGGTCAGGGTCGAATTCAGCAGTAAGCCGATTTTGATCTCGCTGTAGTCAATGGCGGTATCAGCAGCCGCCGTTCCGGCAGCGGCGGGGGGATCCTTTTCCGGTGTATTGTCAGAGCCGTCTGTGCGACATCCGACGAAGATGCACAGCAGCATGGCCAGGACCAGAAGAATTGCGAGCCTCTGTTTCATCGTAGATTCCTCCATTTTTCAAATAGACCTTTAAACCATTCTCTTACGAAACTGGGGGATGCAGATATCATTCCAGTGAATCTATGCGCCGCCCCCTTCCGGTTCGTTATTTTGGAGGGCTTTTTCAATGGCGTTTAAAATGTTTTCATAGCCTGTACAGCGGCAGAAGTTTCCGGATATTTCGCGGCGGATCTCTTCTCGGGTGTAGCGCTTTCCGCTCTGAAGCAGCGCGGTGGCACTGAGGATGATGCCCGGCGTACAAAAGCCGCATTGCACCGCGCCTTCGTCCACGAAAGCTTGCTGCACTGGGGAAAGCTGCCCGTCCGGACTGAGCAAGCCTTCAATCGTGGTGACCTGCTTGCCGTCGATCCAGACGGCGGGGTAAATGCAGGAATCATACGTTTTGCCGTCGATCAGGACGGTGCAAGCGCCGCATTCGCCGACTTCGCAGCCTTTTTTTGTTCCCGTCAGATGATGGTGATCGCGTATGAGATCGACCAAGGACAGCCGGGGATCGACATACGCATCAAATGCTCTCCCGTTTAGGGTATAGTGGATCGGAATTTGGTTCATGCTTTCAGCACCTCCTGTCGATACAGCAGCTGTTCCAAAGCGCGCTGGGTCAATTCCTGGGCCAATGCCAAGCGGTATTCTGCGCTGGCGCGCCAGCTATCTCTGGGGCGGAGCTCTGCAAGCACGTGCTGGCTGATCTGCGCGGCAAGATCGGGCGTCACCGGAGCGGCTTGGAATTTTTCTTCCGTTTGGAAGGCGCGGATGGGGACGGGCGCAGCGACCCCGTAAGCTAGCCGCAGCCGCTCCAATTTGCTGCCATCTGCGCTGAGGCGGAGGTTGACACTGCAGCCGAGGGTCGCAATATCCATCGCGCGCCTTGCAGAGAATTTTGTGTAAGTGCCGCGGTAGCCGGTGTAGGATCCCGGTCGAATGAGGATCGCGGTAAGAAGCTCGCCCGGCGCTAAATTCACTTTTTTCGGGCCCAGATAGAACTCGTGTATACGCATTTGACGTTTGCCGCTGCGGCTGGTGATCTCCAGCTCTGCATCATAGGCCAGCAGGGTCGAGGCGGTATCCGCGCTGGTCACACCGTTGCAGATGTTCCCGCCGATCGTGCCGATATGACGGATCTGCGGCCCGCCGACCTGGCCTGCGGCGTATGCAAGCGCCGGGACTAGCGCATTTACCACGGGGTCGTGACTGACATCGGTAAAGCAGGCCAAAGGCCGAATCTGCAGCGTGCCGTCTTGCAGCAGTGAGATCCCGCGCAGCGCGTCGATCTGCTGAATGCTGATCAGCTCTGCCTGGGGAGAATCGTGGCTGCGCAATTGGATCAGCACATCGCTTCCCCCGGCGATCCATCGCGCGGCTGGGTGGGCGTCAAACAGTGCAAACGCTTCGGATAGGCTCCGCGCCAAATACATATTCTGGAATAAATACATCACGTATCACCTCCTGCGAAATGGGCGGTGTGCATTGCGGCCAGACAGGCGGCAGGATGCAGCGGGAGCGTGTCTATGGCGGCGCCTGTCGCGGCAAGTACGGCGTTGCGGATCGCTGGTGCAACGGGGACAACGGGCGGTTCGCCCAGCGCTTTGGTCCCGAAGGGACTGGTGGGTTCTGCATTTTCTATAAACACGGCCCCGATTCGATCTGGGTGGTCCATGGCGGTCAGCAGCTTATAGTCCAGCAGATTATCGTTTAGCATCCGGCCGGTGGTTTGGTCCAGCAGGAGCTGTTCTGCCAAACCGTAGCCCAGTCCCATGCTGACCCCGCCATGCACTTGTGCCGCGGCCAACTGCGGGTTGATCAACGTGCCGCAATCGTGGGCATTTACAATATCCAAAACCTGTATCGTGCCCAGGCGGCTGTCTACGGCGACCTCTGCAAAGCAGCAGCCGAGGCTAAGCGCGTTGGAATCGCAGCGTTCGGTGATCTCTACGATCAGCTGCGCCGCGTGTTCCATGCTGTAGCAGGCGTCCATTGCCAGCTCGCCCAAATGTAAAAGCGGCGCCGGGTCTGTCTTGGAATAGACTGCCCCTTCTTGATACACCAGGGCTTGTACGTCCAGGCCAGTCATTTCTGCGGCGCGCTCCAGAATCTTGCCGATCATCTGGTCCGCTGCAGCGGCGATGGCCTTCCCGCAGACATACGTTTGCCGCGAAGCGTAAGCGCCGGTACCGAACGGGGTGACCTCCGTATCTTGGATTGACACATAGCGGACCTGCGCCAAAGGCACCTGCAGCCGGCTGGCTGCCATTTGGGTAAATGCTGTATCTGCGCCCTGGCCGATCTCACACTCTGCCATATGCATCAGAAAGGTGCCGTCCTGATTTAGCAGCAGACGGATCGTGACAGACTCCAGGCAGATCGGCCAAACGCCGGTCTTATACCAGAAAATCGCGCAGCCGGTACCGGTCCGGACAGAAGGCGGGAATGCCGACGCCTGCCGGGCAAGCCGCCGCTGGTGCAGATAGGCCTGCGCTTTGTCCAGACACTGGTTGAGACTGTCAAAGTGATTGACAAGCGCACCATCATCCGAGGCAGCGCCGACGGCCATCATGTTTTTTCGGCGAAACATGACCGGGTCCATCTGGATCGAAGCGGCGACATCGTCTATATGGGCTTCCAGGGCAAAGGTGATCTGCGGAATGCCGTAACCGCGCATCGCCCCGGCGCAGGGCGTGTTGGTATAGACGGTGCGGGCGGTACAGGTATACGCGTCGGAACGATACAGCATAGAAAAATCCAGCAGCCCTTTGGAGGCGATGGCGTGGCCGTGAGACGCGTAGGCGCCTTGGTTGGAGAGACTCTCTAGCTTGCGGGCAGCCATGGTCCCGTCCCGGCGTACATGCGTGACGAGATGGAAGGAAAGGCTATGTCTGGTGCGCGTGCTGCAGAAGTCCTCCTCACGGGTCAATTCCAGCCGGACACATCGGCCGCCGACTTGGGTACAAAGATAAGCGTTCAATGGTTCGTACAGAGCGTCGTCCTTATTGCCAAAGCCGCCGCCGACCCAGGGCTTGATCACCTGGACCTGCCCCCAGGGAAGGCCAAGCGCCTGCGCGATGACCCGCCGCAGCACGTGGGCCATCTGCGTGCTGGCGACGACGACGATCTTCTGATGCGCCATATAGGCGTAAGAGACGGGGTTCTCCATGTGACAGTGCTTGACCGGCGGCACGTGGTACCATTTGTCGATACAGATCAGGCCGGGCTCCTGGATCGCCGCGTCGTAATCCCCGTTTGCGCGGCGGTTGCTGCCCAGAACATTATCCGGACATTCGGTATGCACGGGGACTGCGCCGGGCTGCATAGCCTCCTGCGGCGTAAAGACGGCGGGGTATTCGTCGTATTCCACTTGAATCAAGCGGAGCGCTTGCCGGGCCGTGGCTTCGTCTATCGCCACAACGGCGGCAATATCATCGCCATAGTAGCGGACACGCTGGTTTAAAAGCTTGCGATCCGCGATATCCTGCCAGGCGGGGTCCAACGTCCAAGGGTTGCCGGAGGTCGCAAAGGGGAGGTCCGGCACATCAAAGCAGGTGACGATTTTTACGACACCGGGCAGCGCGCTGGCTTTTGCGGTGTCGATCTGCTTGACCAGGCCGTTGGCGATCGTTGCATGGAGGACCTTAGCGACCAAGCAGTTTTTGGGGAAGCGGTCCGCGGTAAATTTTGCACGCCCAGTCACTTTGTCGTAAGCGTCCACCCGTGGGACGCTTTGCCCGATGGGGGAGCTTTGCTTCTTCATAAAAGCCCCTCCTTTCGGAATCTGGTCAGGCAGGTCTGCCCAGTCATGGGGAGCGCATCAAAGGCGACGCCTGTCGCATGGAGGATCGCATTTCGGATCGCCGGGGCGACGGGAACGACCGGCGGTTCTCCCAGAGATTTTACCCCAAAGGGATTCGTCGGCTCCGGGTTTTCGATAAACGCAGCCCGGATTTTCGGGGGATGATCCATGGCGGTCGGCAGTTTGTAATCCAGCAAATTGTCCTGATGCAGGCGGCCGGTCTTTTCATCAAACTGCATTTGTTCTGCTAGCGCCCAACCGAGCCCCATGCTGATGCCGCCATAGACCTGCACTTGGGCCAAAACGGGATTCACAACGCGGCCGCAATCGTGGACATTCAGAATATCTACCACGTTGACTTGCCCTGTGGCGATGTCTACTTCGACTTCTGCAAAGCAGCAGCCGAGGCTTAGCGCGTTGGTCTTGATCTGGGTCGTTTTCTCGGCGCAGATCACATGGACCTGTTGCAGATCGTAGTAGCTGTGGAGCGCAATCTCGCGGATGGAATACAGCGGCCGGCCTTGCAGATCGCAGACCATGCCCGCTTGGTAGCGGAGCGTTTCCACTGCTTTTTTGCTTATCTGCGCCGCATGGGCCAGAATGCGTTCGATCAAAAGCTGCCCGGTATTGTAAATGGCGGCGGTGCCGATATAGGTCTGCCGGGAGGCGTAGGCGCCGCTGCCGAGGCCAACGCTGTCGGTATCCTGGACTGAAACGATATGGATCTCTGTAAGCGGCAATTGCAGGACCTGTGCTGCGGTTTGGGTAAAGACCGTGTCGGCCCCTTGGCCGATTTCCACCTCTGGCATTTGCAGCTGCACAGAGCCATCCTGATTCAAGACCATCCGGCAGGTACAAGCCTCCAGCAGGAAGGGCCAGACCCCGGTGTTGTACCAAAAACTCGCCACGCCGATGCCGCGGCGGACTGCGCCGCGTTGGGAGGGAAAGCTGCGGCGCTTTTTGTGGTAATCCGTTAGCGCGCAGCCTTTGCGCAGGCACTGATTCAGGCTATCAAAATAGTTTTCCAGGCACTCACTGGGCTCTTTGTATCCGACCTCCATCTGGTTGCGGTGGCGAAATTCTACCGGGTCCATCCCGATGGCGCTGCAGATATCGTCTGTATGCGCTTCGATCGCGAAGGTGGCCTGCGGAGCGCCGTAGCCGCGCATTGCCCCGGCGCAGGGCGTGTTGGTCAGTACGGTATATAGATCTGTTACCGTCGCATCAGCACGGTACATCATTTTGAAGGCGCTGGCGCCTTTGCTGGCGATCGCGTGCCCATGATGGCAGTATGCACCTTTGTTTGCGTATGCTGTCATTTTGCGGGCGGCGATGGAGCCGTCGGGTCGAATGTGACTGACCAGATGGAAGATCAACTGATGGCGCACGCGGGTGTTTTGAAAATCCTCCTCCCGGGACAGGCGGAGGCGGACGCATTGCCCGGCCACTTGGGTGCAGAGAAAGGCTGCCAACGGTTCATAGAGCGCATCCTCCTTGTTGCCAAAGCCGCCGCCAACATACGGCTTTATAACGCGTACACTGCCCCAGGGAATCCCCAGGGCCTGGCCGATAACACGCCGCAGCGAATGGGGCGTTTGCGTTGCAGAATAGACGACCAGGTGGCCGTTTTCCTGGTAGGCAAATGTGGATGTACTCTCTAATTGGCAATGCTTGACTTGCCCGGTACGATACCATTTGTCCACGACGGTCAGATTTGGCGCGCAGATGGCGGCCTGGTAATTTCCGCGTTCTTCCGTGGTGTGCGCGAGGATATTATCTGGAAAGCGCGCGTGTACCGGCGTTGCACCGGGCTCCATGGCGGAAAAAACATCCAGGACAGGCGGGTGCGTCTCATACCGCACCCGGATCAGGGACAATGCTCTGCGCGCGGCGCTCTCCTCTGTGGCGATCACGGCGGCGATATCATCGCCGTAATACCGGACACGGCGATTGAGCAAGTGCCGGTCTTCAATCCCTTGCAGTGCTGGATCGTTGCTCCAGGGGTGGGTGCCGGTGTCGAAGGGGCGGTCTGGGACATCAAAGCAGGTGACGATTTTTACGACGCCTTCGACCTGCAGCGCCTCGGCAAGATCAAAAGCCAGCACAGTGCCATTGGCGATGGAAGCGTGCAGGACGCGTGCCACCAAGGCGTTGCGCGGGCAGAGATCGTCTGTATATTGTGCTCTGCCGGTGACCTTGTCAAATGCGTCGATGCGCGTGGGACTGCAGCCGATGTACATGACGGTACTCCTTTCCAGGAAATGGGAGGGAAACGATGTGGCGTTGCTGCTAAAATTATTATATAGTATAAAAAATGAATTGTAAATATATAAAATTAGATTCTGCATTAAATACAAATAGCCCACTGAAAAACTGTTAAAATAGACGATATAATCTGTGATTTAACTAATAATTCGAGGAGTAAACTGTGAAATTGTGAATGGTTTTTAAGACGAAATAGAGTTTTATAGAAATATAATATAGTAAATATACTACAAATAACAAACAAACCTGGTTGATCGGACCCATTTGGGGCGATCAATCAGGCTTGTTTGCTTGATTGCAGTTTGTAATTTGTGAAGCTGTTGTTTGCGCGGGCGCTGTTTGCGGGCTTGCGGTTTGGGAGATCTCTGTTTGTGCGGGGGGCGATGCTAGCGGTAGTGCCTTGTGTGGGGGGGCATCGTCAGAAATTCTGGGCGTGCTCTCTGCTTTTTAATTTCAGCTGCAGACGGTCGGCGATCAGGGCAATGAATTCGGAATTTGTGGGCTTGCCCTTTGTGTTGGAGACGGTGTAACCGAAGAAACGCTGGAGTGTCTCCAAATCGCCCCGGTCCCAGGCAACTTCGATGGCGTGACGGATGGCCCGCTCGACCCGGGAGGGTGTCGTCTGGAATGTCTTTGCCACCTGGGGATAGAGGACCTTTGTGATGGCATTGATGACGTCCATATCATTGACGGCGATGATGATCGCCTCCCGCAGATACTGGTAGCCCTTGATATGGGCGGGGACGCCGATTTCATGGATGATCGAGGTGACCATGGTCTCGATGTTCACATCACTGGCTCGCTGTACGGCAGCGACAGTAGGCTTTGTTTCCTCACTGCTGTCTCGGATCTCGTTGATGCGGTCCGCGATGGCCTGCAGGTCGCAGGGCTTGAGCATAAAATAGCGGGCACCCAGATTTGAGACGGTGGCGGCGACATAGTCTGTCACAAAGGCGGACATGACCAGGCACGCCGGGCGGGGCTGGAGCTTGGCGGCCGCCTTGAGGACGGCGATCCCGTCAAGCTTTGGCAGCATCAAATCTAAAATGACAATGTCAGGCCGCTGGGACTCCATGCAGGTCACGGCCTGCTGCCCGTCTGCGGCGGTGGGCATGACGGCATACCCCAGGGCCTGCAATTTGTCTTTTAGCTGCGCGCAAAACTCTTCACTGCTATCTGCAATCAAAACGCTCATTTGTTTTCCCATCTTTGTTCTCCACTCCTGAAACTAGAATTTTGATTTTCCGTAGAATCTCTCTCTTATTCACTTCGGTAAGTTTAATCTACCACATAATTTTTTGATTTTCAATAGAGCGGAGGTGAAAAAGCACATAAATTTGTCGACAAGAATCGACATAATTGTAAATTATGATCAATGAATGTCAAAACAATGCATTATATGACGAGAAAATATGCAAAACAGGATGAAAAGCTGTGCAGAACGCGGCATTAGAGCGAGAGCGTTTCGTCGGTGATTTTGCCTTGACAGATGATGTTCGTCGGACCGGTCAGATAAAGGTTGCGGATGGCGAAGTCCTGGCGGTCGATATCCACGTACAGTGTGCCGCCGGGGACATCGACCCGGACACGCTTGCCGCTGACCGCGCCCTGGAGGGTCAGAATTGTGACGACGCTGCCGGTGCCGGTCCCGCAGGCGTAGGTGAAGGCCTCCACGCCTCGCTCAAAGGTTTTTTCCACCAGATGGTCCGGGCCAACCAGGTCATAGAAATTCACGTTCGCGCCCTTGGGGAAGGCAGGGTGACTGCGCAGGGCCTTGCCCAGTGGGCGCAGCTCGTCAAAGGACAGTGCCTGCAGGCCGGGCATTTCGACGACGGCGTGGGGCAGTCCCGGGTCGCCCAGCTCGACGTAGGCCACGCGGTATTCCTTCCCGCATGCCTGCAGGGGGAAATCCATTGTCAGGGTCGTCGGGTCGTTCAGGCGGATGCGGTATTGCTGCCGGTCGATCCGCTGGCCAGTGACGAGGCCTGCCGTTGTCTCGACCCGCTGGGTCTCACCGGCCAGGCCGGTCTCGAAGCCGTAGCGGCAGATGCAGCGGGCGCCATTGCCGCACATCTCGCCGACGGAGCCGTCAGAGTTAAAAAACAGCATCCGGTAATCGCCGCCTGCCTGGGGCGTGTCCACGGCCATCAGGCCGTCAGCGCCGATGGACAGGTGCCGGTGGCAGACAGTCCGGGCAAGGGCTGCCAATTGTTCCTGGCTGTAGCGCAGGGTGCGGTTGTCGATGACGATGAAATCGTTGCCTGCGCCGTTCATTTTCCAAAATTCCATGGGAAGGGGCTCCTTTCTTGTTATGCCCGTGGGAGCGGGCGGTCTCAAAAACGTGCGATGCATCCGGGCATCGCACGTTTTGAACATTTGTTATTCTTTGCCGAAGAGCAGGTCCATCAGGGCGGTGCCTGCGGGGAGGTACGGGCCGGCCTTGCCGTTCTCCTCCGTATAAGCCAGGCCGCAGGGGCGCTCGGCGGTGCTGTCGTAGAGGAAGAAGGGGACCGGGTCGCCATCGTGGCCCCGGGTGCGCATCAGCGTCTTGTGGTCTGAGAGGACCAGCAGGCGGAAGTCTACCTTGTTTTCCCGCAGCCAGGTGACGACAGGCTTGGTCACCAGCTCGTCCAGCTGGTGAATGGCCAGGAGCTTATGGTCCAGGCGGCCATTGTGGGTGGCTTCGTCCGGCGCCTCGATGTGGATGGCCAGGAAATCGTCCTCCGATTGCAGGCAGGCAATGGCTGCGGCGACTTTCCCGGCGTAGTTCGTGTCGATCTCACCGGTGGCGCCGGGGACATGGACCGGCTTGAGGCCGCACAGCGACGCGATGCCGTGGACCAGCGGGACAGCGCTGATGACAGAGCCGGTGTGCCCGTTGCAGGCGGCAAAGTCTGGCAACTGTACAGCGGTGCCCTCGGCCCAGAACCAGATGCCATTGGCCGGGAGCTTGCCGTCTGCGCGGCGCTGCTCGTTGATGGGGTGATGATCCAGCTTTTGGGTGGCCAGCTGCATCAGCGCCCGCAGAGCGTCGGCATTTTCGCTGCCGTGCATGACCAGGGGACCGATGGGCTCACCCAGATGGTCGTGGGGCGGCGCGGCCAGCATCCCCGCCGTCGAGCCGCCGTGCTGCACGGCGATATGCCGGAAGGAATCCGTCGGCTCGATGCGCAGACCGATGGCGTCGCAGCCCGCCTTAAATTCTGGGTCTGCCAGCAGCCGGGTGATGAGGGCGATGGAGCTCTCGCCGTCGATGTTCCCGGCGTTGTGGGAGAGGATCTTGCGTTCGCCCCAGGGCATCTCCCCGTCGGACAGGGCGACCATATTGCAGCGGTAGCTGATCTCGCCTGGCGCGACGGTGAAGCCGCAGCCTGCGGCCTCCAGCGGGCTGCGGCCGGTGAAGTACCGGTTGGGGTCGCAGCCGAAGATGGAGAGGATCGCCGTGTCGCTCCCCGGCGGCAGCTGGGCGGGAACATTGCTGACGCTGCCCAGCAGGGATTTTTCACAAAGGCTGTCTAAAAACGGCTTGTCTGCCGCCTGCAGGGGCGTTTTTCCGCCCAACTCGGGGACGGGATTGTCGGCCATGCCGTCGCCGATCAAAAGGATATATTTCATGGTTCAGCCCCCTTTTTTAATGCCAGGTCTTCTCCGAGACCTTTTGCAGGACATAGGAGAGGATCTCATCTTTGTCGATGACGTCCTGGTGCAGGGCGGCTTTGTCCCGCAGACTGGCAAGATTTGCCGGGACGGGGACGCCGGTCATGGCGTGCAGGCGGTCCATGATGTCAAATTCGTCGCCCTGGGTATCGCCGCCGATGGCGCCGAGGACGGCCACCGGGAATTTATACGGCGAAGCCGTCGAGAGGATGACGACCGGGTTCTTCGGCTGCGCAGCCTTTTTATACTGCTGGGCCACATTCCAGGCGACGGCGGTATGCGTATCGCACAGATAGTGGTGCTGCTGCCAGACATCCCGGATGGCCTGGGCGGTCCCGGTATCGTCGCAGCAGCCGGCCCAGAATTCACGCTGCAGCTGGCGCAGCATTGCGTCGGTGATCTGATAGTGCCCGTCCTCTTTGAGCTGCTTCATATATGAAGCAACAAGGCTTGCGTCGCAGCCGGACAGCAGGAACAAAAGCCGCTCCAGATTGCTGGAGACGAGGATATCCATGGAGGGGGAGACCGTCTTGTGGAACGGGCGGCGGCGGTCATAGCAGCCGGTGTGGATGAAATCGGTCAAGACGTCGTTGGCGTTGGACGCGCAGACAAGCGTGCCGACCGGCAGGCCCATGTACTTGGCGAAGTAGCCTGCCAGAATATCGCCGAAGTTGCCCGTCGGGACGACGAAATCGACTTTGTCACCAGCCTGGATCCGGCCAGCCTTGACAAGATCGGCATATGCCTTAAAATAGTAGACGACCTGCGGCGCCAGGCGACCGATGTTGATGGAATTGGCCGAGGAGAGGCGCACGCCCTTTCCGGCCAGCAGGGCCGGGTCCTCGCAGGCGGCAAAGGCGTTTTTGACGCCGGTCTGGGCGTCGTCAAAATTGCCGCGGACGGCGCAGACGCAGACGTTCTTGCCCGCCTGCGTGACCATCTGGGCGCGCTGGACCTTGGAGACGCCGCCCTCAGGGTAGAAGACGATGATCCTTGTGCCGTCCACATCGTGGAAGCCTTCCAGCGCGGCCTTGCCGGTGTCGCCGGAGGTGGCGGTCAGGATGACGACCTCGTCGGAGATGCCCTCCTGGCGGCGGGCTGCCGTGATCAGCTGGGGTAGCATGGACAGGGCGACGTCTTTAAATGCGGAGGTCGGCCCGCGGAAGAGTTCGAGAATATAATCCTCGCCCACCGGGACGACCGGCGTCAGGTCCTCCGTCTCAAATTTGCCGGTGTAGGCCTTTTGCACGAGCTGGGGCATGGCTTCGTATTCCGGCAGCAGGAAGCCGAGGATCTTGCTGGCCATACCCTGGGTGTCGCAGGAAAGGACGCTCCGCCAGTCGAAGGGGAGATCCTTGAGGTTTTTCAGAATATATAAGCCGCCGTCCGGGGCGATCCCCTTGAGGACTGCCGCGGTCGCCGTGGCGGTCAAGGCGTCGTTACGGGTGCTCTGATAGTTCATAGAAATTTCTCCAATCTTTTTCTTGCATTTTCGATAAGACTATGATATATTGTTTTCGAGAAAAATGCAAGTGTTTTTCGTGGAAATACAAATTTTATTTTTCCACTGGATTTTTTCCCAAAAATATTGCTAGAGCAGAGGAGATAGACTATGATGGTGATTGGGCTTTTGGGGTTTGGAACAGTTGGCGGCGGCGTCTATAAATTGGCCGACGCCCGGACGGATATGACAGTGAAATATGTATTGGATCTGCGCCAGATCCCGGAGCTTGGCGACAAGCTGGTGCATGACTTCGCGGCCATCGTTAATGACCCGGAGGTGGACACCGTCGTCGAGGTGCTGGGCGGCCTGCATCCCTCTTATGAATTTGTGACCGCCGCGCTGCGGGCCGGGAAGAATGTCGTCACGGCGAACAAATACCTGGTCTGCCACTATTTTACGGAGCTGACGGCGCTGGCCAAGGAGTGCGGCGTGGCCCTGCGCTGCACGGCGGCGGCAGGCGGCGGCATCCCCTGGCTGTATAACCTGGAGCGGGCCAAGCGGCTGGATACCATCACCAGCGTCTCCGGCATCATGAACGGGACGACCAACTATATTATGGATACCATGCTGCACAACCCTGTCTCGTTTGAGAGCGTTCTGCAGGAGGCCCAGGCTCTTGGCTATGCCGAGGCAGACCCGTCGGCGGATATCGACGGCTGGGATATCCAGCGGAAGCTTATCATCTCCGCCAACATCGCCTTTGACAGCCTGCTCTCGGAAGCGGATGTGCCGACGTTCGGCATCCGCAACGTGTGCGACGCGGATATCGCGGCGTTCTCTTCGAAAAACCTGGTCTGCAAGCTGATTGCGACGGGGACGAAAACGGCAGCGGGTGTGGCGGCTTATGTAGAGCCGACCCTGGTCGCCGCGACGGAGCCGGAGTCGGCAGTGCCGTCCAACTTTAATCTGATCACCTTTGAAGGCGAGAACGTCGGCCGCCTGAGCTTCTTTGGCCAGGGCGCGGGCCGGTTCCCAACGGCATATAATGTCGTGCAGGACTGCATCGACATCGCAGGCGGCGTCAAAGCCTTCTACAGCACGCAGATGCGCCCGGTGCAGGTCGATAACGCGGGCGTGACCCACTGCTATTATGTCCGGTTTGCCGGAGAAGACGCCTGGCTCGAGGCGAACAAAGCGGCCGACCTGGGCGAGGGCATCCTGACAAAGCCCGTATCCGTGGCGCAGATGCACGCATGGGCAGCGGAGGCGTTAAAGAAAGATGCGCGCTGCTTCTTTGCAGGAATGAAATAAGGAGAATGGAATCTTATGCTGAAAGTATTGAAATTTGGCGGCTCGTCCATGGCGGACGCGCAGCAGTATGAAAAAATCAAGTCCATCGTGGAGGCGGATCTCTCCCGCCGGGTCGTCGTCGTCTCGGCGGCGGGGAAGCGCTTTTCCGATGACCATAAGCTGACAGATCTGCTCTATCTGTGCTACGCGCATCTGCAGTACGGCGTCAGCTGCGACAGCGTCTGGGAGATGATCACTGAGCGGTATCTGGAGATCCGCGACGCCCTGCAGCTGCAGACGGATCTGGAGAGCGAATTTGCCCAGCTGCGGGAGAAGATGGACAAAAAAGCCATCACCCAGGATGAGCTGGTCTCCCGGGGCGAGTATTTCTCCGCCCGGCTGATGGCAGATTACCTCGGCTTTGAATTTTTGGACTCGGTCGCCTGGCTGAAGTTCAAGTTTGATGGCACCGTCGATCAGGAGAAGTCCTACGCGCTGCTCAAGGAGCTGGTGGGGCGGAAAAAGGTCGTCATCCCTGGCTTCTACGGTGCGATGCCCGACGGCCATATCAAGACCTTTACCCGCGGCGGCAGCGATATCACCGGTGCGCTGGCGGCGGCGGCCCTGGATGCCGATGTCTATGAAAACTGGACCGATGTCTCCGGTATGCTGATGGCGGACCCGCGCATCGTCGAAAACCCCGAGCCCATTCCCCATGTGACCTACAGCGAGCTGCGGGAGCTGAGCTATATCGGCGCCCAGGTCCTGCATGAGGGGACGATCTTCCCCGTCCGGGAGAAGGGCATCCCCCTGAACATCCGCAACACGAACGACCCGTCCCACCCCGGCACGATGATCCAGGCGAAGTTTGACGACGCCGCCGACGAGACGCATTTTATCACCGGCATCGCCGGCAAGAAAAACTTCTCCATCATCACCATCGCGAAAAACGGCATGTCCTCGGAGCTGGGCATCTGGCGGCGTATTTTGGAGGTCTTTGAGGCGTATAATGTCAACATCGCCTATGCGCCCTCCGGTATTGACTGCCTGTCTCTGGTCTTCCCGGCCTCGCAGGTCAACGATAATCTCTATGCGCTCATGGGTGAGCTGCAGAAGAAGTTTAACCCGGACAGCATTACCTTGACGGAGAATATCTCCATCGTTGCGGCCGTCGGCCGGAAGATGGCGTACCGGCTGGGCGTCTCCGGCCAGATCTTTGCGACGCTGGGCCAGAACGGTATCAATGTCCGCATGATCACCCAGGGGCCGCAGGAGCTGAATATCATCTTCGGCGTGGACAATAAGGACTTTGATAACGCCATCCGTGTGCTGTACAATAGCTTTGTGAAATCTAACTAAGGAGGAATTCCGAATGAAGAAATATAATGTAGCAGTCCTGGGCGCGACGGGCGCCGTCGGCCAGGAAATGATGAAGATCCTGGAAGAGCGCAGCTTCCCCATCGCGGAGCTGCGCCCCCTGGCCAGCGCCAGAAGCGCCGGGAAGACGGTGACATTCCGCGGCCAGGCGGTCAAGGTCCAGGAAGCGTGCGACAGCGCGTTTGAAGGCATCGACATTGTCCTGGGTGCTGCGGAGAACGACATCGCGGAGAAAATGGCCCCGGCCATCGTCAAGGCGGGCTGCGTGTTTGTCGATAATTCCTCGGCATTCCGGATGAACCCGGATGTGCCGCTGGTCATCCCGGAGATCAATCCCGAGGACGTGAAAAAGCACCATGGCATTATCTCCAACCCCAACTGTTCCACCATCATCACCCTGGTGGCAGTCAACGCGCTTAATAAGCTCTCTCCCATCCGCACGATGACAGCGTCGACCTATCAGGCTGTCTCCGGCGCGGGCGCAGGCGGCCCCATCGAGCTGATGAACGAGATCGAAGCTGTCCGGGAGGGCAAGAAATATGAGCCCAAGGTGTTCCAGCACCAGATCGCCTATAACCTGATCCCCCAGATCGGCGGCGAGGCGTTCGAGGGCTACACCAGCGAAGAGATGAAGATGCAGAACGAGGGCCGCAAGATCATGCACCTGCCGGAGCTGAAGGTCTCCTGCACCTGCGTGCGCGTGCCGGTCGTCCGCAGCCATTCTATCTCTGTGACGCTGCACTTTGACCGTCCCGTCTCCGTAGCGGAGGCCCGGGAGATCATCGCCGCCGCCCCTGGCTGCAAGCTGGTGGACGATCTTGCCAACAAGGTCTATCCCATGCCGCTGGATACCTCGGACCAGGATATCGTCTTCGTCGGCCGGATCCGCCCGGATCTGACGGATGAGAACGGCCTGAACCTCTGGTGCTGCGGCGACCAGGTCCGCAAGGGCGCAGCGACGAACGCGGTCCAGATCGCCGAGCTGGTTATCCAGGAATAAGTTATTTGCGCTATATCTATACGGCCCCGCCGGAATGCGATCATCCCGGCGGGGCTGTTGTATAGGTGCGCAACGCCCCACCACGGGCATCTGTGGCGGGGCGTTTTCTTATTTGTGCTTATAATACAGCAGGCAGTGGCAGTAGCCCTCGTAGCTGGGGTCTGCGATCTGGTCGCGGAATTCTTTGCACATGCATTTGGTATCCGGCGTACGCTCCAGGCGGCAGGGACAGTAGCCGCCGGTGCGCTTGAGCCCTTCTTTCACTTTGGCGACCAGTTCCTTGTTTTCGTTAAAGGTCACTTTCATATCAGTAATTCTCTGCCTTCAGATGGAAATAGGCCTGCGGATGGTTGCAGACCGGGCAGGTCTCCGGCGCGGCCTTGCCGATGACGATATGACCGCAGTTGGCGCACTGCCAGATCTGGTCGCCCTCCCGGGAGAAGACCAGACCGTTTTTGACATTCTCCAGCAGCTTGCGGTAGCGGGCCTCGTGGGCCTTTTCGATCTCGGCGACGCCTTCAAACAGGGCGGCAATCTCGTCAAAGCCCTCGGCGCGGGCGTCGGCGGCGAAGGCGGCGTACATGTCCGTCCATTCGTAGTTTTCGCCCTGAGCGGCGTCGAGCAGGTTTTCCTCCGTCGAGGGGATCTGGCCGCCGCACAGAAGCTTGAACCACAGCTTGGCGTGCTCCTTTTCGTTGGCTGCCGTCTCTTCAAACAGTGCGGCGATCTGCTGATAGCCGTCCTTCCGGGCTTTGGAGGCGTAATAGGTGTATTTGTTGCGGGCCTGGGATTCGCCGGCAAAGGCGGCTTGCAGGTTGGCTTCTGTCTTTGTACCTTTCAAATTCATAAGAAATCCTCCTAAAATAAGAATCATTACTGATATTATAGCAGAAATTTATCAAATGTCAAGGTCGAAGTGAAAAAGAAAGAACCGTTCTGCAGTGATGCGGTGCGGAGGAAGAAGCGGACGGGGGCCTGTATAATAAAAAAACCTGCCGGAACAGGCAGGGAAGGGAACTGGGGCGGGCATTCGCCCGGAAAAACCGGCGCAAACCGCACAAAAACAGTTGACGCCGCGCGCAAAATATGGTAGAATAAATTTCCATACTGCGGGAGTGCGCCAAACTGGCCCACTATGAGATTCTAGCATTAGAATACCACATCCCGCAGGAAGGGTCAAGTGGAAGAACAAAAAAAGCTACAACGCAACCGTGCGTATCTACTGTGTGGCGCTACAACACAGAACAAAAGAAAGGCTGTGATGATTCATAATGGCGTTAACGAAGGAAGTCAAGTTCGGTAAAACTCTGCGGCGCAGTTATGCAAAGTACGAAGAGATTATCGACATGCCCAACCTGCTGGAGATCCAGCGCAACTCCTACAACTGGTTCCTGGAGGAAGGTCTGCAGGAGGTATTCCAGGATGTAGCAGCGATCACCGACTACACCGGCAATCTGGAGCTCTCCTTCCTGGACTACACCATGGAGGACAAGGCAAAGTACACCGTCGAAGAGTGCAAAGAGCGCGATGCGACGTATGCCAAGCCCATCAAGGTCCGGGTCCGTCTGCTGAACAAGGAGACGGGCGAGATCAAGGAACAGGAGATCTTCATGGGTGATTTCCCGCTGATGACCCAAGGGGGCACCTTTGTCATCAACGGCGCGGAGCGCGTGATCGTCTCCCAGATCGTCCGCAGCCCCGGCATGTACTACGGCCACGAGGTCGATAAGGCCGACCAGCACACCTACACCGCGACGGTCATCCCCTACCGCGGCGCCTGGCTGGAATACGAGACGGACACGCAGGACGTCTTCTACGTCCGCATTGATAAAAACCGCAAGCTGCCCATCACCTGCCTGATCCGCGCCCTGGGCGTGACGACGGACGCCGCCATCAAGGACCTCTTCGGCGAGGACCCCCGCATCCTGGCGACCCTGGAGAAGGACACCTGCCACAGCCGCGAGGAATCCCTGCTGGAGATCTATCGCCGCCTGCGTCCGGGCGAACCGCCCACGGTGGAAAACGCCGAGAGCTATCTGGACGCCCTGTTCTTCGATGCCCGCCGCTACGACGTCTCGAAGGTCGGCCGCTATAAGTTCAATAAGAAGATGGATATCTGGTCCCGCCTGTGCGGCCAGCTGCTGGCAGAGCCGGTGGCGGACCCGATGACGGGCGAGATCCTGGCCATGCCCGGCGAAGTCATTTCCCGGGAAAAGGCCCACGAGATCTCCGAACGCGGCGTCAACGAAGCGATCGTGGATGTAAACGGCACCCGCGTCAAGGTCTTCTCCAACGGCATGGTCAATATGGCCAACTTTGTCGACTTTGATCCGGCGGAATACGGCATCAAGGAAAAGGTCTGCTTCGCGGCGTTAAAGCAGCTGCTCGATACCGTCGAGCCCGGCGGCTGGAAAGCAGCCATCGAGGAATACCGGGAGGATCTGCTGCCCAAGCACATCACCCGGGACGATATCCTCGCTTCGATCAACTATCTCAACTGCGTTGTCTACGGCCTGGGCACGACGGACGACATTGACCACCTGGGCAACCGCCGCCTGCGCTGCGTGGGCGAGCTGCTGCAGAACCAGTTCCGCGTCGGCTTCACCCGCCTGGAGCGCGTCATCCGCGAGCGGATGACGGTGCAGGACGCGGAGACGATCACGCCCCAGAGCCTGATCAATATCCGCCCGGTGACGGCGGTCATCAAGGAATTCTTTGGTTCCTCCCCGCTGTCGCAGTTTATGGACCAGAACAACCCCCTGGCTGAGCTGACCCACAAGCGCCGTCTCTCCGCGCTGGGCCCCGGCGGCCTGTCCCGGGAGCGTGCCTCCTTCGACGTCCGCGACGTCCACTACAGCCACTACGGCCGTATGTGCCCCATCGAGACGCCGGAAGGTCCGAACATCGGCCTGATCAACTACCTGGCGTCCTTTGCCCGGATCAATGAATACGGCTTCGTGGAAGCGCCCTACCGCAAGGTGGACAAGGCCACCGGCCGCGTGACGGACGAGGTCGTCTACATGACGGCGGACGTCGAGGACGACTACTATGTCGCCCAGGCTTCGGAGCCGCTGGATGAAAACGGCTGCCTGGCCAACGCCCGCGTGACCTGCCGCCACAGAGATGAGATCATCTCCGTCGACCGCGAAATGATCGACTTTACCGATGTTTCCCCGAAGATGATGACCTCCGTCGCGACGGCGTTCATCCCCTTCCTGCAGAACGACGACGCAAACCGTGCCCTGATGGGCGCGAACATGCAGCGCCAGGCCGTCCCGCTGATGGTGACGGAAGCGCCCATCGTTGCGACCGGTCTGGAGCACAAGTGCGCGCTGGACTCCGAGGTCTGCATCAAGGCCGCGGGCGACGGCGTGGTCAGCAAGGTCTCCGCGACGGATATCGTCGTCCGCTATGACGATGGCGACGTCATCGACCATAAGCTGACGAAGTTTGCCCGCTCCAACCAGGGCACCTGTGTCAACCAGCGCCCCATCGTCGAGGTCGGCGAGCGGGTCGAAAAGGATCAGATCATTGCAGACGGCCCGGCCTGCTCCCAGGGCGAGATCGCGCTGGGTAAGAACGTCCTGGTCGGCTTCATGACCTGGGAAGGCTACAACTACGAGGACGCCATCCTCCTGAACGAGCGCCTGGTGCGCGAGGATGTCTTTACCTCCATTCATATTGAAGAATACGAGACCGAGTCCCGTGATACGAAGCTGGGGCCGGAAGAGATCACCCGGGATATCCCCAATGTCGGCGAGGACACCCTGAAGGATCTGGACGAAAACGGTATCATCCGCGTCGGCGCGGAGGTCACCTCCGGCGATTACCTGGTCGGCAAGGTCACGCCCAAGGGCGAGACGGAGCTGACCGCTGAGGAGCGCCTGCTGCGGGCCATTTTCGGCGAGAAGGCCCGGGAAGTCCGCGATTCCTCGCTGAAGGTCCCCCACGGTGAATCCGGCATCATTGTCGATGTCAAGGTCTTCACCAGAGAGAATGGCGACGAGCTCTCGCCCGGCGTCAATAAGGTCGTCCGGGTCTATATCGCCCAGAAGCGGAAGATCTCCGTCGGTGATAAGATGGCCGGCCGTCACGGCAACAAGGGCGTCGTCTCCCGGGTCCTGCCCCAGGAGGATATGCCGTTCCTGCCGGATGGCACGCCGCTGGATATCGTCCTGAACCCCCTGGGCGTCCCGTCCCGTATGAACATCGGGCAGGTCCTGGAGGTCCATCTGGGCTATGCGGCCCACGAGCTGGGCTGGAAGATCGCGACGCCGATTTTCGACGGCGCCAACGAAAAGGACATCCGCGAGACGCTGAAGCTGGCGGGCGTCGCGGAGGACGGCAAGACGGTCCTCTACGATGGCCGGACCGGCGAGGCCTTTGACCAGCGTGTCACCGTTGGCTATCCCTACTACCTGAAGCTGCACCATCTGGTTGACGATAAGATCCATGCCCGTTCCACCGGTCCATACAGCCTGGTCACCCAGCAGCCGTTGGGCGGCAAGGCCCAGTTCGGCGGCCAGCGCTTCGGCGAGATGGAAGTCTGGGCGCTGGAAGCTTACGGCGCCGCCTATACCCTGCAGGAGATCCTGACCGTCAAGTCCGACGACGTGACCGGCCGTGTCAAGACGTACGAAGCCATTGTCAAGGGCCACAACGTGCCCAGCCCCGGCGTGCCGGAGTCCTTCAAGGTTCTGGTCAAGGAGCTGCAGTCGCTGTGCCTGGATATCCGCGTGCTGGATGAAGACGGCAACGAGATCGAGCTGCGCGACGAGGAAGACGACGATACCGGCTATGTACCGGATCACAATGAGACGTACGTCACGGATCATAACGAGGTCCTGAACGCCGGGTATGCCCTGGATGAAGACCAGCCGGACGACGGCGTGATGGACGTCCTGGCGGAGATCGTTTCGGATCCTGACGACGAAGCGGCAGACGAGACAGAAGAGGAGGAGTAATACGATGAGTTATGCAACCTTTGACGCAATTAAAATCGGTATTGCTTCACCGGATATGATCCGCGAATGGTCTTACGGCGAAGTCAAAAAGCCGGAGACGATCAATTACCGGACCCTGAAGCCGGAGCGGGACGGCCTGTTCTGTGAAAAGATCTTCGGGCCGACGAAGGACTGGGAATGCCACTGCGGCAAGTATAAGAAGATCCGCTACAAGGGCAAGATCTGCGA
>CAKTTR010000012.1 GCA_934615645.1 uncultured Oscillospiraceae bacterium | reverse complement strand
AATTTCTGCGCTGAAAGCGCAGAAATTATGCGCGCAGCAGGGTGCAAGCCCCTTCAAATGCGAGCCCAGCGAAGCGGATCGCATTTGAGAGCTTGTCAAAAATACTTTTTTGACAAGCTCGAGGCGGTGCAGCAGATGCTGCACCGCCTTTTGGTGTGTATGCTTGCTTATTTGTACAGGTAGCTGTACTTTTCCTTGATGGTGAGAATCAAGGTCTCGATGTCGGCGGGCAGATCGTTGTCCTTGCTCAGGTCAACGTCCTTCTCGCCATCCAGACGGATGCGAACCATATCGCCATCCAGGAACAGGACGCCAGCGTTTTTGGAGTCAACAAAGTCTTCCGCGGTCTGGAACAAGGTGAACTTGTCGTGGCAGGGCTCGGAAGCGTACGGGCAGTAGTGGGTGCAGTTGCCGCACTCGTTGCACATCTTGTCGATGTGGACGATCTCGTGACGGCCGTCAGTCAGCTTGATGACGACGTTGGCACGGTTCGGGCAGGAATCTGCGCAGTTTTCGCAAACCGTGTTGCAGTCGACGCAGCGGCTGCCTTCGCAGCAAGCGCATGCGGAGCAATGGAGGGTCGCCTTCTTGGCAATGGCCTCTGCCTTGGTGACATAAGCTTCCTCGGGGATCTCGTAGGAATGCGCTTCCCCGATGACGATCTCTGCAAACTTCGCCGCGTCGGCAATGCCTTCAACGACGGTCGCCGGGCCGCGGGTCGCGTCGCCTGCGGCATAGACACCGGCAACGTTCGTCTCGAATGCGGGACGGCCCTTGCTATCAACTTCGATGCCGTTGGCCTTCAGGAGCTCGGAATCGACCTTTTCGCCGATGGCGGAGATGACCAGATCGCAGGGGATCTCCATGGTCTCGCCGGTGGCGACGGGGCTGCGGCGGCCGGAAGCATCGGGCTCGCCCAGCTTCATGACGTTCAGCAGCAGCTTGCCGTCAGCCTGCTTCACAGGAGCGGCCAGCTCGACGAAGTTGACGCCTTCGTCAATGGCCAGCTGCAGCTCATGCTCGTCAGCGGGCATGTACTTCTTCGTACGGCGGTAGACGATGGTGGAACGGGCGCCCATGCGCTTTGCAACGCGGGCAGCGTCCATCGCGGTGTTGCCAGCGCCGACAACGACGACATCGCCGCTCAGGCACGGCTTGACCTGGCCCTTCATTTCCTTCATCCAGCCGATGACGCCTGCGACATTGCCTTCAATGCCCAGCTCGCCAGCCTTCCAAGCGCCGACTGCGAACAGGATGTGGGTGTAACCCATGCCCTTGAGCTCGTCAACGGAGGGAGCCGGAGCGCCCAGCTTGACTTCGACGCCGTACTGCATCATCAGAGCGACGTCCTTGTCGATGGCTTCGTCAGAGATACGGAATGCGGGGATGACGTGACGCGGCACGCCGCCCAGCTGGTTCTCACGCTCGAAGATCGTGGTCGCGATACCGGCGCGGCCCAGGAAGTAAGCGGCTGCGATACCGGTCGGGCCGCCGCCGATGATGGCGACTTTCTTGCCAGCGACGGGAGCGGGCTTGCGGATGGAGGCCATCAGCGCGTTGTAGCCCTTCTTCGCGGCTTCCAGCTTCGTGTCACGGATCTGGACGGATTCTTCATAGAAATTCCGGGTGCACTTATTCTGGCAGCGGTGTGCGCAGATGGTGCCGGTGATGAACGGCAGCGCGTTCTTTTCTGTGATGAGCTTCAGGGCCGGGCCATACAGACCCTTGCGGCACAGCTCAATGTACTCGGGGATATCCTGCTCGATGGGGCAGCCGCCCTTACAGGGCGCCGTGAAACAGTCGATCAGGGGGACCTTCTTGTCGGACTTGCGCTCCGGCATCGGCTTGATGGACTTGGTGTGATGCCAGTTGGTGTGGCTGGCGGTGCTCAGATCAGAGATGGCAGCGGAGTCGGTACCGGCGAATGCCTTGAAGGGCATGCCTTCGACCTTTTCGCACATCTGGATGAGGCGGTTGTATCCGCCGGGCTTCAGAATGGTGGTCGCCACGGTGATGGGCCAAATGCCAGCTGCGAAGATCTGGTCGCAGTTGAATGCGTCAGCGCCACCGGCGAAGGAGATCCGCATCTTGCCCTTGAACTGACGGGAAATGCGGTTGCACATTTCGATGGTCAGCGGGAACAGGGAACGGCCGGACATGTACATTTCGTCGTTGGGCAGCTCGCCGCGGGTGGTGTCGACGGGGAAGGTGTTGGAGAGCTTCAGGCCGAATTCCAGACCCTTGCTGTCTGCCAGCGCCTGCAGACGTTCGAACATCGGGACAGCGTCGGCCCACTGCAGGTCTTCATTAAAGTGATGATCGTCGAAGACGATGTAGTCATAGCCCATGGAGTCCAGAATGGCGCGGGCGGTCTCGTAACCCAGAATGGTGGGGTTGCACTTAACAAAGGTGTGCAGGCCCTTCTCCGCGATCAGGTAGGAAGCGATGCGCTCGATCTCCTGGGGAGGACAGCCGTGCAGGGTGGAGACGGTGACGGAACGGGAGACGTTCGGGCTGATGGAAGCGATGTAATCCTTCTCTTCCGGGAACATCTCAGTCAGGACGGCAAGACATTCCTTAAACTGCTCGGAATTGGAAGCGTCCTTCATGTTGTTGATGTAGCTGTCGATCTTCGGGCCCTTGACGCCTTCGTAATCGTAGCCAACGGACATGTTAAAGACAAAGCCGTCCGGATCGCCGAAGCCGAATTTCTTGCTGATGAGCTTCAGGGCGCACCAAGCCTTGATGTATTCGTTCTGTGCCTGGGGGATCGTCAGCTCCGTGGACCATTCCTGGTTGTAGCCTTCGTCCTTCGTCCAGATGCAGGGACGCGGAATACATGCGGCCAGTTCTTCGCCGTCCATCTTCTGACAGGTCTTGAGCTCGAAGAAGCGGGCGCCTGCCATGTAAGCGGCGATGATGTTCTGCGACAGCTGGCTGTTGGGGCCTGCTGCGGGGCCGAACGGGGTCTCGATCTTTTCGCCGAAGATGGGCAGGGATTTGCCGCCGGCGTAGTAAGCTTTATGGATGCCGAAGATCTCGCCCTGGGTGGCGTATTCGGTGGTGATCCAGTTCATCAATTCGTTGAAGGGGATCGGGTACATTCTTTCAGACATTTGAATTCCTCCTGGTGTTGTGTTGCATTTGCGTTTGGGGCCGCGCCGGAGATGGCGGGCAGTCGGCGGCAGGATGCGCGCCGGTATTTCAGTTTTCTCCGATGCTTTTATGCCGCAGGGCGGCTACCCGGACGATCCCGCCGGGCAGCCGCATCGTATTGCAGCGATTGCAGCGTCAGAATTAGTACTGGCAGTGGTTCAGCTCGCCCCACAGGCCCTTGGCCTGCTCCAGGCAGCGGGCGTTGACGGCTTCTTCGTCGATGCCGATGAGCTCGCGGTCCTTCATGAGGATCTTGCCGTTGGCGATGGTGGTCTGGCACTGGCGGCCGGTCATGCCGAAGAGCATATGGCCGTCGATGTTGGCGTCGGAGAACGGGGTGTAGGGCTTGTAGTCCATGACGATGACGTCAGCTGCAGCGCCGGCTTCCAGAACGCCCAGCTTGTCCGGGAAGTACTTCGCGCCGATCTTGGCGTTGTTCTTGAAGAGCATGTCGGTCACTTCGCACCAGCCGACGTTGGGCATGCAGGCATTGCTGCGCTGCGAGCACAGGGCGACCTTGATGGACTCGAGCATATCGTTGGTGTACTGGTCGGTGCCCATGCCCAGCAGGACGCCAGCCTTGTACAGCGGCAGAACGGGGCAGATGCCGACAGCGTTGCTCATGTTGGATTCGGGGTTGTTGACGACCATCGTCTCGGTTTCCTTGATGAGCTCGATCTCAGCGGTGTTGACGTGGATGCAGTGGCCCAGGATGGTCTTCGGGCCCAGGATGCCATGGTCCTGCAGGCGCTGCACGGGGCGGCGGCCATAGTTCTGCAGGCTGTCATAGACGTCGTTCATGCCTTCGGAGACGTGGATGTGGAAGCCGGTACGGCCGTTGTTGGCTTCGACCATGCGGTCAAAGGTCTTGTCAGAGATGGTGAACAGAGCGTGGCCGCCGAACATCGCTGCCAGCATCGGGTCCTTTTCCTTCTCGCAGTAGGTGATGAAATCTGCATTTTCCTTGATGGCGGCTTTGGCCTTGTCCTCGCCGTCACGGTCGGAAACTTCGTAACACAGGCAGGAGCGGATGCCAAATTCCTTCGCGGATTCCGCGATCTGGAACAGGGAGCCTTCGATGCCGCCGTAAGCTGCATGGTGGTCAAAGATCGTGGTAACGCCCTGCTTGATGCAATCCAGGTACAGGGAGTCGGCAGAGGCCTTCGTCCGCGGCAGGGTCAGCTTGCGGTCCACGGACCACCAGGTGCCCTCCAGGACTTCCAGGAAGTTGGTGGGGTTGTTGCCCACAATGGACAGGCCGCGGCACAGGGAAGAGTAGATGTGCGTATGCGCGTTGATGAAAGCGGGCATGATGACGCCGCCCTTGGCATCGACAAACTCAGCGTCCGGATACTTTTTCTTCAGGTCGCTGGTGGTGCCGACTTCTTTGATCTTGGTGCCGTCGATCACTACGCCGCCGTCGGGCAGGTAGGGGGTGTCGGCGCTGCGGGTGATCAGTCTACCGTTTGCAAGAATGTACATGTGGGTTTCCTCCTTGGAAAAAATTAAGTACGAGTATAAAAAAGGTGAAGTTGCCCGAACATAGTTATACCTTTCGGAGCACCTTCACTCAAGCAGCGCTGAGTGATAGTTGAAGCCCGTGCGCGCAGCACTTCGTTACAGCTATCAGTCTTCACTTGTCATACTAATTATAATCGACGAAAAAATAATTTGCAATAGAAAAACAAATTTTTGCCCCGGGCATTATTCACAAAAAAGACAGCGGCGTTTTGAGCATGATGCAAAAAATACAATATTTTCACCGATAATGAAGAAAAAAACGATGTTTTTACGGTTCAAGACAAATATTTACTTGCTGAATTGTAAATAATCGCTAAATTCTGGGCGTGACGCGTGGTATTCTCCCGGCATCCCAGCATGGAACGTTTATAAAACGTAAAGTCTGTCCTGCGCAGAGGGAAAAGCGGTGTTGAAATTTTTGGATAGGGGTCGAAATCCTGCAGAATGTGTGCTATAATCAGGCTAGAATTAGCACATGGAACCGCCGCTGTGCGGTATGGGGAGAACGACATGGAGATAAAACTGATCGCCTTCGATTTGGACGGCACACTTTTGCGGGAGGATAAGACGGTCTCCCCGGCGAATCAGGCGGCGCTGCGGGCGGCAGCCGCGCAGGGCATCTTTCTTGTCCCGGCGACGGGGCGCATTTACCCGATCATCCCGGAGCAGGTGAAGCAGATGCCGGAGATCCGGTATTTTATCTGCGGCAACGGGGCCTCGGTGTATGACAAAACGGCGGCGCAGGAGATCTATTCCGCACAGATCCCGCTGGAGCGCACGCTGGCGCTGCTTTCTTATATCGACCAGCAGCCGTACCCGGTCATTTATGACTGCTATGCGGATAACTGCGCCTGGACCTCGCAGCGGCATTACGATCTGGCGGATACGTACATTACCAATTTCTATTCCAAAGAGCTCTTCAAGCGTTTCCGGCGGCCGGTGCCAAAGCTGGCGGACTATATCCGGCAGCGGGGCGGCCCGGTCCAAAAAGTGCAGCTGTATTTCAAAGAGCCGGGGGACCGTGCCGGCCTGGTGGACCGGTTGGCGCGGGATTTCCCAGATATTCAGGTCAGCTCGTCGATCTCCAATAACCTGGAGCTCAACTGGAAAGACGCCGGGAAGCACACGGCGCTGCGGGTGCTGTGCGACCATCTGGGCCTCTCTCTGGGCAACACGATGGCGCTGGGCGACGGCAGCAATGATATTGGGATGCTGGAGGCGGCTGGCATCGGTGTGGCGATGGAAAATGCAGCCCAAAACGTCCGCTGCGCCGCAGACAGTGTGACAGCCTGCAACGAGTGTGACGGCGTGGCGCAAGCCATTGCCCGCTATTGCCGGCCTGCAGCGCTGCAGCGCAGTGCGGCCCAATAAATGCGGAAAGACGGCGCGGCTGTCAGCTTCAAGCTGGCGGCCGCGCCGTCTTTTGTTCTGCTTGGGGGATGCTGCGCGACTTCCTTAATAGTAGCGGGTCACGCGGCGCTCGCAGAAGTGGATGACATTGGGGTTGTAATACTCCCGGTTGATCATCAGGGGGTGATTGTCCTTATCCATCGAGGTGGATTCAAAGAAAAGGATCGGCGTGCCTTCGTCGAGCTGCAGTGCAGCGGCGACCTCGCCGGTGGCGGCGATGGGGAAAATATCGACGACGTCGAAGGCGATATCCGGGAAGTTGAAATGCTCCTGCAGAATGTTAAAAATACTGGTTTCATCCATGGGATACTGGAACATCTCATCGGTGACAAACTCGTGGGTATAGTAGTTCATGCCGTAAATGGCGGGCTTTTTGTCGCCAAGGAAGACTTTTGTCACCCGGTAAAGGGTGTCATCCTGCGTCTGCAGCTTTTCCGCGATCTCCGGGTCTGCCGGGACGCTTTCGACCCGCCCGTTGACGACCGAGGGGGTCAGGCCAATCGAACCGATGAGCTCGGTAAACGGCATACCCTCGGAAATGCGGCAGGATAGATTGCTGACGACCTGGTTGATGATCGTCCCACGGCCCTGGATCCGGGAGATATAGCCCAGGTTCTCCAGGTTGGCCAGCGCGTCGCGCACGGTTGTCCGGCTGACGCCAAACATTGCGGCGATGCCTTCCTCTGAGGGAATGGCGCCGTCCTTAAAATAGCCGCTCTTGATCATCTTTTTCAATTCGTGCCGCACGATACTGGCGGCGCTGTTCCGACGGATTCGTTTCACCTGCATAGCTTGACTCCTTACGCAAAATACTTCCAATAAGTAATACAATACGATGTTGACCGAATAGTGTTTGCTTTAAATATAGCACGGTTCAGAGAAAAAGGCAAGGATAAAATCAACCAAAAAACGCTGCACAAAGACCGAATGCTGCCCGCCGTGAGGATCTCGCCGCAGACAGCAGCAGGCGTGGGCGGATTCGGCCAAGCGCGCTGCGGGAGACCGGATGGAAAGCGCGTGCAGAGTAGAAGAACGGCAGGCGGTGAGCCGCCTGCCGTTCCGGACAGTTGAATTAGCAGTAGACACCGTCGCCGGGGATCGGGATACCCAGGTCCTTGGCATACTGACGGAACTGCAGGTACTTCTCCTTGTACTCGGGAATGGGCTCGAGCGTGGAGATGTTGTACAGATCGCGGAAGGAGCAGCCCTTCGGGGGATCGTACAGATCGTTTTCGAACTTCGGAATAACTTCCTTGCAGATACGGTTGGCATCTTCCAGACTCAGACCAGCAGCGCCCTTGAAGATCGCAGCATTGTACCATGCGCAGATGGGGGTCAGATGGTTCTTCTTGGAGCCGCCAGCAGCACGCGGGCTGATGGTGAAGGCCTGGCCGGAAGCGGAAGCTGCGGTCATACCAACGATGGATTCCAGGAAGAACATGTCCGTCATCGGGCCGGAGACCTGGTTGATGGTCTTCATCAGCGGGATTCTGGAGTTGCGGCAGATCGCCTGAGTCGCCATGGACTGGGCCCAAACACCGATACGACCGCAGTTACCAGCATAACGCAGCTCGTAGGACGGGGAGCCGGGCAGGCCAGCGCCGCAGATCGGGAACTGCAGCAGGTCGGTCGCGATGGAAGCGATCGCGGTGGTCTCGGGGCCGCCGGTGTAGCCGCCGACCATGGTGGGGGATTCGGAACGGACAACGCCGCCCAATTCGTACGCCACGAAGCACTTGTGCAGGGTGGTGTAGTTGATCTTCAGAGAAGCGGGGTTCAGGCACAGAGCCAGCTGCGGCTGCTCATACAGGTTGAACGCTGCGAGGAAGCCGAAGTGGGTGGAAGCGCTGGAAACCAGGGAGTTGGGCATGCCTGCACGGCCTGCACGCCACTGGGCTTCCTTACGCATATGATACTCGTAGATACCAGCAAAGGTCTCGTAGGGGGAGTCAGCCAGCAGCGGGCTGCCCATGACGGTGTCCAGAGACGGGCCTTCCTGCATATCGACCAGCGGGCAGGTCACGATACCTTCGACCAGCGGGATGTACAGCTCTTCGTCCATCTGGATGGACAGGGGAGCGGTAAAGATGGGCTCAATGCCATCAGAAGGTCTGCGGCACTGGATGAGCTTCTGCTCGGTGCCATGGCCCAGGGTGAAGTGGTCGATGACCTTGTTGAATTCACGCTTGAGCTCGTCCTCGTCGACCTTGATGACCGTCTCAGTATCGGGGCAGAAGAAGCCCAGACGCAGGGCAGCTTCCCAGCCAGCCTGGAAGAAGCGGTCTGCCAGCTCGGGGTCGGTGTTGACGGGGTTGTTGGGATCGCAGGTGCCCAGCAGGTTGTACTTCTTCGCAACTTCCTTCAGGGTACGCGGAACGATTTTCTGGTCCCAGTCTTTTTCGAGGACGCGGTCGCCAGTGCGGGCTTTGTCCAATGTACGAAGTATTTTCTTATGTTTTTCCATTGTGCTTACTCCTTACGTATTAAATCTAGATTGAATTCAGATTTGCGATTGAATAGGGGTAACTCCCGGCAGTGGACACAGGAGATTACACTTCGCTGATGAGACCGGACTGCGGTGCTGCAGCCATCAGACGATCCGCCATCTTGACAGCCAGGTCGGCCGTACGGGAGTAGCCGTCCGCGCCGATCTTTTCTGCATAGTCGGGGTTGATCGGGCCGCCGCCGATGGCAATGTGGAACTTGTCGCGCTTGCCTTCGTTGGTCAGACGATGGATGAGCTCTTCCATGTAGTACTGGGAGGTCGTCAGCAGGGAGGAGACGGCGATGATGTCCGCGTTCTCGGCAACTGCCGTGTCGATGAACTTGTTGGTGGGAACGTCGGTGCCCAGGTCAACGACTTCGTAGCCATTGACAGCCAGCTGCGTCGCAACCAGGCTCTTGCCGATGTCGTGCAGGTCGCCCTTGGCGCAGCCGATGACGATCTTGCCCTTGAATGCGCTGTCAGCGCCCTGCATATAAGGGGTGCAGGTCTCGATCAGAGCCTTCATGCAGTCGCCGCCGAGCATCAGCTCAGGCAGGAAAGCGATCAGATTGTTGAAGTCTTCGCCCAGCTGGTTCAGAGCCGGAACGCCAGCGTCAGAGATGATGGCCTGGGGCTCAACGCCCTCTTCCAATGCTTTCTTGGTGAGCTCTACGACCAGATCTTCGTCACCGTCATAAACGGCTGTTTCGATTTCTTTCAAAATTTCTTGCATGTGTGTTGTTCCTCCTGTCAATTGGTGTAGACGGATGTTATTTTGAGATGTCATAGGTATTACGACCGTATAACAATCTCACGTTCTGATATCATAATACCTTTTTTTCGAAAAAAGTCAATATCTGGATGCGTATTTTTTGGCCTTCCCTTTAATTTTGGCTAGAATGGCCAAAAGTATGATGATCAGATTGTGCAATCTGCGAATAAATCTGGGCTTCGTCTGAGATAAAACCGGGAATCGCTTGTAGTTTGGGCG
Source organism: uncultured Oscillospiraceae bacterium (assembly GCA_934615645.1). Taxonomy (GTDB): domain Bacteria; phylum Bacillota; class Clostridia; order Oscillospirales; family Oscillospiraceae; genus SVMC01. The sequence goes on along the minus strand of CAKTTR010000012.1, from coordinate 26,630 downwards.
GCGATATGGTATGATGCAGCCAGAAAAAATGCGGCGCGCCTGCTGCTGTCCAAAGAATTGGACATACTTTGTGCTATCATAGAATTAGCTCAAAGACAGGAGGTCGCGCGATGATGCAGTGCTCTATTTTATATATACGGGGACACGTGGAGGTTTATGACATGGCGGGGCGTTTTTTGTTCTCTGCTGATACCCGCCAGGAGGCGCTGCAGGAGCTGCGGGCTGCGCAGGAGGGGGAGCGGCGATGATGCGGAATTTCAAAATGCTGCTGGCCTATGACGGCAGCCGCTACCGGGGCTGGCAGCGGCTGGGCGATTCGGACCGGACGATCCAGGGCAAGCTGGAGGCGTGCCTGACAGCGCTTTTGCAGCAGCCGGTGCAGATCTACGGCGCGGGGCGGACGGATGCCGGGACCCACGCCATGGGGCAGGTGGTCTCCTTCCGGGCTGAGACGGCGCTGCCTGCAGCGCAGCTGCTCCGGCAATTGCGCGCCCGGCTGCCGGAGGATATCGGTGTGCTGGACCTGCAGGAGGCCGCGCCCCGGTTCCACGCGCGGCTCAACGCGGTGTGCAAGACGTATCGCTATCGCGTCTGGGTCAGTGACCGGCCCTGCGTTTTTGACCGGAAGTATGTGTATGTCTGCCCGGGGGCTTATGATCTTGCGGCCATGCGCCAGGCGGCGCAGTCGCTGCTGGGCAGCCATGATTTTCTCGCCTTCAGCGCCAATAAGCCGGGGAAAAAGTCCACAGTCCGGCACCTGGATGCGCTCACGATCGAGGAAACCCGCGAGGAGCTTGTCTTTACCCTGACCGGCGACGGCTTTTTGCACCACATGGTGCGGATCCTGGTGGGGACGCTTCTGGAGATCGGCACAGGGGCGCGCCCGGCCTCGTCGATCGCAGAGATTTTTGCCTCTGGCCGCCGGGCGGACGCCGGGGTGACGGTCCCGGCCCAGGGGCTATGCTTAATGGAGGTGCAGTACCATTGAATATTCAGATTTTTGGCAAGAGCAAGTGCTTTGATACGAAAAAGGCCCAGCGTTGGTTCAAGGAGCGGCGCATCCCGTTTCAGATGATCGACCTGCCCCGGTACGGGATGTCCGGGCGGGAATTTGAGAGCGTGCTCCGAGCGGTCGGCGGGGTCGAAGCGCTGGCAGATTGGAGCAAGCAGGATCCGGAATTGGATTTGATGCGCTATTTGGAGCGGGAGAGCGACCGGGCGGACCATCTTTTTGAACGGATGGACCTGGTCCGGACGCCGGTCGTCCGCAACGGCAAGCAGGCGACCGTTGGGTATTGCCCGGAGATCTGGGCCCAGTGGAATTAGGAGGTATGCGATGAATCCCATGACCCTGATGAAGCTCAAAGGAGAGCTGGCCGCCCTGCAGACGCGGCACCCGAAATTTACAAAATTTGTCCAGTACCTGGGCAGCCAGGAGCTCCCGGCGGGGACGGTCCTGGACGTCGAGGTCAAGACGCCGGACGGCGGCAGCGTCCATGCCAATTTGAAGCTGGACGAGGCGGACCGAAATCTTATTGCACTCCTGCGGGAGCTAGGCAGCGAGAAAAAATAAAAGGCAAAGGCCTGGATGGAAAAACCATCCAGGCCTTTCAGCCCGGCAAAAAGCCTCGCAGAGTTTGCGCCGCGCACGGCGCAAATCAAGTCAAAATCATTTTCTCCGGCGGCAAGTGGGTGAGACTCCAAGAGCGCGCAGCGCGATTGGTCAAGTCGAACCCATGCAGCGCATACGTCGGGGAAAATACTTCTCGCCCTGCAAGTGTGGAATTTTCACGCCCTCGGCGTGAAAATTATGCGCGCAGCAGGGTGCAAGCCCCTTCAAATGCGAGCCCAGCGAAGCGGTAAGCGAGAGTCAAAATCTTTGATTTTGCCCCTCGAGCTTATGCAGCGCTGTCGCATTTGAGAGCGTGTCAAAAATACTTTTTTGACACGCTCTCAGCTCCCATGGGGGCTGTGTGTCTAAACGTTGCTTTAGCCCTTTTGCAGGACGGTAAAATCGCACTGGGCGGCGAGCTGGCTGTCAAAATAGACTTCCAGCTGGTAGCTGCCGGCGGCGCTGGGGCTGCGGGGTAGGGCCAGGAGATAGACGCCATCCTGCCACAGGGTGCTCCACAGGCCGGAGGCCGGGATGAGATCGGCGACCTGGCCGCTCTGATCTCGCAGGACGACGGTGACGAGCGTCTCCGCCGGGGCGGCGGGGGTATCGCCATCTGCATTGCCGTCTGCGTCGCCATCAGGTGCCGGGGTAGCGTCTGTCGCGTCGAAGCCCGCCGGGGCGTGCAGGGCCAGGCACAGGGCGTCGCCCTGGACAAATTCTGTCTGGGCCTCGCCCAGGTCCTGCAGGGTGAAGGTCGCGCTGGACGCGGCCAGATAAGTCTCCAGCTGCGCGGACCCGGCGGTGAAGCCGTGGCCGGTATAAGCTTCCGCAGCGGGCGTCTGGACCAGGGCGACGGTCGGGCCGATGAGAGCGCCGCCATCGGGGCCCAGGAGTCGGACGATGTAGCTGCAATTGGGGGCGACCTGCTGGAGCGTCACGACCTGCTGGGCCGTTTTCGCCGTCGAAAGCAGGGCGTCGCTGCCGCTGGCGGTGTATTCGACCTGCCAGCCGTCGGCCATTTCGCCGTCATACTCCCACTGGGCCTGGATGGCGCCAGCGCCGCTGGCGGCCGCAGTGAACGAGGAGACCGTCGGGGCGTTGGCTGGCAGCTCCAAGGTGATGGGCGCGTCCAAGCCGTCTGCCGTCAGGGTGAAGGTATAGGCCGCGTCCCGGCGGACGCCGGTGAAGGTGGCGGTGGCGTCTGTCACATCCGTCTCCTGGGCGTAATCGGGGCCGGAGGCGGCGATATGCCAGCTGGCCGGGGCGTCGCCCAGGCTGAGCCAGGCGACGGTCACGCTGTCGTCCGTCATGGCGGTGGCGTGGAGCCCGGCGGCCTGGATGCGGGCGGCGGCTTCATAGGTCACGCTGGTCTGGCCGACGATGCTGCTGCCGGACGGCGGGACGAGGGTAAACGTATAAGTGTGCCCCAGGGTCAGGTCCTGCACCGTCGTGCTGTGGCCCTCGAAGGTGACCTGCTTGGTCTGGCCGCTCTCGTCGGCATACTCGACCGTCCAGGAGGCCGGGGCCTGCCCGGTGACGGCGATGTTCAGATTGACGCTGGTGCTGACCGTCCCGGCGGCGGCGGTGAAGGAATCGACCTGCACGGCCTCGTTCGTCGTGACGTTGATCTCCGTCTCCCCAGCCAGGGCCCGGGGCTTTTCCACGGAGAAGGTGACATAATACAGGGTCCCGGGGGTCAGGTCCCGGAAGATGACGGTGCTGCCGTTCATCTGGCCGGTATAGGCGTTGCCGTAGGCATCCTTACAGGTCGCCTCCAGTGGCGCGTCTTTGACACTGCTGGTAAAGGTGACGGCGATATAGTCCCCGCCCGTCTCCGTTTTCAGATTGGACAGGACGACGTGATACCAATGCGTATAGCCAAACCACGCACCGGCGGCTAAGATGGCCAGGACCAGCAGCGTGATGCACACCCGCAGGCCGGTGCGGCGCTTTTTGCCGGGGGCCTCCTCCCCGTCGGACGGGGCGGGCTGCTTTTTCTTGCGGCGGCGGGGCAGGATCGCCTCCGGGTCCTCCGCTTTTTCTGCCTTGGACCGGGCCGCCGGGGCGCGGGCCGGGGTGGGCTCGCCGTCCAGAATGCGGTTGGCATCGGCGAGGATATCGTCCAGGCTGGACTCCGCCGTGATGGGCGGCGTCTCGTCCTGCGTCTCCGGCGCGGGCGTCTTCCGGGTACGGCGGGCGCGGCGCTTTTTCTTTTTCTCCGGGGCGTCCGGCGCGGGTTCCGCGGCGGAGGTGTCCAGCGCGGGTTCCGTATCTGGCTCTGTCGCCGGGGCCGCTTCCACATCCGGCTCCGCCGCTTGTGCTTCCGCAGGCGCGGCTGCCGGGGCTTCTGCCGGGGCCGCTGCATCCGGTGCGGCGGTCTTGTCCTCCTCCGGGGCGGCGCCCGGCGCATCGGCGGTCTGTTCTGCCGTGGAAAGGGCATCCGGGGCGGGGGCGGCTTCTTCTGCAGCATCGTCCGGCGCGTTAATAGGCGCGTCCGGGGCCGCCGGTTCTTCCGGCTCTGCCGGGGCTTCCTCCGGCGAGGCCGGTTCTGCTGCCTCTTCCTCCGGCGCTGCCGGTTCTGCTGCTTCTTCCTCCGGCGCTGCCGAATCTTCTGCTTCTTCCTCCAGTTCTGCCGGGGCTTCCGCTGCTGTTTCCGGTTCTGCGTCGGCGGGCTCTGTCGTCTCCTCCGGCAGCTCCTCGGTGGCGCTGTCGCCAGCGTCCTCCGGGTCGATGGTCTCGCCGATGTCGATGGGCGAGACGATCAGCTCGTCCGAGACGGCGTTCTTCTGCATATAGACCATCAGCGCCTGGCGCAGGGCGTTCGGGGAATCGAACCGGTCCGCCGGGCGGAATGCGCAGGCCTTGCAGAGGATCGCCGCCAGCTCATAATCGGCGTACTGGGGCGCGGGAAGCGCCTTGCCCTGCAGGCGCAGGGCGTCCGCCTCCTGCATCGGCTTGCCGTCCTCCTCAAAGGGGGCGTGATTGCCGTTGAAAAGATGGTAGAGGATCATCCCGACGCTGTAAAGATCGACGGTGTCGTTCAGATTGGCCATGATATCTGCCAGCTCCGGGGCGCTGTAGCAGCTGCTGTAGTGCTCCGGCAGGGCGGCGAAGGCCAGGTCCTCCAAGGGGGCAAGGCCCAGGTCGCCGATGGAAAAGCGACCGTTTTCATCTACAAAAATATTTTCCGGCTTCAGATCCTGATGAACATACCCGGCCTGCCGGATCCCGGCCAGGGCATTGCAAAGGTCGATGCCCAGATTCAGCGCCTGCAGGTGCGTCATCGCATTCGACTGCAGATAGGCGTGCAGCGATGTGCGGTACGGCGCCAGAAGATAGAAGTCATATCCGATGGCCCCCTCCTCCCGCTCGACCAGTTGGAAGCCAGTGAACAAAGAGAGATTCTCCAGCCCGCTGAGCTTCTGCCAGTTGCGGACCTCGATGGCCTGGGCCTGGGCGACGTCGCGGTAATAAGATCTGGCCTCCTCCCGGTCGTGCAGCGCGCCGGTGAGGATCATCGCCTCGACGCCCGCGTCCGACTCCGGGATGGAGATGTGCTTGAGCACAAATTTTTCCTTCGTCTCGGTGCGCTCAAGCAGGTAGCAGGTAAAGCCACCGGCGCTGTTGAGGCATTCGAGGACGGTCATCCCATCCAGCAATGGGGAGACAAGCTTCAATTCTGCCGTATCCATCACCTCCTATAATAATTTGCCGATATTATCATACGCCATTTTTGAAAAAAAAGCAATCCTTGTGTTGTTTTCTGTCGAAAAAAATGGTATGATAAACAAAATATTCCCCCGCGCGCAGTCCGGATGGGCTGGGTCCGCGGGGCATTTCCCGCCGCGACTGGCGGCAAGGATCGTGGAGCGTAAGTATGGCGAAAAAACGAGTTTGTGAGATCTGCGGGACAGTATTTGACGAAAATCGCGACGTCTGCCCCCTGTGCGATACCCCCTACCGGGCGGACCTGGACGAGACCCAGGTCTTTTCCGCGGCAGAGCTTGACGAGGCCGCCGCAGCTGGAAAAAAGAAGAAGCAGAAAAAGCAAAAGCCCCCCAAGGCGGAGCCGGACCCGGAGCCGGGCTGGAAGGTCGCCATCGCGGTGCTGCTTTCTGTTTTGCTGCTGGTCTTCGGCGCGTTTATCGCGTATGAATTTCTGATCGGCTCCCCGGCGCAGGATGGCAGCGTCGCCTGTGCGGGGCTGTACCTTTCCAGCGACACCGTCTCCCTCCATGAGGTGGGCGACACCTACTACCTGACCGTCAGCACCACCCCGGCAGACACGACGGACGCCATCGCCTACGCCAGCAGCGACGAGACCGTCGCGACGGTCGACACGTCCGGCAAGATCACCGCCATCGCCCCCGGCGAGGCAATGATCACCGTCACCTGCGGCCAATACAGCGCCACCTGCACCGTGACCTGCGCTGGTACGCAGTCCAGTGATAGCAGCACTGCACAGACCGGCGGTGCAGACGGTCCCGAACAGATCGAGACGGATACGAAGACGCCATAAATTAGGCGTACGCTCTTTCCGATAAGACGCCGCCCCGGGCACAGGAGTTGTGCCCGGGGCGGCGATTTATTATTTTAGAAAAAAGTGCAGTACAAACAGCAGCACGATCCCCGGCAGGCCGAGGAAGCCGACGATGGCGGCGGTGACGAGATTGAGATCAAACAGGACGCCGGTATACGTGGCCAGCAGGTTCACCGCCACCAGGCAGGCAAAGCCGCAGGCCGTATTGATCGCCAGCTTCCAGATAAGCCGGATGGGCAGCGAGATGATCTTCAGCAGCAGAAAAATCGCCAGGGCGATGATGATACATTGCAGCAATGGACAAGGCCTCCTTCGGGGCTAGGATATGCGAAAGCTTCCAAAAAATACCAGGGTATCCGGCGGCAGACGGGACATACTAGCTTTGGACACAAAAGCCGCATACATGCCGCCGGATCCGATTGCGCACGGTTCACGCAGGCAGAATGCCGCCGCGCCGGAGGGCGCATTTTGTGTCAAGCGTACCGCACGAGCGCGAACGTGGCCGGTGCGAACCAGGTTTGCTCCCTTGTACAACGACAGCAACCAAAAAACAGGGCGGATTGACGCAGATGCAGCGATCTGCCCTACATATTGCGCTTGTCAAAAAAGTATTTTTGACAAGCACTCGAACGTGACTTCGCTTCGCTGAGCTCTCGTTTGAGGGGATTGCACCCTGCTGCGCTGCCCTGTCCGGGCGTCGCGGCGGGGTCATTTCTTTGCCCGGGCACGGTCCTGGGTAATGATGCGCCGGAGGGCGTCGACGGCGACGCGGACGGCGGCGGAGGTGTCCTCGCTCATGTCCTGGTCCAGACCGGCAAGCTCCCGCTCCTGGTTCCAGATGACATGGAAGCAGCTGCCGCAGCGGCAGCCCAGCGCATCGGCGGCGACGAACAGGGCCGCCGACTCCATCTCCGACGCCTTGACCCCCAGGCGCTTCCAGATGCGCCATTTTTCCTGCAGCTCGGCGGCCATGGGGGATTTTTCCGGGCTGTGCTGCCCGTAGAACGAGTCTTTACAGTGGACGACGCCGGTGTGGACCGTCTTGCCCATGGCCAGGGCGGCGTCCCGCAGGGCGAGGGTCAGGTCCAGGTCCGGCACGGCGGGGTATTCCAGGGGCGCGTACTCCTGGGATGTGTGCTCATAGCGGATGGCCCCGGTGGCGACGACGATATCCCCGGAGCGGACGGCTAAGTCAATGCCGCCGCAGGTGCCGGTGCGCAGGAAGGTATCCGCGCCGATCTGATGGAGCTCCTCCATGGCGATGACGGCGGAGGGGCCGCCGATTCCGGTGGAGCAGACGCTGACGCGCTCGCCCAGGTGCGTCCCGGTGTAAATATTGAATTCCCGGTTCTGGGCGACGTGGTGGGCGTCGTCAAACAGCGCGGCGATGGCCGCGCAGCGCCCCGGGTCGCCGGGCAGGATGACATAGCGGCCGACGTCCCCGGCCACACAGTGGATATGAAATTGCTTCGCAAGCGGCTGCATAGGCGCTCCTTTCCGCCGCGAAACCGCGGCATGGCGATGGATGGTTTCTTGCGCGATTGCGCTGGGTTTGTGTATTTGTTGTGCGCGCCACAGGGTCGCTGCCCCAAACTGCACCGCTGCAAGCGCCCGCGCGCAGCGTGACCATCGTTCGATGCTGCAAGCCGCCGACCACACCATCCCCCAAGTCACCTGGGCAGTGCGTAAGCTACAGCGAAGCGGCAAGCGGTTTGCTCACCAGCTCACAGGGCACGGATGCAAGAACAAATCTGCCTGGCACCCCGTACAGTGTGCGGCTGCGATGACTAACGCAGCCCAGGCGAGCGCCTGGCAGGGATAGTGTGAAAGGGGCGGTCTTGGAGCCCCTTTCGCGTTCAATCAAAAAAGCATTTGCAAAGCAAATGCTAGGGGCCGGACGCTTGCGGACGGCCCGCCCCCCGCCTTTGGCGGCGTCTTTCTTCCCCGATTCTTTCTTCGCTGGTGAAGAAAGAATCGGGCCCCCGGAGGGCGCTAGCTGGTTTGGCTGGTAAAAATTAGCTTGCAGAAATTTGCAAGTTTTTTAAAGGCCTGGAGTAGTCGAGAACTGCATTGCAAACTTGCTTTTGCTCTGCAGCAATCCCTCAGTCAGCTTCGCTGACAGCTCCCTTAGCTCTGCATAGGTTCGACTACGCTGTATAAGCTCGAGGAGCAAAATCAAAGATTTTGACTCTCGCTTATTAGCCAATCGCGCTGCGCTGCGCTTGCGCTCTTGGAGTCTCACCCATACGCAAGGGAGCCTTTGGTGCAATGCGCCGCTTGGAATACGGTGGAGCCTTGGACAAAACCCCTCAGTCAGCGCTTTGCGCTGCCAGCTCCCCTTTCAGGGGAGCCAAGGGCTAGGTGCGGCGATTGTAGGTGCAGTGCATACTTGTGGGAAAACCTCTCAGTCATCGCGCTTGCGCGCGCTGACAGCTCCCCTTAAAAGGGGAGCCAAGGGACTTTCGCAGTCCTTTGGTGCCCAGCGGCCCTTCGGTGCAGCGCGCCGCAAGGGCTCAGCGCGGAGCGCTGTAGGGGCGGGGGCGGGGGTTAGAAGAGGCTGACTTGGCTGGTGTCGGGGAGGTCGCCGAAGGCGCCGGCAGCGCGGAGGTTTTCGATATGCGTCTGCGAGACCTTCGGGCACGCGGCGGCGAATTCCTCGATGGAGATAAATTCCCGGCCCTCCCGGCCGGCGAGGATATCCCAGGCCGCCGTCTCGCCCAGGCCGCCGACGGCGATGAACGGCGGCAGCAGCTGGCCGTCCTTGATGAGAAATTTCGTCGCGTGGGACTCGGTCAGGCTGATGGGGGCGAAGGTGAAGCCCCGCAGGTAAAATTCATAGCAGACCTCCAGGGTCGTCAGAAGGTCGTCGTCCTTGGCGGAGGCGTCGGGGTTTGCTTTGATGGCCTTGATCGTATCGACGACAAGGTCCTTGCCCTGGGTCATAAGGGCGGCGTCAAAATTGCCCTTTTGGCTGCGGCGGTAGAAATACGCCGCGTAGAACGCCAGGGGCTCGTGGACCTTGTACCAGGCGATGCGGAAGGCCATCATAACATAGGCCACGGCGTGGGCCTTGGGGAAGAGATATTTGATCTTCTTGCAGGAGCCGATGTACCAGGCGGGGACACCGGCGTCGATCATCTCCTGCTCGGCGCCCTCCGGGAGGCCGCGGCCCTTTCGGACGGCCTCCATGATCTTGAACGACCGCTTCTCGGGCATGCCGCACTGGATGAGATAGAGCATGATATCGTCGCGGCAGCCGATGGCCTGGCCGACGGTCGCCGTCTTGGAGAGGATCAGGTCCCGCGCATTGCCCAGCCAGACGTCCGTGCCGTGGGAGAAGCCGGACAGGCGGATGAGGGTATCAAACGCCTTGGGCTGGGTCTCCTGGAGCATGCCCCGGGTGAAGCCGGTGCCAAACTCCGGGATGCCGCAGGAGCCGACGGGGCCCAGGATCGGGTCGTCCTCAAAGCCCAGGCCCTTGGAGGTCGTGAAGATCGCCATGGTCTCCGGGTCGTCCAGGGGGATGGTCTTGGCGTCGCGGCCGGTCATATCCTCCAGCATACGGATCATCGTCGGGTCATCGTGGCCCAGCATATCCAGCTTTAAGAGGTTCTCCTCCATGCAGTGGTATTCAAAATGTGTCGTGATGGTATCGGTGCTGGTGTCGTCCGCCGGGTGCTGGACAGGGCAGAAGTCCCAGATCTCGTTTTCCTGGGGGATGACGACCAGGCCGCCGGGGTGCTGGCCTGTCGTCCGCTTGACGCCGACGCAGCCTAAGGCCAGCCGCTGCTCCTCGGCGCGGCTGACGATCAGGTCCCGCTCAGCCAGGTATTTTTTGACATAGCCGAAGGCCGTCTTCTCCGCGACGGTGCCGATGGTCCCGGCCCGGAAAACGTGGCTGGCGCCGAACATCTGGACGCAGTAGGCGTGGGCCTGGGCCTGGTATTCGCCGGAGAAGTTGAGGTCGATATCCGGGACCTTGTCGCCGCCGAAGCCGAGGAAGGTCTCGAAGGGGATATTGAACCCCTCCTTGGCAAACTTGGCCCCGCACTTGGGGCAGACGGCGTCGGGCAGGTCGGCGCCGCAGGCGGCCTCTGCCTTGGCCTGGATGGCGTCCGCCCGTTTTTCTGGGTCCGCTTCGTCGAGGGCGGTGATGGAGGTGACGTCGAAGGTCGTGAATTTGCAGTCCGGATTCGTGCAGCGGTAGTGGGGCGGGAAGGAGTTGACCTCCGTGATGCCCGAAAGATACGCCACGATGGAGGAGCCGACCGAGCCGCGGGAGCCGACGAGGTAGCCGTGCTCCAGGGAATTCTGCACCAGCTTCTGGGCGGACATATAGATGACATCGTAGTGGCAATTGATGATATCGTGCAGCTCCGTCTCGACGCGCTGGGTGATGAGCTCCGGCGGGTTCTCGCCGTAGAGCCGGTGCAGCTTGCCGTAGACAAGGCGCTTGAGGTCCTCCACCGAGTTTTCGATGGCGGGGGCGAACAGGTTATGCGGCACGGGGCGGACGGTATCGCACATATCGGCGATGAGGTTCGTATTTTTGACGACGACCTCGTACGCCGTCTCCTCCCCGAGGTAGGCAAACTCCCGGAGCATCTCGTCCGTCGAGCGCAGATAGAGGGGCAGGGACTTGTCCGCGTCGTCAAAGCCCTTGGTCGCCAGCAGGATATGGCGGAAGATCTCGTCCTCCGGGTTGAGGAAGTGGACATCGCCGGTGGCGACGACGGGCTTGCCCAGCTTTTTCCCCAGGCGGACGATGGTACGGTTAAATTCCCGCAGCTCCTCTTCATCCTGGGCCAGGCCCTTGGTTAACATAAAGTGGTTGTTGCACAGGGGCTGGATCTCCAAAAAATCGTAGAACGACGCGATGCGCTCCAGCTCCGCATCGCTCTTGTGGGCGACGACGGCCTGGAACAGCTCCCCGGCCTCGCAGGCTGAGCCGATGATAAGCCCCTCCCGGTAGCGCAGGAGCTGGGACTTGGGCATCCGGGGGACCCGCTTGAAATACTCCAGGTTGCTGAGGCTGATGAGGTGATAGAGGTTCCGCAGGCCCGTCTGGTTTTTGGCGAAGAGGAGGATGTGGCGGGTGTGCCGCCCGTCCAGGCGGCCGCCGGAACGCAGCTGGGCCATCAGGGGATTGATCTCCGGCACCCGGGTGATGCCCCGCTCCTCCAGCATGGGAACAAAGCGGGCCAGGAGATAGCCGCAGGTGACGGCGTCGTCCGAGGCCCGGTGGTGCTGGAAATCCGGCAGACTCAGGGCGTCGGCGACGAGATTGAGCTTGTATTTGCCCAGATTCGGCAGCAGATTCTGCGCCAGGATCAGGGTATCGAAATACGTCGGCGCATAGCTGATCCCCTGCCGCTGGCAGGCGGCCTGGATAAAGCCGACGTCAAAATCCGCATTGTGGGCGCACAGGGGCAGATCGCCGCAGAACTGCAGAAATTCCGGCAGCACCTGCTCGATCTCCGGCGCGTCGCGCAGCATGGCATCGGTGATGCCGGTGAGGTCGACGATCTTCTGGCTCAGGCGGCGGTGGGGGTTCACAAAGGTCTGGAACCGCTCACAGGGCTGGCCGTCCCGGAAGATGACCGCGCCGATCTCGGTGATGCGCTCGGTGCGGCTGGAGAGGCCCGTCGTCTCCAGGTCGAAGGCGACGAAGTCCCCCCGCAGCGGCAGGTCCCGCACGCCGTGGACGACGACGCGGTCGTCGACATCGTTGACATAATATCCCTCGCAGCCGTAGAGGATCTTCATCGGCTGGTCCGTCCCGGCGACGGTGCAGCCGCCCTCGACGGTATGCATCGCGTCGGGGTAGGCCTGGGCGACGCCGTGGTCCGTGATGCCGATGGCGGGCATGCCCCAGGCGGCGGCCTGGCGCACGGCCAGGGTCGTATCCGTCAGGGCGTCCATGGAGGACATATTCGTATGTAAATGCAGCTCCACCCGCTTGACGGGGGCCGTGTCCTGCCGTTCGGGGCGCTTGCCCTTCATGATGCCGAAGGGCTCGATGACCAGCTCGCCGTCGTAGCGGTTGACCGTCACCTTTCCGTGGACCCGGAGCCAGGAGCCGGGCTTCTTTTTCTTCGCATTGGGGCCCTGGACGCCCTCTAAGATCGGCTTGGCCTGGGCCGCCTCCATAAAGCAGTGGATGCGGGCGGAGCCGGTGTGGTCCGTCATATCGAAGCTGATGATCCACGCGCCGCGCTTTTTCAGCTCCCGGTGGTTGAGGACGGTGACCTCCCCTTCCACGACGACCTTGTACATATCCTGCTCCAGGTCCTTCATGGGCAGGGCCTTGCCGGAGAAGGGCTTGCCGAAGATCATATCCGCCGCCGTGGGCCGGGCGGCCCGGGCTTTCCCCGGCGCGCTCGCCTTGACGACGGGCTGGGGCTGCTCGGTCATCGCCTTTTGGCGCAGGGCAGCAGTGGCGTCAAACAGGGCCTGGCCCTCCAGCTCCTGGTGGGCGTCGATCTGGATCTCGACCTGGCGGCCAAACCGGTCGGCGATAAACTGCCGGACCGCCGGGATGCCGGGCTCGAGATAGGCAACGCCGTTGGCGACAAGGCCGACGTGCAGCGTCTCGCCCTCGAGATGCCAGGCTGCCCCGGCCAGCGCACCGGCGGCCAGGGGGTTATGCTGGATAAAAATTCTGCCCAGGTCAAAAAAATCCATCTGCGCAAGCAGCTCCGGGGCGTAGCGGCAGGAAAACTCCACCTGGTGCAAATCATAAAGCGTGGCGATGGTGTCCGCCGCGTCGTCCAGCTCCCGGGTGGGCAGATAGCTGCCCGGCGTCAGCTCGATGCGGACCCGGCGCTGGGCCGGGTGCAGGTCGACATGCTGCACCGGGGCATCCGCCAGGGTGTCCGGCGGGGTGAATTGGGGGAAGAGGGTCTGAAATGTTACATCCATACGCAGTCGCCTCAAAGCTTGTCGATATACGCCAGCAGCGCCGGGAGGAGCTGGTCATAGGGCAGGCGCTCTTTCAGCTCGCCTTTCACAAACAGCACACCGCAGCCATCGCCCCCGGCGATGCCGACGTCCGCCTCCCGGGCCTCCCCCGGCCCGTTGACCACGCAGCCCATGACGGCTACGGTGATCTCCTTTTCGCAGTCGGCCAGGGCCTGCTCGACCTGGTTTGCCAGGCCGATGAGATCAATGCTCGTCCGCCCGCAGGTCGGGCAGGCGATGAGATTGACGCCTGCCCGGCGCAGCCCCGCCGCCTTGAGAATGCGCTTGGCCGCGATGACCTCCTGCACCGGGTCCGCCGTCAGGGAGACGCGGATGGTATCGCCGATGCCCAGGCACAGCAGCCCGCCGATGCCGATGGCGGATTTCAGGACGCCCTGCGCCGGGGTCCCCGTCTCCGTCACGCCGACGTGGAGAGGATAGTCGGACTGGGCGGCAAAGCTGCGGTAGGCCGCCATCATCATGGGGACATTGGAGGATTTCATGGACACGCAGGTATCATAAAACCCGAATTTCTCCAGCAGCGCCAGGTGGGAAAACGCGCTCTCGACCAAAGCCTCCGCCGTGACGTGGCCGTATTTTTCCAGTAGGCGGCGCTCCAGGCTGCCGCCGTTGACGCCGATGCGGATGGGGATGTGATGCATCCGGCAGCAGTCGACGACGGCGCGGACCCGGTCCTCGCCGCCGATATTGCCGGGGTTGATGCGGATCTTGGCCGCCCCGGCCTCCGCCGCGGCGATGGCCAGGCGGTAGTCAAAATGGATATCCGCCACCAGGGGCAGCGGCGAAGCGTCGCAGATTTGCCGGAAGGCCGCTGCCGCCGCCGCATCCGGGATGGCCAGGCGGGCGATCTGGCACCCAGCCGCCGCCAGGGTCCGCAGCTGGGCCAGACAGCCGGGGACATCCGTCGTCTTCGTATTGAGCATGGATTGAATGGAGACCGGGGCGCCGCCGCCGATGGCGACGTCGCCCACGTGGATTCTCTTTGTCATGTGGAGCCTCCTGTGAAGAGTACAAATACGTCGTGGAACGTGATAAACAGCATCAGCGCCAGCAGCAGCACCATGCCCGCCGTGTGGACATAGCCCTCGTACTTGGGGTTCAGCTTCTTCCGGCTGATGCCTTCAATAATAGCCGTCAGCAGCAGGCAGACGATGCGGCCGCCATCCAGCGCCGGAAGGGGCAGCAGATTCATGACCGCCAGGTTGATGGCGATGAACGCCCCCAGGTACAGCACATTGCTGACCCCGTCGGAGACGGATTTGGCGGCGTTGCCCGTGTCGGAGATGATCTTGACGATGCCGACAGGGCCGCTCATATCCTTCAGGCCCACCGCGCCGGTCACCAGATCGTGCAGGCCCAGCTTCACCAGCTGGACAAAATACAGGCTGTTGTTCCAGGCCATTTTCAAAAGGCCCCCGGCCGTCTTTTTCTCCGTGGCAAACTGCATCCCGTAGAGCTCGACCTCCTGGCCGTCCACGGTGAAGGTCTGCTTCTCCATCGGGAATTGGGAGAGCTTGACGGTCTGCCCGTCCCGGCGGAGCTCCAGGTCAAATTTGCCCGTCGTGTTCCGTGCAAGGAGCATGGCGACGTCGGAGTAGATATAGACGCGCTCGCCGTCGATCTTATAGAATTCATCCCCGGCCTGCAGGCCGTCCTGGGATTCCAGGGCGCAGCCGTCGTAAAAATCGGCGATGACCGGCGTCGAAAAGCCGTCGGCCGAGCTGAGCAGGATGAGGACGACGAGAAAGCCCGTCAGGAAATTCATAAACGCACCGGCGGCGAGAATAATGAGCCGCCGCCAGGTCTTGGCCCGGGTGAAGGCCCGGGGATTGTCGCTGTCCTCGTCCTCCCCTTCCATGGCGCAATAGCCGCCGATGGGGATCAGGCGCAGAGAGTAGGTCGTCTCCCCCCGAGTGCGCTGCAGCAGGGCCGGGCCCATGCAGATAGAAAACTCATTGACCTGCACCCCCAGGAGCTTGGCTGTCATAAAATGCCCCAGCTCGTGGATGAAGATCAAAAAGCCGAAAATCAAAATCGCAAACAGAATATACAAAGCAATTACCTCACGATCCCGCGCGCCGCGACCGCAACCGACTGCCGCGCTGCCGCGTCAACCGCCAGGATCGCCTCCAGATCCGGGTCCTTCGTGCCCGGCGCTTGGGCCAGGGCCGCCTCGACCAGGCGCGGGATATCATAAAAGCCGATTTTTTCCTCCAAAAACAGCGCGACCGCCGCTTCGTTGGCCCCGTTCAGCGCGGCGCAGGCGCAGCCGCCTTGCATGGCCGCCTGTTTGGCAAGCCGCAGGCACGGGAAGGCCGCTTCGTCCGGCGCGTCGAACGTCAAGGGTCCGCAGGTGAGCAGGTCCAGGTCCGGGGCCGGGCTGGGCAGGCGGTCGGGATAGGTCAGGGCCAGTTGGATGGGCAGGCGCATATCCGGCGTGCCCAGCTGCGCCAGGACGGCGCCGTCGCAAAATTCCACCAGAGAGTGGACGATGCTCTGCCGGTGAATGACGGCCTCCACCTGGGAAAGGGGCAGGCCGTACAGGCGCATGGCCTCGATCAGCTCTAAGCCCTTGTTCATCAGTGTCGCACAGTCGATGGTGATTTTTGGACCCATGGTCCAATTGGGGTGGCGCAGAGCGTCGTGCTTTGTGACGCTTTTCAGCTCGTCCGGCGTCATGCCGTAGAACGGGCCACCGGAGCAGGTGACAAGCAGGCGGCGCACCCGGTTTTTCGGCTGGCCCATCAGGCACTGGAAGATGGCCGAGTGCTCCGAATCCACGGGGATGATCTCCGCGCCCTTCTCCCGGGCCCGGGCCATGACCAGCTCCCCGGCGCAGACCAGTGTCTCTTTATTGGCAAGGCAGATGCGCTTGCCTGCATCAATGGCCGCGAGGGTGGGCCGCAGGCCCAGCATCCCGACGACAGCGGTGACGACGGCGTCGGCCTCCGGCAGCGTCGCGGCGGCAAGCAGGCCCTGCATCCCGTACATCACTTCAATGGCGCAGTCGCCCAGGCGCAGCTTCAGGGCCGCGGCGGCTTCCCGCGTCGCCATCACGGCAAGGCGCGGGTGAAACTGGCGGCACTGGGCCTCCATCCGGTCAAGATTTTGCCCGGCAGCCAGGCAGACCACGCGGGTCCCCAGCTTTGCGGCAACGTCCAGGGTCTGGCGGCCGATAGAGCCGGTGGAGCCGAGGACGGAAATGGCTTGCATCATCGCGCGTTCCTCCTTCCAAAGGAAGATTCCAGGTTATTTTACGGCAAAGGGCAGCACCAGCAGCAGCAGCTCCGCCACCGGGGCGACGGCGACCATACTGTCAAACCGATCCAGCACGCCGCCGTGGCCGGGCAGGACATTGCCATAGTCCTTGATCCCCGCCTGGCGCTTGACGACGGAGAACGTCAGGTCCCCCACCATGCCGCACACAGCGCCCGCGATGCCATAGACAAGGCCCGCCCAATAGTGCACCTGGAAGCCGCAAGCCAGCTGCAGCACCAGGCCATAGAGCAGGACGAACAGTACCGTGCTGGCAACGCCGCCAATGGCGCCCTCGACCGTCTTTTTCGGGCTGATGACCGGGGCCAGCTTATGCTTGCCGAAGGCCCGGCCCGCGAAATATGCGCCGGAGTCCGACGTGAAGGCCAGGACCAGGGGCATAAAGATCAGCGCCGCGCCGTGCTCCATGCAGCGGATGCGCACCAGGGCGGACAGCAGCAGCGGGACCAGCAGCCCGGCAAAGGCCGTCGCGGCGATCTCGGAAAAGCTGAGCTTGGCGTGGGCCGCCAGCAGCTCCCCGGCCAGGGCCAGGAAGAAGGCCGTCACGCCCGCAAGGCCCAGCCAGCGGGGGCAGCCCAGATAGCTCCACAGGCACACCAGCGCCCCGCAGGCCATGGCATAGGCCACCAGCCGCTTATGGGGCACCAGGCCCGTCGCCCACAGCAGCTCCCGGGCGCCGATGGCGCACATCGCCGCCAGCAGCAGGGCTGTCGGCCAGGTCACCGGCACCAGCAGGACCGCCAGAAACAGCGGCAGCGCGATGGCGGCGGAGAGGATTCTTGTTTTCATGGTTTGGCACCTCCAAAACGGCGCGAGCGATGCCGGTAGGCGTCGATGGCCGCGTCGAGATCCTCTGCCGTAAAGTCGGGCCAGAGTTTATCGAGAAATACATATTCGGAATACGCCGTCTGCCACGGCAGGAAGTTGGACGTGCGCAGCTCCCCGCTGGGGCGGATGACCAGCTCCGGGTCCGGCACGCCGGCGGAATAGAGGAGGTCCGAAAACTGCGCCGCCGTCAGGTCCTCCGGCTTTGCTTTGCCATCCAGGCAAGCCTGGGCAAAGCGCCGGGCGGCCCGCAGGATTTCATCCCGCCCGCCGTAATTCAGGCAGAAATTGACCTGCACCCCGTCATATTGCCGGGAGCGGTCCGCCGCCTGCTGGCACAGGGCCTGCAGCTCCGGCGAAAGGCGGGTCAGATCGCCGAAGAAGACGAAGCGGACCCGGTTTTTATCCATATCCGCCAGGGCTTCCTTCAAATAATCGCCCAGCAGGCGCATGATGGCGCTGATCTCCTCCTCCGAGCGCTTCCAATTCTCCGTCGAGAAGGCGTAGACCGTCAGATAGCGGACGCCGATATCCCGGCAGTGGTTGGCGATGCGGCGGAAGGTCTCGGCGCCGTAGGCATGCCCGGCGTACCGGGGCATCCCCCGGCGCTTGGCCCAGCGGCCGTTGCCGTCCATGATAATGGCGATATGCACCGGCACCGGCGCATCGCCCACAGCCGCAGCCTGCGGCTTTGGTTTCCTTTTAAATATAGACATGTTTTCTTTCCATTAGAACGATGAAATTTAGCGGACGCCCCGGCAGATGCCGCACATCCCCGAAACCCGCCGGTTCCGGGGATGTACACGGGGCAAGCCCCGGGGGCAGCGTGGTGTCCGGTGCGGCGCCATGGCACACACTGCAGTGCTCCGCACCGAAGGTCCGCAGTGCACCCAGTGCGGCGCAGGCACCAAAGGCTCCCTTGTGTAAAGGGAGCTGGCAGCGCGTAGCGCTGACTGAGGGATTGCCCCGCCGAAAGAACAAGCTTGTAGGCTGAGCGTTATTGCTCTAGGCTTAAAAGCTAGCCTTGAAAAACTCTACTTCTTAGATAACTACCAAGCAATAGGGCTAGCGCCCTCCGGGGGCTCCATTCTTTCTTCTCCAGCGAAGAAAGAATAGAGGAAGAAAGACGCCGCCAAGGGCGGGGGCGGGCCGTCCGCAATCGTCCGGCCCGTGCATTTGCTTCGCAAATGCCTTTGATTGAACGCGAAAGGGGCTCCAAGACCGCCCCTTTCACACTTTCCCTGCCAGGGGCTCGCTTGGACTGCGTCAGGCATCGACGCCGCACACTGTACGGGCTGCCAGGCAAATTTGTAAGTGCATCCGTGCCCTGGTGGCTGGTGAGCAAACCGCTTGCCGCTTCGCTGTAGCTTACGGGGCGCGGTGGTGGCTCGGGAGATAGCGTGGTCGGGAGCCTGCGGCCTGTGGCGTTGATATGCAGGCACCAAAGGGCGCAGAGCCCTTGGCTCCCCTTTCAGGGGAGCCTTTTGCCTGGCGCGCCGCACCGAGTCCCCGGCAGTCATTCGGTGCTTTGCACCGCAAAGGCTCGGCGCGCAAGCGCCGTGGGGCGAATTACAGCTCCATGAGCTCCTTTTCTTTAACGGCGCAGGCTTCGTCGACCTTTTTGATGTACTTATCCGTCAGGTCCTGCAGGTCCTTTTCGCCTTTTTTCTGCTCGTCCTCGGTGATCTCGGATTTTTTCTTGGCGCTCTTCAAATAATCCATCGCGTCGCGGCGGATGTTGCGGACGGCGACCTTGGCGTCCTCGCCGTATTTTTTGACCTGCTTCGTCAGCTCTTTCCGGCGCTCCTCCGTCAGCATCGGGAAGACCAGACGGATGACGCGGCCGTCGTTCTGGGGGTTAATGCCCAGGTCCGAGACCTGAATGGCCTTTTCGACCTTCTTGAGCAGGCTGCCGTCCCACGGCTGGATGACGAGGGTGCGGGCATCTGGCGAGCTGACCGTGCCGACCTGGCCGACGGGCGTATCGACGCCGTAATACTCGACGGTGATATGCTCCAGGACCTTCGCATTGGCGCGGCCCGCGCGGACGGAGGCGAACTGCTCCTGCAGCACGTCCAGCGTCTTGTCCATTTTCCGGTTGTATTCCTTAAAGTCGATCATGTTAAAATTCCTCCTTGACGGTCGTCCCGATCTGCTCGCCCATGACGACGCGGCGGATATTCTCCGGGTCCTTCAGGGCAAAGACAACGATGGGCATGTGATTATCCATAGAAAGGGAAGTCGCGGTGCTATCCATAACAGCAAGATGCTGCTTGAGGACCTCATCATAGGTGATCTTGTCATATTTGACGGCAGCCGGATCCTTGGCCGGGTCGGCGGAGTAGACGCCGTCGATATTCTTGGCAAGCAGGATCGCGTCGGCCCCGATCTCGACCGCCCGCAGGGCGGCGCCGGTGTCCGTCGAGAAGAACGGATTGCCCGTGCCGCAGCCGAAGACGACGACCCGGCCCTTTTCCAGATGCCGGATGGCCTTGCTGCGGATGTACGGCTCGGCGATGCGGTCCATCT
The DNA here is from genome assembly GCA_934615645.1 of uncultured Oscillospiraceae bacterium. Lineage (GTDB taxonomy): Bacteria > Bacillota > Clostridia > Oscillospirales > Oscillospiraceae > SVMC01. Next base: position 6,864 of record CAKTTR010000012.1, on the reverse strand, counting down.
CAATGGCCGTCTGGACCCGCACCGGGACATCCCGCTGCTCCAGGCAATCGGCAATGGCCAGGGCGTTGATGACCGTCGCCAGCATGCCCATATGGTCGGCCCGGGTGCGCTCCATGCGCTCGCCGCCGTCCTTCAGGCCGCGCCAGAAATTGCCGCCGCCGACGACGATGCCGATCTGGACGCCCAGCTCCCGGCACTGCTTGACGACATCGCAGACACTGCCGATGACGTCGAAATCCAGCCCCCGGTGGGCATCCCCCGCCAGGGCCTCGCCGCTGATTTTTAATAGAACACGATGATACTTCGGTTGTGCCATAGTAACACTCCTTGTCTTTGTTTCCACACTATACGCCTATTTTATAATACTTGCGGCGGCATTACAACTGTAATTTCAATTTTTCACAGATTGTTTTTAATTTGCACAGTCCAAGCACATGATAAAAAATCGGCGATGTTCCGAAAAACATCGCCGATCTTGGTGCGAGAGATGAGACTTGAACTCACACGACATTTGCCACACGCACCTCAAACGTGCCTGTCTACCTATTCCAGCACTCTCGCATTGCTAGATTATTATAAAGGCTTCCCGCCCGTTTGTCAACTGATAAAATCAGAAAATGCGGTGATTTTTCATTCTTTTTCGGCGAGTATTTATACAATATCATTGCATGCTGCGCGTCGCCGCAGCCGCGCTTCAAGTGCACGCAGGGCGCAGTGAAGGGACGCGGAACGGCATCGAATTGCATCCGTTTGCACGTGAAACGCATCCCGTTTGCAACGGATTGCAAAAATAGAGTGAAAAAACCGCTTGATCATGCGGTTTTCGGAAGTTGTTCTGTTTGCACAGTATAGAATAGGTAAGAGAAGGAGCGTACAGTCTAATATAGGAGCGTACTTTCGCACAAGACGCAGAAGGATTACGAGATCTTTTGGAATTGAACGGGCGAATATTGACTGGATGTTTTTGCTTTCGAAGAAAGCCCGGACAGCCTTTTCCTTTGCCGCCTTTGTTTCCTTCGCGGTGATGTTGGACTTAAAAGCCTCAAAATCCGAGTGTTCTTTCTCGTATTTCGACTTATAGCCGCCATCGCCTGCCGCCTTTAGATCGTCCAATTCCTTCTGAACGCCCGCCAGCTTTCCCGCGTCGGCCTTATATCTGCTGACATCAGCTTTCAGCCCGTCCACGGTTTCGGTGTGTGCCTCAATAATGGTGTCGACCTGTTCGTCGGTCAGCCCCATGCCCTTCAGCAATTTTCTGGTGATGCTCATTGTGTTACTCTCCTTTTCTTCGGGGGTCGGTTCTTCGCCCTTTGAGTTTTATAAAAACCGCTGTCCTTCGCGGGTTTTACCAATACAAAAAGCCAACCGATGACATTTCGTCAGCAGTTGGCTTTGCGTTTCCTATTCTGTTATCCGTTCTTGAGCTCCGCCTCTAAGATCGCGCGGTATTGCTCCGCATGATCCGCGACAGCAGGCTTGAGATACGGCTGCGCCCGGTTGCCGTGGGTGTAGTGCCAGTTGCCGTGCGCATCCTGGTATACCCATGGCGTCGGCCTGCCGCCGGGGTAGTATTTGCCTGTGCCAAGCTCTACGTACGGGGCATATTCTAGGTTGGAGCCGATGTAGACCGTCTGCGTTCCGGTATCGATCTGGTGTGTGATGCTGTTGCGCAAGGTGCCATTGTCCACAGGGCACAGCTTTTTTGCATACCCTTCCGCCGTCAGCCCGCACTTTTCCAGACCGCGCTGCAGCGCTTCCTCAAATGCCGCAGCCACTTCTGCGGTGTGGTCGGTGATCTCAACGTCCATATGTTTCACTCCCTTTCGTGCATAGAAAAAGCACCATGCGGATTGCATAGTGCTTTTCGTGTAACGATTCAGAGGACGCGTTCTATGTCCTCAATTTTTATGTCGATTGTCTCCCAGTCCTTTTCACTACTACCAACATCGGCAATAAACACTTTCCCTTCAAACGCCTCGACAATGACTGCCTCTCTTCCGTCTTTCAGTATAACGGTGTCATACTGTTTAACTCTCAAAACATCACACCTCCGATATGTATGCTGTTGTCATGCGGGCAACGCCATCTTTGTAAATCCAACCAACAGTTACATTGGCCGGGTTCCCGGTTTTTCCATACAGAATCATCTTTTGCTCATACCTGACTCCAAATCCGTTATCGCCTTTATTAACAGCTGGATATCTTCTCGCCCCAGAGATAATCTCGCGGCGGAGATCTGCATAGTTTTCGGCGGTGTAGCCAAGTCGCGAGGAGAACGCGGCCCCCTTCGCCCAGCCCTGCGGGTTATCGGGATTAAATAGATACTTTGTAAATTTTTCTGTTGCGGCAGTCTTTTTCTCCCCAGGCAATGCGCGTTCCGGGTGCGCTCTAAGTGCATCGCGCCGCTTTTTATCCAATTTTACAAAATTCCACTTTTCAGGTTCATTATACTTCAACCGTTGGAAATCTGCAATATTATTCGGGATTTTCTTACCGAGGACGGCCTGAAATTCTTGCCATTGTTTTTTATCTGCGGAATAGTTGCGGCCCTTTTTGATGAAGGTGTCCCACGCAGTGGCGTTTTCTGACTTCTTCCACGCTTCCCACTCTTTATAGGTCATATTCGGAATCAGAACGCTTTCACCCGTCTCCGGGTCGCGCGCCCGGCGCTGCGCCCCGGACATATCCACGTCATCCAGTGCGGCAACCATCGTGCAGCGGCAGTTACAGACCTCACCGGGCCGCCCCTGCGGATCGCCGGGGAAGCGGCAGCCGTTGGAAAACTTCTCGTCCGTGCCGACCTTCTCCCCGTCCAGCGCCGCGTGGGAGTGGCGTGTGCGCCCATCTAACGTCGCCAGCCACTCTTTTTTGAGCTTGATCCCCATCCGCTCCACCGCCGCGTAACTGTCCATACGCCCGGCGTTCTGCGCCCCAGTGAAGGCCGTGCGCGCCGTTCGGATTGCGCTGGTGCGGTCCATGGTCGTGATGCGCTGCTGCAAATCGTCCGCGATCCCCCGCAGGCTCCGGCCCTGCAGGATGGAGCTGGTCACGCTGGCCGTGATCTGCCGCCGTCCATACGCCAGGTCAATACCACGCCGCAGCGCCCGGGCAGGCGGATAATTGGGCATCAGCTCCGGCTGCTCCACGATAGATGTGCAGGACTTCATCAATGCGGTTCCGAACGAGTTAGAAACAAAATTAAGTTATGTAAAAAAGTAAAAACCGCTTGAAACGGCCTGTTTCAAGCGGCAAAAGTATGGAGCTGTTAGCCAGATTCGAACTGGCGACCTCATCCTTACCAAGGATGCGCTCTACCGACTGAGCTATAACAGCATCATTCCCCGCCGGCAAAACCACGCTTACAACGGCGGTACTGCATTTCATGCAGCTTTTATATTATACGGGCGATCTCGCTGTTTGTCAAGCATTTTCTCGAAAAAATTATGCATTTCCTGCCCTCTTCGCCTAACCTGGGTGTTCTCGCATTTCCGGCGGCTTTTCCAGGCGGCGCGGCGGAAAAGGATTGCATTTTTCCCCGTTTTGTGGTATTATTTTATTAACACTATTAGCATTTTCGGCAGGAGGGCCCCAGTCATGGCAGAAACATCCCCGGCGCAGGAATTTCTGGCGCTGCAGCTGTGCTTTTCCCATCTGCCCGGCCTTGCGCCCCTGGCGGAAATGGCCCGGGGCGAGAGCCTCGCGCTGCGCTATCTGGCGGAGCAAGGCCCCGCCTGCCCGACGCAGCTGAGCCGCGCCATGCATGTCAGCACCGCGCGCATCGCGGCGCTGGTGCGCCATCTGGAGGGCAAGGGCCTGGTCCTCCGGGCCCGGGAGCCCGGAGATGAGCGCAAAATTCGCATCACGCTGACCCCGACAGGCCGCGCTCTGCTCCAAGCCCGGGCCGCGCAGGCAGCCGCCTGCGCCCAGCAGCTCCTGGCGGCATTGGAACCGGATGAGCTGCAGCAATACCTGGCCCTGCAGCGCAAGCTGCTTGGCGCTGCCACCGAGATTGCCCCTTCGCAAACAGTTTAAATCCCAAACACGCAAAAAGGAGGTACGCCTATCAAACGACGCATACAACACCATGCGACCAACATGGAAGCCACCAAAACCGAGCTGGCGGAAAAGATCCGGGAGTCCGCGGTCTCCGTCCTGCCGATCCTGATTTTAGTCAGCCTGCTCTGCCTGTTTTTGACGCCCATGCAGCCGCAGCTGCTGCTGGCGTTTCTCATCGGCGCGCTGATGCTAATCCTCGGCATGGGCCTGTTCTCCTTGGGCGCGGAGCAATCCATGACGCCCATCGGCACGAAGATTGGCACCGCGCTGACCAAAACGAAAAACCTGCCCCTGATCCTCGGCGTCAGCTTCCTGCTGGGCTTTGCCATCACCGTGGCCGAGCCCGACCTGCAGGTTCTAGCGGAGACGGTCCCGCATATCAGCAGCACCGTCCTGCTCGTCACCGTCGGCATCGGCGTCGGGCTGTTCATGTCTCTGTGCATGTACCGGATTATCACCGGCGCGAATCTCCGCTGGCTGCTGCTGGGCTGCTACGCGCTGATCTTTCTCCTGGCCGCCTTCACGGATCCGGATTTTCTCTGCATCGCCTTCGACTCCGGCGGCGTGACGACAGGTCCGATGACGGTCCCCTTCATCCTGGCCATGGGCATGGGCGTGGCCAATATCCGCAGCGATAACCGCGCCGAGGCGGATAGCTTCGGCCTGGTCGCCCTGTGCTCCATCGGCCCGATCCTTTCTGTCCTGCTGCTGGGCTTTTTCTACGACGGCGGCGAGGCCGTCGCAGAGCTCAGCCGCACGAGCCTGCCGACGACAACGGCCATCGGCGGCGCGTTTCTCGCCGCGCTCCCGGTCTATTTCAAGGAAATGGCCATCGCCATGCTTCCCATCGTCGGCATTTTTCTGATCTTCCAGCTGGCGCTGTTGCGGCTGACCCGCCGCCGCCTGGTCAAGATCCTGATCGGTCTGCTCTATACCTACCTCGGCCTGGTCCTGTTCCTGACCGGCGTCAACATCGGCTTCTCGACCCTGGGCGCGGAGCTGGGCGCTGCCCTGGGGCGCACGGCCCCGCAGTGGCTTATCCCGCTGGCGATCGTCCTGGGCTGGTTCATCATCTCCGCTGAGCCCGCCGTCAGCATCCTGGAAAAGCAGATCGAGACGGTCAGCGCCGGGGCCATCCCCGGCAAGGCGATCAAGCGCAGCCTCTCCATCGCCATTGCCATCGCCATGGGCCTTGCCATGCTGCGGGTCCTGACGGGGATCTCCATCTTATGGTTCGTCGTCCCCGGCTATGCAGCGGCGCTGGCGCTGTCGTTCTTCGTGCCGGATATTTACACGGCCATCGCCTTTGACTCCGGCGGCGTCGCCTCCGGCCCGATGACGGCGACATTTATGCTTCAGCTGGTCATGGGGGCCAGCATCGCCCTGGGCGGCAATGTCCTGCGCGACGCCTTCGGCGTCGTCGCCCTGGTGGCGATGATGCCGCTGCTGTCGATCCAGCTGGTCGGCTTCCTCTACGAGCGCAGAGCCAAGCGCACCGCCCGGGAAGCGCCGGTCTATGGCGACCTGGATATCATCGAACTTTGGGAGGACGCCGGATGAATTACGTCATTTCCATCATCAACCCAGACGCGCTGCCGACCCTGGCGGAGATTTGCCAGGCCCAGTCGCTGCCCCTGACCGTGACGATGCACGGCCGCGGCACTGCGGTGCAGAGTATGCGCGAGCTGCTGGGCATCGAATCAGAGAAAAAACGTATTGTGATGACCATTGCCAGCCAGGAAAAAACCGCCGCATTCATCAAAGCGGCCCGGCGACAGCTGCACATCGGCGTCCCGGGGCACGGCATCGTGATCGCAGTCCCCATCAAAAGTATCGGAGGAGGGAAAACCGTGGCCTATCTCAACGGCGGAAGCCCCGAAGCGCGCTACACGCCATCGCTGAATTATCGTTATGAGCTCATCATCGCCATCGCCAACGAGGGCAGCACCGACCTTGTCATGAACGCGGCCCGGGCAGCCGGTGCCCGGGGCGGCACCGTCCTCCACGGCAAGGGCACCGCGGCAAAAGACACGCAGAAGTTTTACAATATCTCCATCGCGGAGGAAAAGGAAGTCCTGCTCATCGTCGCCGGGTCAGAACAAAAGGCCGCCATCATGCAGGCCATCTTAAAGAAAGCCGGCCCCGGGACCAAAGCCAGCGCCCTGGTCTTCTCCCTCCCCACGACCGAAGTCGCCGGCTTCGGCCTCTTTGAAGACGCCTGACGTCGCTGCACGCTCAAAATAAAACCTAAAACCGACGCCGGGCTCCCCAAAAAGCCCGGCGTCGGTTTTTCAACGGTACTGATATAGAACCATTTTCACAATCGATGATTTTAGAAATGTCCCGTCAAGATTTATGCGCAAAATTATTTGCAGGCTCCGGCAGACATGACGTCAGCCGGCAATGAAGGCGTCGTCCAGAGTCTCCTCCAGATGCTTCATGTTCATGTATTTCTTGTTGCCCCACTGGCTACCCACCACATGGCTCAGCCTCGCGCAGACCAGCATCAGGGCAGAGTTCCCATCCGGGAACGTCCCCACCACCCGCGTCCGCCGGCGGATTTCCCGATTCAACCGCTCGATCACGTTGTTGGTACGGATGCGGGGCCAGTGTTCACTGGGAAAATCGCAGTAGGTCAGCGTCTCCTTTACGCAATTTATTGTACTCTATCAAAAGTCCCACTTGCGCCAGCAATAAAACGGAAAAAGCACCTGCCGAAGCAGATGCTTTTCCTGGCAGGGGCACAAGGACTTGAACCCTGAGCCTACGGTTTTGGAGACCGCCGCTCTACCAATTGAGCTATACCCC
>CAKTTR010000011.1 GCA_934615645.1 uncultured Oscillospiraceae bacterium | reverse complement strand
AGGGCAAGATCGGTGTGATTCATGTGTGCTCCTTTCCGGTTTGCGGGAAAAATGCAGCCCACAGACCAAAGACAGAAAAGTTTTTTCGAGAAAATGAGAAAAAACTATTGATTTTCTGCGATTTACCAACTATAATATATTTCTGCATGAGGTTAAATGCTTGCGGTAAGATCTTATAAACGCTATTGAGGAGGTGTATTCCGTGCCCAACATTAAATCTGCAAAGAAAAGAGTCGAACTGTCCAAGATCAGTAACGCTAGAAACAAGATGTACAAGTCCACTCTGAAATCTACGCTGAAAAAGTTTGATACTGCCGTTGCTGAAGGCGACCGTGAGAAGGCCGATAGCGCTTACAAGGCAGCCGTTAAGATGGTTGATCAGTCTGTCACGAAGGGGATCCTTCATAAGAACAACGCTGCGCGCAAGAAGAGCAGCATGACGGTTAAACTGAATCACATGGCTTAATTCATGGCTTTTTGGGAGATGCTGCGTGCAGCATCTCCTTTTTTATCCTGTCTGGGTACGGTATACGGATAGTTTGCCGCAAATTCGGAAAATCATAACGGCGGCGGAAAGGGGGCGGCACAATGGAATTATTTGACAGTGTGCAGTATTTAAAGGGTGTCGGCCCGGCCAGAGCGAAGCTGCTGGCAAAGCTGGGCATTGAGACGATCTATGATCTTTTGACCTATTACCCCCGGTCCTATGAGGACCGCAGCCAGCTATGCCCCATTTGCGAAATGGAGGTGGGAAAGCCTGCGTGCTTTTCTGCCATGGTCATACAACGGCCCCGCGCCGGACTTACCCGCAATGGGCAGGCGGTGGCAAAAGTTGTGGTGGCCGATCATACCGGGCGATTGGTTTTAACTTTTTTCAACCAGCCTTACCTGAATCGTCAGCTGGAATACGGCCAGACGTACTTTTTTTACGGCACACTGCAGGGCGACGACCGGGGCTACGGGGTGATCAATCCAGTCTTTGAGTCCGCGGAGAAGGACGGCGTCCTGACCCGGCGCATCGTGCCGGTCTATGGGTTGACGGCGGGGCTGCGCAATGGTGCCCTTAACCGAATGATCGCCCAGGCACTGGAGCTGACGGACCAGATGCCAGACCTGCTGCCGCGGAAGGTGCAGGTGCAGTATGGGCTGTGCAGCGCGCGGCAGGCCTACCGGCAGATTCACGTACCGGCCTCTCAGGCGCTGCTGGAGGCGGCGCAGCGGCGGATCAGCTTTGAGGAATTCTTTATTTTCTCCCTGGGGCTGCAGCTAAGCAAGGCGCGCCGGACGCGGCAAAAGAAGACGCCGTTTTCCGAGACGGACCTGACCGCGTTTTACGCGGCGCTGCCCTTTACCCTGACCAGGGCGCAGCAGCAGGTCATTGGGGAGATCCTGCAGGACTTTGCCCAGGGGCGGCCGATGTGCCGTCTGGTGCAGGGCGATGTGGGCAGCGGCAAGACGATGGTCGCGGCGGCTGCGATTGTCTGCGCGGCAAAAAACGGTGTGCAGAGCGCGCTGCTGGCGCCGACGGAGATCCTGGCCGAGCAGCACTTCCAATCCTTGGCGCCGCTGTTTGAACGCCTTGGGCTGCGCTGCAGCCTGCTGACGGGGTCGCAAAGGGTTTCCGAAAAGCGTGCGCTGCGGGCTGCGCTGCAGGCAGGCGAGCTGGAGATCGTCATTGGGACCCACGCGCTGCTGTCCGGGACGACGACCTTTGCCAATCTGGGCCTGGTCGTGACGGATGAGCAGCACCGCTTCGGCGTGGCCCAGCGGGCGGCGCTGGCCCAGAAGGGGGAGCTGCCGCATCTGCTGCTGCTCTCGGCGACGCCGATCCCCAGGACACTTTCCATGATCCTCTACGGCGATCTTGATGTCTCGATCCTCGACGAGCAGCCCCCGGGCCGCCAGCCGGTCGATACATTCCTGGTTTCCGAGGCGCTGCGGCCCCGGATCAATGCATTTCTCCGCAAGCAGGTGGAGGCGGGGCACCAGTGCTTCGTGATCTGCCCGGCGGTGGAGGAGAGCGAGACGGCGGAGCTGAAATCGGCCGCGCAATGGGCCGAGACGCTGCGCCAGGCGCTGCCGGAGCTGCAGATCGCGGTGGTCCATGGCCAGATGAAGGGCGAGGAGAAGGAAGAGATCATGGATGCGTTTGCCCAGGGGCAAACGCAGATCCTGGTGGCGACGACGGTCATTGAAGTTGGGGTGGATATCCCCAATGCAAATTTGATCGTGATCGAAAATGCGGACCGGTTTGGCCTGAGCCAGCTGCACCAGCTGCGGGGCCGGGTCGGCCGGAGCGAGATCAAGAGCTATTGCATCCTGGTCTCTAATACGAAAAATCCGGAGACACGGCAGCGGCTCAAGGCTCTTTGCAAGACCCGGGACGGCTTCGCCATCGCCCAGGCGGACCTGGAGCTGCGGGGGCCGGGGGACCTGTTCGGCCGGCGGCAGCACGGCCTGCCGGCGCTGCGTTGCGCGGCGCTGGGCAGCGGCGTGCCGGTGCTGCAGGCGGCGCAGGCGGCAGCTGTGGCGTATTTGGCCGATCCTGCCAGCCCGGACGGGCCAGAATTTGCGCCGCTGATGGACCGGGTCCGGCGGCTGTTTGATAACAGCGCGGAATTATTCTTGTAAAGCCACCATTTTTGAAAATTGCTATTGTACCCGGCGGGAAAATGTTGTAAAATACAGGCGAACTTCAAAGTTTGGTTGTTTTATGAAAGGTGGAAGCGTTATGAAAAAACCGATTGTTTTAGTAATTATGGATGGCGTCGGCAAAGGTGACAGCGGCGCAGGCGACGCAGTCGCCCAGGCCAAGACCCCGGCGCTGGATAAGCTGTTTGCCACTTGCCCCTATACCTGGCTCAAGGCCCACGGTACCGCCGTCGGCCTGCCGACGGATGACGATATGGGCAACTCCGAGGTCGGGCACAATGCGCTGGGCTGCGGCCAGATCTATTCCCAGGGCGCAAAGCTCGTGGGCGAATCCATCGAAAACGGCAGCCTGTTCCAGTCCGAGACCTGGAAAGACCTGACGAACAATTGCCTGGAAAACGGCAAGGCGCTGCATTTTTTGGGCCTGCTGTCTGACGGCAATGTGCATTCCAATATCAGCCACCTGATCGCGATGCTGAAAAAGGCCCGGGAGTTGGGCATCCGCAAGTGCTACTGCCATATCCTGCTGGACGGGCGCGATGTCCCGGCGACTTCGGCGCTGACCTATGTGGACGAGCTGGAGCAGACGCTTGCCTCTCTGCGGGGCGAGGGCTTTGACTATGCCATCGCCTCCGGCGGCGGCCGGATGCAGATCACGATGGACCGCTACGAGGCCAACTGGCCTATGGTCGAGCAGGGCTGGCGCACCCATGTCCAGGGCCAGGGCCGGATGTTCGGTTCCGCCCAGGAGGCCATTGAGACCTACCGCGCCGAGACCGGCTGCATCGACCAGGACCTGCCCGCCTTCGTCGTCGCTCGGGATGGACAGCCGGTGGCGAAGATCGCCAATGGCGATAGCGTCATCCTCTTTAACTTCCGCGGCGACCGGGCGCAGGAGATCTCCCTGGCCTTTGACCGCAAGGACTTTGATCATTTCGACCGGGGCGATTACACCGGCGTGAAGTTTGCCGGAATGCTCCAGTATGATGGCGACCTCAACATCCCGACCCACTATCTGGTGCAGCCGCCGGTCATTCAGAATACGCTGACAGAGGTGCTGTGCGCCCATGGCATCCGGGAATACGCCGTCTCGGAGACGCAGAAGTACGGCCATGTCACCTATTTCTGGAACGGCAACCGCTCTGGCAAGGTGGACGAGAAGCTGGAGACGTATGAGGAGATCCCCTCGGACGTCATCCCCTTTGAGCAGGCGCCTGCCATGAAGTCCAAGGAGATCACGGACTGCATGGTCAAGCAGATGGCCTCCAAGCAGTTTGACTTCCTGCGCTGCAACTACCCTAACGGCGATATGGTTGGCCATACCGGCGTGATGGAAGCAGTTGTGACGGCCATGGAGTGCGTGGATGCCGGCGTGCAGCGGATCCTCGACGCGGCAGATCAGTACGGCTACACCGTCTGCGTCACGGCAGACCACGGCAATGCCGACCAGATGACGGAGACGAAAAAGGGCAAGACGTCTATCCGGACGGCCCACTCTCTAAACCCGGTCCCGTTCATCATCTACGACCCAGATCAGAAATGGACGATCAAGGATGGCAAGTACGGCCTGGCCAATGTCGCGCCGACTATCGTGAAAATGATGGGCTTCCAGGCGCCGGATTGCTGGGAAGAGAGCATGATCTAAGGTTTCGGCACAATAAAATGCACCGGCAGCCTATGTAATGCGGCTGCCGGTGCAAATTTTTTTCATTTGGGCCAATAAATTTTGGATAAACGTTTGACTTTTAAGAAAATAACGTATATAATAAGGCCATGAGTCGTCAAACTCGAAAGCAAGCCAATATAGCTGCTTGCCCAAGTCCTCAGGGCAGGCAGCAGCAAAAAACCGCATCGGGAAGTGCGGTTTTTTGTATTTTTTCCCTGGAGAAGGGGACATTGGCGGAAAGGAGCCAGTAGGATGAACGAGACGATCGTATCTGTACGCGGGGTCAGCAAGGCATTTGGCGCGGTCCGTGCGCTGCAGGATGTTTCGCTCACCGTACAGCAGGGCATAGTGACTGCCATTGTCGGCGACAATGGTTCCGGGAAATCTACCCTGATCCAGCTGCTGTCCGGCAATCTGGCGCCGGACAGCGGCAGTATCACCGTCGGCGGGCAGACCTACCGGCGGCTGCAGGTCCGGCAGGCGCTGGATATGGGCATTCGGACGGTCTACCAGGACCTGAGCCTGGACGCCTGCAAGAACAGCTACGAGAATATTTTCCTGGGCCAGGAGCTGCGGCGGGGACCATTTTTGGACCGTCGCCGGATGGCCCAAGAGGCCGTGGCGCTGCTGCAGCAGTTGGAGATCGTGATCCCGGATTTGACTGTCCCGGTGCGGGTGCTCTCCGGCGGGCAGCGGCAGGGGGTCGCCATTGCCCGGGCCATGCGCAAGCCGGGCAGTGTGTTGCTGCTTGATGAGCCGACGGCGGCTATGGGCATTCGGGAGTCGCACCAGACGATGGCGCTGCTGCACCGGCTGCACCAGGCTGGGCATACGCTGCTGCTGGTCAGCCATGATATTTACCAGGTCTTTGACCTTGCGGACCGGATCTACGTGATGCGGGCTGGGCGGTGCATTGCAGATATTTGGGCAAAGGAATCTTCACCGGAAGCGCTGCACCGTCTGATTTTGCAGCGGGAGCAGGGGGTACTGGTATGAAGCAATTTTTGCAGCGCCATGGAGCGCTGTGGCTGCTTATCGGTTTTTGCCTTGCAATGGGCCTGTTTTTGCAGCTGCGCACCGGACTGTTCTTTACCGGTAAGAACTTGACGAACGTTCTTGAGGCCAGCTCCTTCCGGTTGCTGCTGGCCATTGGCATGACGTTTATCATTGCTGCTGGGGCGATCGACCTCTCTGTGGGGGCGATCTTATCCCTCTCCGCTATTTTAGCGGCAAAGTGTATGCAGAACGGTATGGCAGTCCCGGCGGCGGTCCTGCTGGGCCTGCTGGCGGGCACGGCCATGGGGACGCTCAATGGCGCACTGGTCCACTTTACCGGCATCAACGCGTTTATCATCACCCTGGCGACGTCGCTGCTTTACCGGGGGCTGGCGCTGGTCGTGACCCTGGGCACGCCGGTGAGTAAGCTGCCGGAGGCGTTCCGCGTTTTTGGCTACGGGGATTTTTGCGGCATGGAGCGGGGCGTAAGCATGGCAATCGTAGTACTGCTGCTGGCGCTGCCGCTGCTTTACAAAATGCGTTGGGGTCATTATATCATGACCCTGGGCAGCAATCCGCTGGCGCTGCGGCGCAGCGGTGTGCGGCTTGGACCGTGGCGGATCAGCGCCTTTGCGCTGATGGGCTTTCTTTCAGCACTGGCGGGGATGATCATCACGGCACGGCTCAATTCAGCGGAGCCCAACGCCGGGCTAAATATGGAGATGGATGCCATCACTGCCGTCATTATGGGGGGTACGCCGCTGCATGGCGGCCAGGGCGCGCTGATTGGGACGACGGTGGCGGTGCTGCTGCTGAGCAGCATCCGCAATGGACTGACTCTGCTGCGTATTTCGTCCTATTATCAGCAGCTGATCACCGGCGTGATCCTGCTGTGTGCCGTTATCACGGCGGAGCTGCGGCAGCGCCGACAGCGGGTATAAAATCGGCATAAGGGCTGGACTGGCCTTTATACATAAAAACGATGTGGAGGAAAAAACAATGAAAAAGTTACTTGCACTGCTTTTGGCAATGCTGCTGGTCGTCTCTTGTATGGCGGGCTGCGGCAGCGACAAGGCAACAGACCCTGGCAGCGCGGCGCCGACGACAGGCTCGGATGAGCTGGCAAACCAGCCCGACGCATCGACCGGCGATGGCGCGGATGAGGCCTCTGTCGTCGATGAGCTGTATGCGGAATTTGACAAGTCCATGGCGGAACAGCTGGGCGATGTCCCGGCTCCCAACGGCGAGAAGATCGGCGCGGTCATCATCTCCCTGACAAATCAGTTCTGGGCCAATATGAAGGACTGCTACGAAAATGCAGCGGAGAAACTGGGCGTCAGCATTGACGTGCAGACCGGTACGACGGAAGGCGATACCCAGAGTCAGCTGGATGTTTTGATGACTATGGCGGATATGGACTATGATGTCATCATCGTCTCCCCCATTGATGGGACAAACCTGATTCCCGGTATTGTCAAGTGCAACGAAAATGGTATTAAGGTCATCAACCTGGGCCCCGGCGTGGATACGGACGCGCTGGAAGAGGCGGGCGGCCATCTCGATGGCAAGATCACTGTCAACTTCAAAGAACAGGGTGCGACGGTTGCCAATGATATGATCGCGCGGCTGCCGGAGGGCGGCGAGGTCGCTATCCTGCAGGGCTTGACCGGCGCTGGCCAGTCCGAAGGCCGTACCGCCGGTGCGACAGACGTGCTGGAAGCTGCGGCGAACATCGACCTGGTTGCTTCCGTCCCCTGCGATTGGGATGCGACGAAGGCCTTTGACGCGACGAAGGATATTCTGACGGCCCATCCGGACCTGAAGGGCATTTTCGCCTGCAATGACGTGATGGCGCTGGCTGCGGTCGAGGCGCTGGAAGCAGAGAACCGGACGGATGTGCTGGTCTACGGTGTTGACTTTACTGACGATGCCCGGGCAGCGCTGAAGGAAGGCAAAATGACCGGCAGTATGTCCTACTCCAGCGTGAAGTACACGGAAGCTGCACTGCAGCTGGCTGTGGCGATCGCACAGGGAAAGGAATATGCGGATCCCATCTATCTGCCGCTGACGCTGGTCACCTGTGACAATGTTGCAGAGCTGGACGACTGGGCCTGATGGAGCACCTTGTTGAAACAGCGCTTTTGACCCATGGCCTGCGGTCGATTACCAATGCGGACCTGGCCGCCCAGTGGCGCTGCCCGGCGGCGCGACTGGCGTGGGTCGACCGTGGGCGCTTGCAGATCGGCGACCTTTCCGCCTTCCTGCCCTTTCGGACCCGGGCGGCTGAGGTCTGCCGCATTGATTGCAACCAGTTGGAGGCGGCGCTGACGCACGGTGTCAGCGGCGCGCTGACTGCCAGCGGGACGATGGCTGCCTGCGCAAAGCTGGGGATCGGCCTGGCTGTCACCTGCGGCATGGGCGGGATCGGCCCTCTGCGGGGTGAGGCCCTGTGCCCGGACCTGCCGGCGCTTTGTCAGATCCCGGTGGCGCTGATCGCGACCTCGCCCAAGGATATGCTGGATATCCCGGCGACGCTTGCCTGGCTGCAGGCGCGGGGCGTGCATCTGGCGGGGCCGGATTGCACCGGGTATTTATTTGTGCGGCCGCCGGTGGCGCTGGAGTTGCCTGGGACCGCGGTGCAGGCGGCAGCGCAGGTCCGGCAGCTGACGCAGGACGGCGGCCTACTTCTGCTGCAGCCCATTCCAGCGGCGCAGCGGATCACCGACCGCAGTATTCTGGAAGCTGCCATGGCGGCGGGGCGCGCAGCGGAGGACGCCGGGGCGTATTATCACCCCGCGGCCAATGGGGAGATCGACCGCCGGACCGGCGGCGTCTCCTCCCAGATCCAGCTGGCATCGCTGCAGGAGAATATTCGCCTGGCCGCCAGCCTGGTATAAAAGGAACACTGGGCCGCAGCGCCGTGCATTTTTGCGCGGACTGCGGCCCTTTTTTCGCAATTTTTGGGGTTTCTTTTTTTGCCGTGTGTGGTATAATATTTAAGCGTATACCGCTGTGCAAAGTATTTGCGTGACAGAGACAAAAAGGAGCAAGCGTATGAAACGGACGAATTATATCTCCTGGGATGAGTATTTTATGGGCGTGGCACTGCTGGCCGCGCAGCGCAGCAAGGACCCGAGCACGCAGGTCGGCGCATGTATCGTCTCCCAGGATAATATCATCCTCTCCACCGGCTATAACGGGCTGCCCAACGGCTGCTCCGATGATGAATTTCCCTGGGAGCGCCAGGGGGAGGAGACGAAGTACCCCTATGTGGTCCATGCGGAGCTGAATGCGATCCTGAATTCCGGCGGGCGGGTGCTCAAAGGCGCGAAGCTTTATGTGGCGCTGTTTCCCTGCAATGAATGCGCCAAGGCCATCATCCAGTGTGGGATCCGCGAGGTCATTTACCTCAGCGATAAATACGCCGATACCGATAATGTCCGGGCATCGAAGCGGATGCTGCGCAGCGCCGGTGTGACCTATCGGCAGCTGGACACGCAGCTGGAGGAGATCAACCTCTCGTTTTCCGTGGATGCGGGTTAAACCGGGCTGCTGGCGGGTATCCTAGAAAGCAAGCGCGTCGGCCCGGTCACAATGGCCGGATTTTCTGCGAAAAAAAGTTTTTCTTCTTTACTTTTTTCCCGGCGCATGCTATTATAAACTCACTGTCGTATCGGCAGACCCCAATACTCAGTTTCGGGAGACGCCTCCGCGCCGGAGGGCTCCGCCAGCCTGGGACTTAGTTTTGCGGGTATTTTCAGAAAGGTGGAACAAATTATGATTTCCAAAGAAGCAAAGGCAAAGATCATTGCCGAGAACGCGACCCACGAAGGCGACACCGGTTCTCCCGAAGTCCAGATCGCGATCCTGACCTACCGGATCAACGAGCTGACGGAGCATCTGCGGGAGCACAAGCAGGATAACCACTCCCGCCGTGGCCTGCTCATGATGGTTGGTAAGCGCCGTAGCCTGCTGGACTATCTGGCCAAGAAGGACATCAACCGCTACAGAGCCTGCATCGCCAAGCTGGGTATCCGTAAGTAATATGCACAAAAACGGGTGGCCCACACGCCACCCGTTTTCTGCGCAGCGCTGGAAAAACCAAGACCGGCGCGGGAAATGATTTAGCAGTTGAAAGTACCACCGCTGCGGCGGCGGCAGTTTCAAGTGCTAAACCTCCCGCGCCAAGTATGTTTGACTGAGGAGGAACCACATGATCACCCATAAGCAGTACCCCAACCACCACATTTTCGAAACAGAGATCGGCGGCCGGACCTTCACCGTTGAGACGGGCAAGGTCGCGGAGCTGGCCAACGCCGAGGCGATCTGCCGCTATGGCGATACCGTCGTACTCGTCACCGTCACCGCTTCGGCGCTGCCGAAGGTCGGCATCGACTACTTCCCGCTGACGATTGAGGTCGAAGAGCGGATGTACGCCGTCGGCCGGATCCCCGGCAGCTTCAACCGCCGGGAGGGCCGCCCCTCGGAGCGCGGCACCCTGATCTCCCGCCTGATCGACCGCCCCATGCGGCCCCTGTTTGACGACGAGCTGCGCAACGACGTCGTGCTGACGAATACCGTCCTGGCCCAGGATTACGACAATCCCGTCGAGATCGTGGCGGCCATCGGCTCTTCGCTGGTCGTGGCGTATTCCGACATCCCCTGGAACGGTCCCACGGCGACGACGAACGTCTGCTATCTCGATGGCGAATATATCGTCAACCCCTCGCAGGAGGAACGCAACGCGTCCCAGTGCTTCGTCACCATCGCGTCGACCCATGAGAAGGTCGTTATGATCGAGACGGAAGCCAAGGAGATCCCCGAGGATATCCTGCTCAAGTGCATTGAGCTGGCCCACGAGACGAACATCAAGGTCGTCGAATTTATCAATTCCATCGTCGCTTGCATCGGCAAGCCGAAATTCACGTTTGAAAAAGCAGCGGTCAACCATGCCCTGCTGGACGATCTGTGCGCCTATGGCATGGACCAGATCGAAAACGCGCTGGATACGCCGGATAAGAACGTCCGCGAAGAGCGCCTGACGGCGGCCCGCGTCGATTTTGCGAACCATTTTGCAGAAAAATATGAGGACTTTGAGGACAACATCGAGGTCTGCCTGTATAAGATGCAGAAGAAGGTCGTCAAGAAATGGCTGCTGGCTGGCAAGCGTGTCGATGGCCGTGGCATGGATGAGATCCGTCCGCTGGCAGCGGAAGTCGGCGTTCTGCCCCGGGTCCACGGCTCTGGCCTGTTCACCAGAGGCCAGACCCAGGTCCTGTCCATCTGCACGCTGAACACCCTGTCCATGGCCCAGAAGCTGGATACCATCTATCAGGAGGAATCCAAGCGGTATATCCATCACTACAACTTCCCGGCGTTCTCCACGGGCGAGGCCAGAGCGAGCCGCTCAACGTCCCGCCGTGAGATCGGCCACGGCAGCCTGGCGGAAAAGGCGCTGCTGCCGGTCATCCCGCCGGTGGACGAATTCCCCTATGCCATCCGTGTGGTCTCGGAGGTCGTCTCCTCCAACGGCTCCACGTCCCAGGGCTCCATCTGCGGCTCGACGCTGGCACTGATGGACGCAGGTGTGCCCATCAAGCGGCCGGTGGCCGGTATCTCCTGCGGCCTGATCTCCGACCAGGAGACGGGAGAATGGAGAACGTTTACGGACATCCAGGGCGTGGAAGACTTCCACGGCGAGATGGACTTCAAGGTCGCCGGTACGACGGAAGGCGTCACGGCCATCCAGATGGACCTGAAGAACGACGGCCTGACAATGGAGATCATTGCCGACGCGCTGGAGCGCTGCCGCAAGGCCCGGCTGGAGATCCTGCATGAGATCATGCTGCCCTGCATCGCAGAGCCGCGGAAGGAAGTCTCGGAATATGCCCCGAAGATGACGACGATCCACATCGACCCGGACAAGATCCGTGAGGTCATCGGTTCTGGCGGCAAGACCATCCAGAAGATCTGTGCAGACACTGGCGCCAAGGTCGACATTGAGGATGACGGCTCTGTCTTCATCTCCGCAGTCGATCATGAAGCGGTGCGCGCTGCCCAGAAGATGATCGAGGACATCTGCTTCGTGCCGGAGGTCGGCAAGCTGTATTACGGCAAGGTCGTCCGCATCCTGCCCATCGGCGCGTTTGTCGAGCTGGCTCCGGGCAAGGACGGGCTGGTGCATATCTCCAAGCTGGAGAATCACCGGGTCGAGAAGGTGGAAGACGTCCTCAACATCGGCGATATGACCTGGGTCAAGGTCATGGAGATCGACGAGAAGGGCCGTGTCAACCTGAGCCGGAAGGACGCCATGCGCGAAATGAACGGCGCAGGCAAGTAATTGTATTTCTGATAAAATCGCCTATGACCGGTGCGTCGCACCGGTCATAGCTGTATCTGGATCACGGCGGGCTTTTGATGAAACGCCAAAGAAAAGGAGCAAGCGCATGGAACAGGCAGAATTTCTTGCGGCCCAGCAGCAGGCCGAAGCCCAGGGGGCGGGCTATGCTGTCCTGACCCTGGCGGCGGTCACTGGGACGACCTCCCGCACCCAGGGGAAGATGCTGGTATTTGAAGACGGCAGGACCTTGGGTACCATCGGCGGCGGCCCGGGGGAGTACGCTGCCGTACAGGACGCGCTGGCGCTGATCGGCTCCGGGGAGACGAAGCTGCTGCAGTACCGCCATGGCTACGGTGCGATCACGGTCCTGATCGAGACATTTGCCGCGCCGCCGCTTCTGGTTTTGTGCGGCGGGGGGAACGTCGGCCGGTGCCTGCTGCAATATGCAAAGTTGGCGGGCTTCCGGCGGTGGCTGCTGGACCCGCGCCCGGCGGAGCAGATCGCGGAATCCGTTGCTCTGGCGGACCGGTTCATCCCCGTCACGCGCTACGAGACGGCGCTGGAGCGGCTTAATACCCCGCCGGACGCATTTTATGTTGCTGCGTCGTTCTCCCATGAGACGGATCTGGATGCCGTGCGGGGCATTCTGCAAAAGCCGTTTTCCTATGCCGGTATGCTGGGGAGCCGAAAGAAGGTTGCAGCGATCTCTGCGCTGCTGCTGCGCCAGGGCATCCCGCCCCAGCAGCTGGCCCGGCTGCATGCGCCCATCGGCCTGGACCTGGGCGGGCAAAGGCCGGAGGAGTTGGCAGTCGGCATTTTGGCGGAGATGATCGCGGTGAAAAATACCGGCACTGGCCAGCCGGTCCGGCAGGATGAAGCGCAATAGGCTTGCATTGCCGTATTTTTTGTGCGATAATAGCCACGAACCGGCGCATGACGCGCCGGCGCGCCCACGGGCGCGTTTTTGCGGAGCAAAAAGTTCGTGTCGCTGTTACAGTGATAACCAAAATCAGCTTTGCTGATTTTGGCGCGGCTTTTGCCGCGCATGCAGCGCTTCGCGCTGCGGTTATGCTATAATAACTGTTAAGAGCGCGTGAAGTGCCCAATTGCATCTGTGGCGTCGGCATTTGCATGGCTGCTGCAATAACAAGCAGCCGTGCAGGTAAAAATCCAACGGTGGAGAAAAGGAGAGATGGTTTATGGCAGCATGGATCCTTTCGTGTGAATCGACTGTGGACCTACCCTATCGGGATATGGAGCAGCGGAATATTCCGGTGCTATTTTATTCCTATGTGGTGGACGGAACGGCATATCTGGACGACATGGGCCGCGACCTGGCAGCGCTGCCCCGGTTCTACCAGTTCCTGGAGGAAGGAAAGGCACCCTCCACCTCACAGCTCAATACGTTCCAATACTTGGAATTTTTTGAGCCGCTGCTGCAGCAGGGTGATGTTCTGCATATCGGTTTCGGAACGGGGATGACACCGTCGGTCAAAAATGCCGAGGAGGCGGCCCAGTCCCTGCGGGAGAAATACCCGGAGCGGAAGATCACGGTGATCGATTCCCTGTGCAGTTCTTCCGGCTACGGGATGCTGGTCGACAGCGCCGCAGACCTGCGGGATGCCGGGGTGCCGATGGGCGAGGTCGCCCAGTGGGTGCTGGAAAAGCGCCACTGCGTGCATCATCAATTTTATTCGACAGATCTGAAATATTACCGGCGCAGCGGCCGGATCTCCGGCCCGGCAGCGGCCATTGGTGCAATTTTAAATATCTGCCCGATCATGCGGCTGGACGATAAGGGGCGCATCATCGCTTATGGCAAGGTGCGCGGCCAGGCTGCAGCAATCCGCAAGACCCTCGATACGATGCAGGAGCATGCGGAAAACGGGGCGGATTATGCTGGCAAATGCTATATTTGCCACTCCAATTGCCTGCCCGCCGCAGAGCGCCTGCGGGACGCGCTACTGGGACGATTCCCAAAGCTCAAGGCAGAGACGATCAAGCTCTGCGATATCGGGACGATCATCGCCGCCCATTGCGGCCCGGGGACGCTTGCCGTCTTCTTCTATGGCGACCCGCGGGCCCCGTATACCGGCAGCCAGGCAAAATAGAAGCAAATGAAAAGAATAGAGAAGCAGGGGCTGATGCGAAAAGAAAGCGCATCAGCCCCCGCTAGTCTGCAAAGGGCAATTATTGCCGGACTGCCCGGCGGCGGGGAAAAAGCAGTACCAGTGCGAGAGCGACGACAACCAGCGAGAGGACCTGGGAGATGGAAAGCGCCCCCACAAAGCCCCGGTAGCGGTCGCCTCGGAAAAACTCCAGCACGAACCGGATAACGCCATAGAGCAGGAAATAGACGGCCAGCATCTGTCGCCCAGGGGTCCCCCGACGGCGCAGCACGGCAAGCAGAACAAAAAGCCCTAGCGTTGTGGCTGCCTCGTAGAGCTGCACTGGGAGCAGTTTGACGCCATTTGGTGCAGCGAGAGCGTGGGAAAAAGCAATCCCGAAGCGCTGTGACGGACGTCCATAGCAGCAACCGCTGCAAAAGCAGCCGATGCGG
Organism: uncultured Oscillospiraceae bacterium; assembly: GCA_934615645.1. Taxonomy (GTDB): domain Bacteria; phylum Bacillota; class Clostridia; order Oscillospirales; family Oscillospiraceae; genus SVMC01. Next base: position 23,236 of record CAKTTR010000011.1, on the reverse strand, counting down.
CCAAAGGCGTGAATCAGCGGGATGACGGGGAGCAGTTGAGTCAGCACAGCGGAAAAGGATATGCGGCTGGTGCGACAATAGAGAAACGCCGCCAGCAGCGCGCCAAACAGGCCGCCGTAGAACACAAAGCCGCCCAGCAGATAGCGGGCCAGAAAGTCGCGAGGGGCCTGCCGGAGCAGCGGCAGGTCGTGCAGAAAATTGGGTAGTACCGTGGCAAGGTACAGTAGCTTCGCACCCACGAGCGCGCCGATGCAGCCCCAGATCAGAGACAGCTCTGTATCCGCATTCAGCGGTGTATGCTTTGGCTGGGTTGCTTTTAAATAGCACAGAGCTAGAACAAGGCCCAGCATTGCCGAGAGTCCGTATAAGGGGATGTCCCGGCCAAATAGATGAAGATATGGCAGCATAGTCCTCCAAGTTAGCAAAAGCACTGCCGCCCGGCAGGCGGCAGTGCTTCCGCAAGATAAATCAATTCAGAGAGTTGGCAATGTCTGCAAGACCTGCGACGCCGCCGACTGCACCGACACAGGCAATGCAGGAGATCAAGAAGACACCGCCGCCGATGAGCCCGATCAGCGACAGTACAAAGCCTGCGGTCTGCATTCCGCCAACGAAACCGGCCTTCTTTGCATTGCTGGACAAAATCAAGCCAACGACACCCAGAACAACCGAAGCAATCAACGACCAACCGAAGAACCAGCAGACAATCGAAATGATGCCAAGTACCATACTGGCGGTTGCGGCACTCTTGCCGGGAATATTTTGGTTTTCCATAAGTTTCTCTCCTCCATATTGTAGATCATTATGCAGAAAAATACTGCAGTAACACATAAATATCATATCTGAAAATGTGGGAGAAGTCAAGATTATTTTCCGTACTTTTGTGCGTAGAAAGCGTTTTGCGTTTTATCATGCCATATGGTATGATAACCGCAGAAGATTGCTGCACAGAGGAAATAGGGATGATACAATGGGGACGATACAATGAATGCAGAGAAAAAACAGGGCCTGGCGGCGGCGCTGCCGGAGCGACTTTTACCATGGTACCGAGAACATGCCCGGGCGCTGCCTTGGCGGCGGGACCAGGCACCATACCATGTCTGGCTGTCGGAGATCATGCTGCAGCAGACCCGGGTCGAGGCTGTACGGGGCTACTACAGCCGCTTTTTGGAGACCTGCCCGGACATCCCCGCCCTGGCGGCCTGCCCGCCGGAGGTGCTGAACAAGCTCTGGCAGGGGCTGGGCTATTATACCCGGGTGCGCAATCTGCAAAAGGCGGCCCAGTGCATCTGCCGGGACTATGGCGGCGAATTCCCCCGGGACATCGCGGCCATTCGGGCGCTGCCGGGCATCGGGCCATACACGGCCGGGGCTATCGCGTCGATCTGCTTTGAGCAGCCGGAGCCTGCGGTGGACGGCAATGTGCTGCGGGTCATGACCCGCTTCCTGGCCGACGCCACACCGCTGGAGCGCCCGGCGCTGCGGCGCGAGATCACCAAGACCCTGGCGGCGGTCTATCCGGCGGGGCAGTGCGGTGCATTTACCCAGAGCCTGATGGAGCTGGGGGCGCTCGTCTGCCTGCCCAACGGCGCGCCGCTGTGCGGCCAGTGCCCGCTCCAGGCGCTCTGCCGGGCCAAAGCGGCAGGGAATCCCTGCGCATACCCGGTCCGCGCGCCAAAGGCTGCCCGGCGGGTGGAGGAGCGGACGGTATTTATTTTCACCTGCGACGGCCGCCAGGCGCTGGAAAAGCGCCCCTCTAAGGGACTTTTGGCCGGGCTGTGGCAGTACCCCAATGTGCTGGGCAAGTTATCGGCCGCCCAGGCGATCGCGCAGGCGGAGCAGTGGGGCGTGCGGCCCCGGCAGCTGGAAAAAAGCGTCGCGCGGCAGCATATTTTTACCCACATCACCTGGCGCATGACGGCATATTATTTCCAATGCGGTGCGGCCCCGGCGGCATTTACCTGGGCAGCGCCGTCTGAGATCGCCCAGCGCTTTGCTCTGCCGACGGCATTTCATATGTTTTTTGAAGAAATAAAATAGGCGGTATGTTTTTCCTTGTCAGGGCAGGGCAGGTGTGGTATACTGGTACGGAATTCGAAGTGTTTTGCGCAGATGGGGGTAAGCTATGTTCTTGCTGGAATTGCTGAAAACGATTTTGCTCGGTATCGTGGAGGGCATCACAGAGTGGCTGCCGATCTCTTCGACGGGGCATTTGATTCTGCTGAATAATTTTATCAAGCTCGATGTTTCCAAGGAATTTTGGGACATGTTCGAGGTCGTCATCCAGCTGGGAGCGATCCTGGCAGTGGTGCTGCTGTTTTGGAAGCGGCTGTGGCCCTTCGGTAAGAAGCCGGAGAAGAAAAAACGCCGGATCTGGAATTTGTGGTTCAAAATCATTGTCGGCGTCCTGCCGTCGGCGATCATCGGGTTCTTGCTGGACGATTGGTTCAATGCGCACTTTTATAACTACGTCTCCGTGGCCATCGCCCTGATCGTCTACGGTGTCGCGTTTATCGTCATTGAGCGGCGTCGTGCCGGTGCAGAGCCGCGGCTTTCCCATGTCGACCAGGTGACATACCGGGATGCACTGCTGATCGGCGCGTTCCAGGTCCTGTCGATCATCCCCGGGACCTCCCGTTCCGGCTCGACGATCCTGGGCGGGATGCTGCTGGGCCTCTCCCGGGGCGCGGCGGCGGAATTCTCCTTCTTCCTGGCAATCCCCACCATGGTGGGTGCAAGCCTGCTGAAGATTGTCAAGTTTATCGGCACCGGCGTTGGGATCAACGGGCAAGAGGTCGTGATTCTGCTGCTGGGCTGCCTGGTCTCGTTCCTGGTCTCCGTCGTGACGATCCGCTTCTTGATGGATTTTGTCAAGCGGCACACCTTCTCCGCCTTCGGCATCTACCGCATCGCCCTGGGCGCGCTGGTTCTCATTTATTTCCTCTGCACACTGTAACGTGCAGCATGCTGCGGAAGCAGTCAAACAGCCACAGCGGTCCGCGCCGCTGTGGCTGTGCTTGTGCTTTTTTCGGTTTTCTGCTGCGCTGGCGCCAAACAGCGGGGCAGAGCGGGAGGTTAGAACGATGGAAAATCTGATTTGGCTGATCATCATGGTCCCATGCAGCGCGATCTTAACGGGAATCGGCATTTTTGCCTGGCATAGGGAAAAGCCAATGTGGTTTTGGTCCGGCCCAGAGGTGAAAGCGTCGGAGATCGCAGATATCCCGGCGTATAATCGCGCCAATGGCCGGATGTGGATCGCATACTCCCTGATTTTCTGGGCCGCTGCGTTTGCGGGCCTGTGGAGCGGGATATTGGCAGTTGTCTTGATCGTCGTCGGATGCGCCTTGGGCCTCCCGGCTATGATCGGGCTCTATAAACGTATTTATAAAAAGTATAAGGGATGAAGGCAGCTTGTAAACCGAGAAACGGCAGGGCTGCCCTGCAGCGCACCGCCTAGATCAATCGCCCCGCCGGGAAGGCGGGGCGTTTGACGTATCAGGCTCAAATCTCCATGATAACGGGCAGGATCATGGGGCTGCGCTTGGTGTTCTTATAGAGGAAGGCCGAGAGGCTGTTCTTGATATCCGTTTTGATGGCACTGCGGTCGCGGATATGGCGGGCCTGGCAGTCCTCCAGAGAGGAGAGGGTGATGATGCGCATGGCCTCCATCAGGTCCTCATTGTCCTTCACATAGACAAAGCCGCGGGTGATGATATCCGGGCCGGAGAGGACGCTGCCGTCCTCTGAGGAGAGGTTGACGCAGACGACGATCATGCCGTCCTGGGCCAGATGCTTCCGGTCCCGCAAAACGACGCTGCCGACATCGCCGACGCCGGTGCCGTCCACCATGACCTGGCCAGAGGGAACGGTCCCGGCCAGCTTGCAGGTCTTGGCGGTGCACTCGATGACCTTGCCGACGTCCGCAATGATGATCCGCTTCGGGGACATGCCCATCTGCTGTGCCAGCTGGGCGTGCTTTTGCAGGTGCCGCTGCTCGCCGTGCACCGGGATAAAATACTTGGGCTTGCACAGGGCATGGATGATCTTCAGCTCCTGCTGGCAGGCATGGCCGGAGACGTGCAGCCCCTCCAGCTTGTCATAGACCACGTCAGCGCCCTTGCGGTAGAGCTCATTGATGATCCGGGAGATGGATTTCTCATTGCCGGGGATCGCCGATGCGGAGATAATGATCCGGTCGCCGGGCTGGATCTCCACCTGGCGATGGCCGGAGAAGGCCATGCGGTACAGGGCGGACATATCCTCGCCCTGGGAGCCGGTGGAGACAATGACGATCTTATTCTTCGGCAGGGATTTGATCTGGTTGATATCCACCACCAGGCCTTCGGGGATTTTCAGGTAGCCCAGCTCCGTGGAGACCTTGAGAATATTCTCCATCGAGCGGCCGGTGACGGCGACCTTGCGGCCATATTTCTTCGCTGTGTGCAGGATCGCGTTGATGCGATGCATGTTCGAGGCGAAGGTCGTCACGATAATGCGCTGGTCGCAGTTGCGGAATTGGCGGTCCAGGCTCTCCGTCACGGTGGATTCCGACGGAGTGTAGCCCTGGCGTTCGACGTTGGTCGAATCGCACAGCAGGGCCAAAACGCCCTCGTTGCCCAATTGGCCGATGCGGGCCAGGTCGATCATGCCGTCTTCGGCGGTGGGGTCGATCTTGAAGTCGCCGGTCATAAAGACGACGCCGACTGGCGTATGGATAGCCAGGGCGACGGCATCGGCGATGGAGTGATTCACATGGATAAATTCCACAGTGAAGCACCCGGCCTTGACCTTTGCGCCTGCCTCATGGGTCTGGACCTTCGTTTTGGAGAGCAAGCGATGCTCCTCCAGCTTGAGCTTGATGAGCCCGCTGGTCAGGCGCGTGGCATGGACCGGCGCATTGATCGCCTCCAGCACATAGGGCAGCGCGCCAATGTGGTCCTCATGGCCGTGGGTGATGAAAAAGCCACGCATTTTGTTGGCGTTTTTGACCAGATAAGTCACATCGGGGATGACCAGGTCCACGCCGTACATTTCGTCTTCCGGGAAGCCCAGGCCGCAGTCGACCACGATCATATCCTTCCCGTATTCCAGGACGGTCATATTCTTACCGATCTCATTGAGGCCCCCCAGGGGGATAATTTTCAGTTTTTCAGCCAAAATATCACGACTCCTTTTGTCCTTACCGCACCTGCCGGCTGAAGGCAGGGCGTCCGATCACGGGGGATTGCCCCGCAAATGCGCACAAAAGCCGCGCGGATGGCGCCTTAACAAAAAGTCCCGTTTCCCTTTTTGCGCCGGTCGTGCGCGGTCTGCGCCTGCACCATCTGCGTTGTCTGTGCGGTTTTCAGTTTGTATGGGTTGCTATGAAGAAAAGCACCGGGGTGCTTTGATCTCAAAATTAGAAATGCAGCGTTTTGCGCGGTAAACGCAGGCCGTGTAAAAACCGGCCGTGCTATTTTGCTTGCAGTTACGACAGGGCGCTTTGCGCCTCTTTGAAATATTATACCATAGAAATGCCCGGGCGTATACCATATCGGGTATTTATTTTTTTGCCTGCGCGGCAAAGTAGGCCTCCGCCTGCTGCGCATTGCGGCGGATCTCCGCTTGCATGGCGGAAAGAGAGGAGAATTTTTGCTCCGGGCGCAGGGGAAGATGAAAATCCACGCGGATCTGGCGGCCATAGAGGTCGCCGGTAAAGTGCAGCAGCCAGGATTCTACGGTGGCGTGGTCGCCGCCGACGGTCGGACGGGTGCCGACATTCGTCACGGCGGTGTAAGGCGTCTCCCCGACCCAGACTTTCGTCGCATAGACGCCGTAGGGCAGGCAGCAAATGCCTGCCGGGATGGCAAGATTCGCCGTGGGGATGCCCAGCGTGTGCCCTAGATGCTGCCCGGGGATGACCGGGCCGGTGAGGCAGTGGGGGTGCCCCAGCAGGCAGTTGGCCTGTTCCAGCTGCCCGGTTGCGAGTAAGGCGCGGATGCGGGTCGAGCAGATATCCTGCCCGTTCCAGCGGACCTGGTCGATGACATCGCAGCCGATGCCGTGCGCACTGCACCAGGCGCGCAGCTTCTCCGGGTCGCCTAGGCCGCGGTAGCCAAAATGGTAATTGTGCCCGCAGACGACATGCCGGGCCTGCAGCTGGCCAGTCAGGCGCTGGGAGAGAAAGACGTCCCAGGGCTCCGTGAGCATGGCCTGGTCAAAATGGGCGATCAGGACCTCGTCAATGCCGTATAACCGCCGCATCAGAGCGGCGCGGTCCTGCGGGGTGGAGAGGAGCGGGACAGGCTGGCGCTGCAGCAGGGCGCTAGGATGGGCGTCAAAGGTCATGGCAGCGGCCTGGAGGCCGGTCTCGTCAGCGCGCTGACGGGTCCGCCGCAGGAGCGCGCCGTGGCCCAGATGGACCCCGTCGAAAAAACCCAGTGCGATCACGCGTCCGTTCAAGTGGTGCTCACCTCGAAAAAGCTTTTTTCTGTGGCCAGGCGGCCATCTCGTTCCCGGCCCAGCATTAGAAATTCGCCGGACTGGCTGTAGACTCGTACAAATCCTGCAGGCAGGCCCCGCATTGTGAAGGCTGCGCCGTTGCGGCACAGCTGCTCCTGCCGGGCCGTCAGCGTGACGGCGGGGTACTGGGCAAAGAGGGTATCGACGTCCAGCAGTCGCGAAGCTGCGTTCGCATCTGCGATAAGATCCGCCAGCGGGATGGCCTGGTCCAGGGAGAAGGCCCCGGCCTTTGTCCGCCGGAGGGCCGCCATGCAGCCGCCGCAGCCGAGGGCCGCGCCAATATCCTGGCAGAGGGTGCGGATATACGTCCCCTTGGAGCAATGCACCCGCAGGCGCCAATCTGCGCCCTGGCCGCCCAGCAGCTCCAGCGCGAAGATCTCGATCTGCCGCGGCGTGCGCTCGACCGTCTTACCCTGACGGGCCAGCTCATAGAGCTTTTTCCCGCCGATCTTGACGGCGGAATACATCGGCGGCAGCTGCTGCTGCGGGCCTAAAAACTGGGGCAGCACGCGTTCCAACTCCGCTTGGGTGACCGTGACCGGGGCGGTGCGCAGGCAGGTACCGGTCACATCCTGTGTGTCCGTCTCCAGGCCGAGGCGCAGTGTGGCGATATATTCCTTTTCTGCCGATTCAAAATAGGGCACAGCCCGGGTGGCCCGGCCGACAAAGATCGGCAAAACGCCGGTGGCCATAGGGTCCAGCGTGCCGCCGTGGCCGATACGCCGCTCGTGGAAGACGCCCCGCAGCTTTGCGGCGACGTCCTGGCTCGTCCAATCGGCGGGCTTATCAACAATGATGATTCCGTTGGCCATAGTTCTCCTTATTGGGGGAGCAGGGATGGATAAACGTCATAGATCGCCTGGAGCAGCGCCGTCTGTGCGCGGTCCGGCGGCAGGGTAAGGGAAGCGCCAGCGGCGGCTTTGTGCCCACCGCCGCCCAGCTTTGCGCAGATGGCGCAGGCGTCAAAGGCAGGGCTGCTGCGGACGGAGAGCTTCGTGCTGCCGTCCGGCTGCTGGCGCAGCATGGCGCCGATCTCGACGCCTTCGATATCCCGGGCAAAGCCGGAGATATCGTCCAGATCGTCACTCGTCAGGCCAAGCTCCTGGCGCAGATGAGCCGGAATGATCGAAACGCCGATTTTCCCGGCACTGAAAAATGCGACATGCTCGATCAAATACGCCTCCAGCCGCAGCCGGGGCAGGCGTTTCGTCTCAAACATGACCTTGTTGATGGGGTAAGCTGCTGCGCCGCAGTCCATCAGCTGGGCGGCGATGCGCAGCGTCTCGGCGGTGACATTGGAATAGCGGAAGCAGCCGGTATCCGTCGCGATGGCGAGGTACAGCGCCTCGGCAATGCCCTTGTCCACCGGGACCGCCAGCGTCTCCAGCAGGCGGAAGATCACCTCGCCGCAGGCAGCGCAGCCGGGGGCGACCAAGGTCGCGGCAGCGTAGCCTGTGTTTGAGCCGTGGTGGTCGATGCAGAGCTGAACCTGGCCTGCCAGGGACTGGGCATTTTCCGGCAGCAGGCCGGGGGAAGCCGTATCAATGGCCAGGACTGTTGCGTTCTCCGGCGGGGCCGGAACAGTCAGACCGGCAAGGTACGGCGCATATTTTGGTGTGACCTCGGGGTTTTCCAGCAGCCAGGCCGCTTTGCCCAATTGGCGCAGGCCGCGGCAGAGGGCTGCGGCAGAGCCGAGGGTGTCGCCGTCGGGCCGCCGGTGGGTCAGCAGGAGATAGCGGTCGTTCTGGCGCAGCCAGGCGGCTGCCTCAGGCAGGGTCTTGCGGATCATGCCCGTCACCGTCGTCATCTTTCGGAATGTCCAGCGTGGACAGAAGGTCCAGAATGTGCGCGCCGTAGGTGATGGAGTGGTCCTCCTGCCAGACAAGCTCCGGGGTATAGCGCAGCTGCAGGCGGCTGCCCAACTCCCGGCGCAGATAGCCGGAGGCGGATTTCAGCCCCTGCAAGCCCTCGCGGGCGCAGTCCTTATCCAAAAAACTGACGAAAACCTTGCTGTAACGCAGGTCCGAGGTGGTATCGACCCGGGTGATGGAGATCATCGTCTTCTGCACCCGGGGGTCCTTCAGCTGGCGCAAGAGCGCGGCCAGCTCCTTTTGCATTTCTTCATTGATTCTTCCGATTCGATTCGAAGCCATCGGGAACCTCCTTTTTGGCGTTGCATCGCCAAGCGCCGCAATGCGGCGGCGCTTGTACAAACCGGGCACACCGGCGCGGTGTACCCGGTTTGCGCCGTTTGTTTCTAAAAACACGGCGCTGCGGCGTGCGTCAGTCGGCGCTTATTGGGGGATCTCCTCCATGATGAAGCACTCGAAGACGTCGCCTTCCTTGATATCGCTGTATTTTTCAATGGTGATGCCGCATTCGTAGTTGGCCTGCACTTCCTTGACCGAGTCCTTAAAGCGCTGCAGACCAGCCAGCTCGCCTTCGTGGATGACGATATTGTCCCGCAGAATGCGGACCTTGGCGTCCCGGGTGATCTTGCCGTCCTTGACATAGCAGCCGGCGATGGTGCCGACGGCGGAGGCGTGGAAGGTCTGGCGGACCTCGGCGTGGCCGATGATCGCTTCCCGGTACTTGGGCGCCAGCATGCCCTTCATAGCCGATTCGATCTCGTTGATCGCGTCGTAAATGACGCGGTACATCCGCATATCGACATGGTCCCGCTTTGCGGCGACCTGGGCGGCGTCATTGGGCCGGACATTGAAGCCGACGATGATGGCATTTGCCGTGGAGGCCAGCAGGATATCGGATTCGTTGATTGCGCCGACACCGGCGTGGATGACCCGGACCCGGACCTCTTCGTTCGTGAGCTTCTCCAGGCTGGATTTGACTGCCTCGGCAGAGCCCTGGACGTCGGCCTTGACGATCAGGTTCAGCTCCTTCATCTCGCCCTCCTGCATCTTGGCAAAGAGGTTATCCAGCGTGACCTTCTGGTTGAGCTTGTTGAGATCGTCCTTGATCTTCTGCTTGCGCTGCTCGACCAGCTGACGGGCCATGCGCTCGTCAGCGACGGCGTTGAATTCGTCGCCCGGGGTGGGCACTTCGGCAAGACCGGTGATCTCCACGGGGATGGAGGGCCCAGCTGTCTTGACCGTGCGGCCCTTGTCATTCGTCATAACGCGGACATGGCCGACGGCGGTACCGGCGATGATGGTATCGCCCTGATGCAGCGTGCCGTTCTGGACCAGCAGCGTCGCGATGGGGCCTCTGGCCTTGTCCAAGCGCGCTTCGATGACGGTGCCCTTGGCAGCGCGGTTGGGGTTGGCCTTGAGCTCTGCCATTTCCGCCGTCAGGATGACCAGCTCCAGCAGCTCGTCAATGCCCTGGCCCATTTTTGCGGAGATGCGGCAGACCTCGGTATCTCCGCCCCAGTCGGCGGGGACAAGGCCGTGCTCGGTCAGCTGGGTCAGGACCCGGTCCGGGTTTGCACCGGGCTTATCCATTTTATTGACTGCCACGATAACAGGGATCTCCGCCGCCTTGGCGTGGTTGATGGCCTCGACCGTCTGCGGCATGATGCCGTCATCGGCGGCGACGACCAGGATCGCGATATCAGTGCACATAGCGCCGCGGGCGCGCATTTCTGTAAATGCGGCGTGGCCCGGGGTATCCAGGAAGGTGATGGGGTGGTCGTTGATCTTGACGGTGTAAGCGCCGATGTGCTGCGTGATGCCGCCAGCTTCGCCGGAGACGACGTTCGTCTTCCGGACCGCATCCAGCAGGGAGGTCTTGCCGTGGTCGACGTGACCCATTACGACGACGACAGGGGGACGGCTGACCAGCTCGTCTTCCGTGTCCTCATGGTCGTCAAACAGGCGGTCCTCGATCGTGACGACGATCTCGCGCTCGACCTTGCAGCCCAGCTCTGTGGCGACGAATTCTGCCGTATCGTAGTCGATATTCTGGTTGATCCCGGCCATGACGCCGTTCTTCATCAGGCATTTAATAACGTCCGCCGCCGTCTTTTTCATCCGGGAGGCCAGCTCGCCGACGGTGATCTCATCGGGGATCTTGACGGTCAGCGGGGTCTTCTTAATGATCTCCAGCTGGAGGCGGCGCATCTTCTCCTGCTCTTCATTGCGGGACTTGTTGCCGCCGTACTTGCCCTTCTTTTGGGGCTTTTTGGAGTTGCGGCTGCCGATGCGCTGCTTGCCGCCGGAGAAATTCTGCGCCCGCTCAGAGATGAGGGAGTCGACCCGGTCGTCAAAGCGGTCGGCATTGACGGTGACCGCGGAGGTGTCGACGACGCGGCGCTCGCGTTTGCGCTGCGGCTCCTGGGGCTTCTTCTCCGGCTGCTTGGCCGGAGCGGCTTGGCTTGCCGGGGCCTGCGCCTGGGTGGCGGGCTGCTTGGCCGCGGGCTTTTCGTCCTGCGGCTTTTCTGCCGCCGGGGCGGGCCGCTTATCCTTCGCTGTGGCGGCGACGACCTGCTCCAGGGAGGCGACCTGATTCTGCCGGGTGATATACTCAAAAACCACGTTCAGCTGTGCGTCCTCCAGGACCTGGGTATTGCTCTTGGGCTTTTCAAAGTATTTGCCGACGATCTCCGAAACTTCCTTGGGTGTCATGCCAAAATCGGCTGCCACCTCGCGGATGCGATACTTCACTAAACTACTCATATAGCCACCTCCATATTACTTCTTGCCATGGGCGTGCGGGCGCGGCGCTTTGCCTTCTTTTTGATGCTTGCGGATGCGCGTGACACGTTTGTCCAGACCGGCCAGCAGGTCTGTGTACTGCGCCGGATCGTCCAGCGCCCGGATAAAAGCCTGCGCCAGAGCAGGGTCTGTCAATGCGGCGACGGCGATGGCGGACCGGCCGATCGCGCCGCCGAGTTCTTCTTTCGTAAAGGGGATCGTGATATAAGGCTGCTTGGAGCTGGCGACGCTGCCCCGGATCCGGCGGCAGGTGTGCTCGGAAGCGTCACTGGCCAGGAGGATCAGACGGGCGCGGCCCATGCGGATGCACGTGTCCACCGGTTCTTCTCCGGCCTCGATGCGCCCGCCCTTGCGGGCCAGCGACAGCAGCTGTAGGGCTTTATTCATTCCGACTTGCCTCCATCTGCGCGATCAGCGTCTCGTAGATCTCCTGCGGGATCTCGACCTCCAGGCTGCGGTCCAGCGCTTTGGAGCGCAGCGCCTTTTGCAGGCAGGCCGTGTTGGGGCAGACGTAAGCGCCGCGGCCCGGCGATTTTCCCCGGGAGTCGATGGATACGGTGCCGTCTGGCGCGCGCACGACGCGGGTCAGCTCCTTCTTCGGCTTCATTTCCCGACAGCCGAGGCACTGCCGCATGGGTATTTTTTTCGGCATGTGGGTTCCTCCTCCCTGGGTGATCGAATGGGTGATTTATTCTGCAGGGGCTTCCTCAGGTTCTGCAGGGGCTTCCGCCGGTGCGGCGTCTTCTGCGGGCGCAGCGGCCGGTGCTTCATCTGCGGCGGCTGCATCCTGCGTATCGCCCGCAGCAGCAGCTTCTGCCGCTTCCTGGGCAGCCTGCAGGGCCTGGGCAAATTCGTCCTCCTCGCAGACATCTGCCTGGGATTCGGGCTTAATGTCGATCTTATAACCGGTCAGCCGGGCAGCCAGGCGGGCATTCTGGCCCTCCTTGCCGATGGCCAGCGACAGCTGATCATCCGGCACGATGACGCGACATGCCTTGACACCGGGGACCAGCCGGACAGACAGAACGTCCGCCGGGGACAGCGCCGAAGCGACAAACTCCTCCGGATTTTCCGACCAGACGACGATATCCATCTTTTCGCCCCGCAGCTCCTCGACAACGGCGCCGACACGGCCGCCCCGGGGGCCGACGCAAGCGCCGACTGGGTCGATGTTCTCTTCGGTGGCGTGTACGGCCAGCTTTGTCCGGGAGCCAGCCTCCCGGGCCGTGGCCTTGATCTCGACGAGACCGGACTCGATCTCGGGAACGTTCAATTCAAACAGCCGCTTGACCAGACCCGGATGGGTCCGGGAGACGATGACCTGCGGGCCGCGGTTTGTGCGGTGCACCTCGACGACGTAGACCCGGATGAGGTCGCCCTCCCGGAAGACCTCGCCGTGGACCTGCTCCCCGGCGCTCAGCAGCGCGTCGGTCCGGTCGTTGCCCTGGCCGATGCGGACGGTCATATCCCGGGTGATGGGGTCGATCCGCAACACTGTGCCCATCAAGATCTCATGCTGCCGGGAGGAGAAGCTGTCGAAGATCATGCCGTGCTCCGCCTCGCGGATGCCCTGGATAATGACCTGCTTTGCCGTCTGCGCGGCGATGCGGCCAAAGCCCTTCGTCTGGATGTCGACATTGATGAGGTCGCCCAGCTGGACCGTCGGGTCGATTTTCCGGGCAGCGTCCAGCGTGACTTCAGTTTGCGGGGAGATGACGTCGTCGACGACTTCCTTCTGCGCATACATATGCAGGGCGTTTTCGTCCAGGGTGACAAAGACATTGTCGGTATAGCCGTCGCGGTCTTTTTTATACGCAGCGACCAGGGCCTGGGTGATCTTCTCGACCATGTAGTCGGTGGGGATGCCCCGCTCTTTTTCCAGTTGCTTCAATGCGGCGAAGATTTCGCTATTCATGGTATGCCCTCCTGTTAAAACGTGACGCGAAGCCGGACCAATGCGACCTCCGCCTGTTCGAACGTGTATATTGTCTGCCCCATGGAGATGGTAATGCGGCCATCTTCATAGGCCTCTAAAATGCCGGGGAATTCCTTGGCGCCGTCCCGGGGCCGGTAGAGCTTGACCAGGACAGGGGAATGCAGAAACTGGACAAAGTCCTGCGGCCGCTTGAGGGTGCGCTCCAGCCCCGCCGAGCAGACCTCGAAGGTGTAGCTATCGGGGATGGGGTCCTTTTCGTCCAGGATCGGGTCCATCGCCCGGGAAATGGCCTCGCAGTCTGTGATGTTCACGCCGCCGTCTTTGTCGATATAAAGACGCAGGAACCAGTCGCTGCCCTCCCGGACGTATTCGACGTCCCACAGGGTGCAGCCGTATTGCAGCACAACCGGCTCTGCAAATTGCCGGACTTGCTCTGTAATTTTCATAATAACTGCCTTTCTCAATAAGAAAGACTGGGGAAAACCCCAGTCTCAGTCTACCGATCAAACGTAAGAACCGAAAGCTGGCAACGCCCGGAAAACAGGGGGCGATGCCCTGCGCCGCCAAAGGCTGCGCGGTGGAAGCGGCAGAAAAAACAAAAGCCCTTCTGCGGTGCATTCCAAAGGTCACTATGAGTATAGCATCTTTTTTCCGTGATTGCAAGGGAATTCTGTGGGAAAAACACAGAAAATTTGCCAGGAAACCAACTTTTTTCCCTGGCAGCAGGTTTTTTCCGGCGCTGCAGCGGGGAGTCCTTGCATTGCAGGCGGTCGTTGTGCTATACTAGGCGTATATTTTGGATAAGACTTTCATAAGGCAGCGCGTTCCGGGGCAGCCCGGGGGCGGCCTTGCCAAAATAGCGCGCGCTGCGCGCAGTGGGGAGGGCGGTATGATGCGAAGAGAAGAAACCTTACGGCCAGCGGTGCTGGTAGCGGTACTGGCAGCGGCGGTGCTGGGCTTTGCCCTGCGGCTGTGGCAGCTGCGGCAGGGGCGGGATGAAAACGGCCTTTGGCTGGTCGGCAGCGTGTCCGTCCTGGCGCTGTTGGCGCTGTGCGTCATTGCCGTCGTGGTATTTTTGCTGCTGAGCCGGCGTGCTGCGCCCCGGGCGGCGTATGAACAAAATTTTGTCCCCAGTATGGGCAGCGGCGTGGGCTATGTGATCGGCGGCGTCCTGCTGGCCGTTGGCGGGCTGAGCGCCGCGGCGATGCAGGTGGGCTTTGGCCGGGCCATCGGCCTGGCGGCGCTGCTTCCGGCGGCGCAGCTGGTGTGGCACGGGCTCTGCCGGGCCCGGGGTCGCGTCCCGGGGCTGCTGGCGGGCTGCGTGGTCGTCGCCTGGCTGGTGGCGCGGATCATCGGCGACTTTAAAAACTGGAGCACGGACCCGGCGGTGCTGGACTACTGCTTCCAGCTCTTCGGCCTGCTGTGCGCGATGCTGGGCCTGTTCCATGCGGCCGGGTTCTCGGCGGACCGGGGCAAGCGGCGGATCACGCTGTTTTGGAGCATGGCGGGCGTCTTCTTCTGCGGCATTTCCCTGGCAGACGGCGGCCTGACTGCCTGTTTCACGTACGGCGGCCTTGCGGCGGCGCTGCTGCAAAATGCCATCTGCCTGACAATACCTGGCGACGGAGATGCAGAACCGGCAGATGACGCTGCGCCCAATTCGGGTGACGGCGACGCTGATCCGGCGTGAAGGCAGGCAATAAAGGCAATATAAAAGAAGAAACCTGACCCTCGGCGCTGCAAAGACGCCGGGGGTCAGGTTTTGTCAAAGTATATTTCAAGTGCGTTAAAAAGCGATGACGCCCAGATGCTCCAGCAGGATCTTGATGCCCAGCAGGATCAGAATGATACCCCCTGCGATGGTCGCCCGCTTTTCGTAGCGGTTGCCGAATCGATTGCCGATGAAGACTCCTGCGGCGGAGATCAAAAATGTCGTCGTACCGATGACGGCGATGGCGAGCCAAATGTTGACGCCCAGAAATGCAAACGAGATGCCGACAGCCAGCGCGTCAATACTGGTGGCGATGGCCATCAGCAGTAGCTGCCCCAGCGGAAGCGGGGCGTCGTAGACCGTTTCGGCGTCCGTTGTGTCATCCCCTTTGCGGGCCTCCCGCAGCATATTGGCCCCGATGAGGACCAGCAGGGCAAAAGCGATCCAGTGGTCGACGCTGGTGATGTACTGCTCAAACTGGCGGCCCAGCAGCCAGCCCAGCAGCGGCATCAGCGCCTGGAAGCCGCCGAAAAACAGCGCGATCAGCAGCATCTGCTTGTAGTTGACCTTGCGCATCCCCAGCCCTTTGCAGATTGCGACAGCGAAAGCGTCCATGGACAGACCGATGCCGGTCAGAAAGAATTCAATAAACCCCATAGTGTTTTTTCCGCACCGGGCGGCGCGGCTCCTCCGTTTCACAGTTTTAAGGCCTGCGTCCTTTTGTGTGCGGCTTGAATTTTGCCTCAGCACCGTGCAGCAGGCGCTGGATATTGCCCCGGTGCATGAAAATCACAAGAACCCCGGTGACGATGGCCAGCACCAGTTTTGGTGTTGTAACGCCCAGCAGACAGGCGGCCACCGGCAGCGCCACGGCGCTTGCCATGGAACAAACGGAGACGATCTGACAGAGGGCAAAGGTCACGAAGAAGACAAGGAAGATGATGACAAAGACCCGCCAGTCGATCATCAGCCCGACCGCTGCGCCGACGGAGACGCCCTTGCCGCCCCGGAAGTGGAAATACACCGGCCAGCAGTGGCCCAGAATGCAGGCGATGCCTGCGATGCAAAGCCCAACATCGCCCGCCAGCCACTGGCCGAGCAAAATGGCCAGGACCGTCTTGGCGACGTCTGCCAGCAGCGTCGCGACACCGGCCCACATGCCGAAGACACGGGCGACATTCGTCGCACCGGCGTTGCCGCTGCCCTCTGCCCGGACGTCCCGCCGGAAGGCCAGCTTGGACAGCAGGACCGATGCGCTGACGGACCCCAGCAGGTAGCCCGCTGCGGCGGCTGCGATATATTTGGCGATCTCCATGATACTCCGCTCCCTTGCGTGCCCATTGCGCCAATGGGAAAAGATGTGTAATGTCAAGTATAGCACATCTGGATGCAAAAAGAAATCACTCTTTTAGAGAAAATACCAAGCACTTAAATATTTCTGAATCTGCTGTTTGAGTGCTTGATTCTGGGGAGAATTTCCGCTATACTGAGAACAAGAATCCCATTGGAAAGCAAGAGGGCGGAAACATGAAAAAAACATTACATATTCGGCTGCTTTGCCTGGCACTGGTGGCAGTCTTCGCGCTGCAGATGACAGCGCTGGCCTTGCCCGGCGATGGGCTGGAGGCGCCTGCAGCAGAAGCGGCGACCAGCCAGACGCTGCCGGAAGCGGAAGCACCGGAGCAGGAGCCGCCGGAGGCGGAGCCGCAGCAGAGCGCGCAGGAGGCCCAGCCTGAGCAAGCTCCTGCGCCGGCCGAGGAAGCAGAGCCAGCGGATGCACCGCTGCCTGCGGCTGTGCAGAAGATCGAGATCCCGGCGGGCTGGTCCCATGACGCGTTGGCCTTTGCTGTGGAGCACGGCATTCTCTCCGGCTACGGTGACGGCCAACTCCATCCGACAGACTCTGCCACCCGCGCCCAGATGGCGACGATGCTGACCGTAATGGTTGGTGCGGTGGATGGTCAGAAGCAGGCGGTCATCACCCCGGCGGATCTCTCCGCCTTCCAGGACCTGGCAAACGGCTGGTATACGCCGTATGTTGCGGCGGCAGTGCAGCTGGGCATTTTCTACGGCACCTCGGCGACGGCATTCTCACCGGACCTGAAGATCACCCGGGAGCAGGCATTTACCGTCATCGGCCGGGCTTTCGGCCTGCGGGACGGCTCTGCCAGTGACTTTGCTGGCTATGAAGACGCATCCCGTGTCAGCGCGTATGCCGCTGGCTGTGTCGGCGCGCTGGTCCGGGCAGGCTATGTGCAGGGCGATACGAGAAATTGCCTGAATCCCCAGGCGACCATCACCCGTGAAGAGCTGGCCCAGGTGCTCTATAGTCTCTTTGGCAAAAATGGCAAGATCTGCACTGCAGCAGATCAGCTGCCGGAGCAGGGTAATGTGCTCTATGCCAGCAGCGACGCCATTGCCGACGGCGCGGTCATTGACGGCAATCTGGTCCTGACCTGCGCCATGGGCGATCTGACGCTCCAGGATGTCAAGATCAGCGGCAATCTCGTCGTCCTCTCCAAGGATGGCGCGCGCATCACGCTGCGGGGCTGCACGCTGCAGAATCTGGTGGTGCTCTCCCATTCGATCGTGGATTGCGACACTGCAGTGCAGCAGGCGTATCTCTCCTGCCAGAATTCAATGGTCTACGCTGGCGATGCCAAGACGCTGACCATCGGCGGCAGCAGCACGATCCTCGGCAAATACGATACCGTGACGGTTTCCGCCAGCAGCGTCACGGCCCAGAAGGGGACGGAGATCGGCAGCCTGACGTTGGACGCTCGCAAGGGTAGCTTCGTCCTGGATGGCACGGCGAAGGATGTCACCATCAATCCCAAATATGTCACCCTCTCCGGCGGCGGCTATGCAGAGCATATCCTCGTCCACGGCAAGGGCTACACCATCACCTGCAAATATGGCAAGCTGGACGAAGAGCTCGACCGGGGCCTGACCGGCACGAAGCTCACTCTGAGCAGCGGCCAGACCGTCTCCTCCACCGCGCCGACGGCGACGATCACGG
This sequence comes from uncultured Oscillospiraceae bacterium, assembly GCA_934615645.1. Taxonomy (GTDB): domain Bacteria; phylum Bacillota; class Clostridia; order Oscillospirales; family Oscillospiraceae; genus SVMC01. Next base: position 5,393 of record CAKTTR010000011.1, on the reverse strand, counting down.
CGACGGTCACAGGCGTCAACACGGGTTACGGCGCTGAGAGCAACGCCAGGTCCTGCACGCTGCGCTGGTATGTGGACGGCAACCTGACCCAGTCCCAGGGCATCTCCATCCGGGAGGGGACGACAAGCACATTCCGCCATACCTATTATTTCTCCCACAGTATGCCCACCTCTTCGACGATCAAGGCTGTCCTGGTCTATGACGATGAGGAAGTTGAAGGTACGACGACGGTCAAGATCAACAAAGCGGTCTCCATTCCTCAGGTCAACGGCTCCATCGCCTCCGGGGACTACACCCAGTATCAGAAAGAGACGTTCGTCAACGCCATGGGCTACAGCAGCAACACGAGCTATATGGTTTGGATCAATCTGTACCGGACGAAGGTCAATGTCTTCAAGGGCTCCAAGGGCCACTGGTCGCTGATCAAGACCTATAACTGCGGCATCGGCGCAGCCAGCACGCGGACGCCCCCCGGCCTGTACAAAATGCAGACCCATGAGCCCTACGCCCGCTGGGACTACGGCACCTGGTATGTCGATTCCATCAGCCGCTGGAACGGCGCATATGCCTTCCACAGCCGCATGAAGAGCACGGCCACCGGTGCATATGTCACCAGTGACCTGAATGTGATGATCTCCCACGGCTGTATCCGGATGAACACGGAGGAGGCCCGCTGGCTGTTCAATGTACCGCTGGGTTCGACGGTTCTGGTCTATTAAAGAAAGTTTTGTATTTGAAACCCGGCTCCTGACCGGAGCCGCGCGGCAAAAGGGAACCAGAACGGTTCCCTTTTGCGTGTTTTGGCAGCGAAACGCCGCTGCCGGGATAGAAGGAGGCTTCCTTGGAAAACTATTTTGAGATGCATATGACGCCCCAGGAGCTTGGGGAGATCTCCGTTCTCGGGCTGGCCCATTTGGGGGACGGCGTGTTTGAGCTGCTGGTCCGCAGCTGGCTGTGCGCCCACGGGGTGGCAAAGTCGGGGGATCTGCACCGGGCGACGGTCCGGTATGTGGCGGCTCCGGCGCAGGCGGCGTTTGTCGAACGCATTTTGCCGGTGCTGACCCCGGAGGAGTTGGCCTATTACAAGCGGGGCCGCAACACCCATGTACATGCGGTGCCGAAAAACGCGACCCATGCTCAATATGCCATGGCCACCGGGCTGGAGGCGCTGTGCGGCGCGCTGTACCTGCTGGGCGCGCGAGACCGGATCAATGAACTGTTTTTGCTTGGGATGGAGGAGACCAATGCCCTTTGACGCGATTTTTCTCTCCGCCGTGACGCAGGAGCTGCAGCAGCCGCTGCAGGGTGCGAAGGTGGATAAAATTTATCAGCCGGAGCGGGATACGCTCGTGCTGCAGCTGCGGGGCAGCCAGGGGGCAAAGCGCCTGCTGCTGACGGCCAACCCCGCCCACCCCCGGCTGCAGCTGACAGCGCTGAGCCTGGAAAACCCGGCCCAGCCGCCGATGTTTTGCATGCTGCTGCGCAAGCACTTGGGCGGCGGCCGCCTGCGGAGCATCACGCAGCAGCCGATGGAGCGGGCGGTTTGCCTGACCTTTGACTGCACGGATGAGATGGGTGTGCCGACGGAAAAGCGGCTCTATGCCGAGCTGATGGGCCGCACCTCGAACCTGATCTTGTGCGACGGCGCGGGGCGGATCATCGACTGCCTGCGCCGGGTGGATATTTTAATGTCCGAGCGGCGTCAGGTCCTGCCGGGGCTGTTCTATCACACGCCGCCGGGGCAGGACAAGCGCGACCCCCTGCCGCTGCGCCGGGATGATTGGGCATCTGCGCTGCAGGACGCGCCGGATATGCCGCTGCAAAAATGGCTGCTGGCGCAGTTTAACGGCCTGTCGCCGCTGATCTGCCGGGAGATTGCCTTTGCGCTGACGGGCAGCACGGAAGCATCGGCTCGGGCGCTGCCGCCAGATGCGCCGGAGCGGCTGGCGGCGCTCTTTGCCTCGGTCCGCCAGGGTGAATTCCAGCCGACGATGCTGCGTCAGCCGGATGGAAAGCCTGCGGATTTCTCCTGGCGGCCCATCGGGCAGTACGGCGCGGCCCGCCAGCAGGCGGCCTATGAGACGTGCTGGCAGCTGCTGGATGATTTTTATGGCGAGCGGGACCGGCGGGAGCTGATGCAGCAGAAATCCCAGGCACTGCGCAAGACCGTTTCGAATCTGCACAGCCGCGTTGTCCGCAAGCTGGCGCTGCAGGAGAAGGAGCTGGCCGCGTCCACGGATCGGGAGCGCACCCGGCAGCTGGGGGATATCGTCACGGCGAACCTCTGGCAGATGCAGCGGGGCCAGGTCCGGCTGACGGCGACGGATTTTTATGACCCAGAGATGCGCCAGATCGACATCCCCCTCTCGCCGAAGCTCTCGCCGCAGCAAAACGCGGCAAAGTTTTATAAGGACTACGCCAAGGCGAAGACCGCCCAGCGGGTACTGACCGAGCAGATCGCCCAGGGGCGGGCAGAGGAGGATTATCTGGCCAGCGTGCTGGAGACCATTGCACGGGCCGAATGTGAGCGGGACCTGGCGGAGATCCGCACGGAGCTGGAGCTGGGCGGCTATCTGCGCCACAGCGGCAAACGCAGTCAGCCGAAGACAGCCCCGGCAAAGCCGATGGAGTTTTGCTCCTCAGACGGCTTTTATATTTATGTGGGCCGGAACAACCGGCAGAACGACCAGCTGACCCTGAAGCTGGCCTATAAATCGGACCTCTGGCTCCATACGCAGAAGATCCACGGCAGCCATGTCATCATCTCCTGCCATGGAAAGACGCCGCCGGACCGGACTGTGACGGAGGCGATGATGCTGGCGGCCTATTATTCCCAGGCCCGGGAGGGGCAGGGCGTCCCGGTGGATTATACGCCGGTGCGCTTTGTCAAAAAGCCCGGCGGCGCAAAGCCGGGCATGGTCGTCTATACGACCTATCGCACCGGCTACGTGACGCCGGATGCGCAGCTGGTGGAGCGGCTGCGGGCAAAGTAGCGCGGCATACATACATTTTCGCTCCGGCAGGCATACTATAGCCGGGGTGATAAAATGGAAAAGAAACCGCAGCTGCCGGATCAGCTGCAGGACCCGAAGCTGCCGGTCATCCATGCCGGATGCCCGGGCAATGGTGTGTCGCAGCACCGCTCCGATCTGCCGCTGCCCCAGACCAGCGCCACAGAATCCCTGTAGTTGACACAAACGGTACCATTCCGACATAGGATGAGGCGGAAGAACTCGGTGGAGAGGGCTTCCAAATTCTAAGTCGGGAGGTACCGTTATGTGCTGGAATGGGCATTTTTTCGGTGGGATCGGCATCGGCTGTATGCCGGAGTTTAATCACTGCGGCGTGACCGCGACCATGGAGCGGGCGCAGAGCAGCCAATGCGGCTGTGGCTGTGGCTGCGGCTGCGGCTGCAACAGCTGTAACAGCTGCAATGGCTGCAACAGCTGCAATGGCTGCAATGGCTGCAGCGGCAGCGATCGCAGCAGCGGCAATGGCCGGAGCAGCGGCAATGACCGCTGTGGTTGCGGCGGTTAACCGCTGCCATTGGGGCAGGGCGCTGCGGCGCCCTGCTCCAGATTTGCCCCCTTGCGTTTTTCGCCGGGCTTGCTATAATAGAAAAAAATACACGACGTGAGGTGGCCTATGGCGGAACTGGTTTTACATAAACGCTTTTCCAGCTGGCAATTTAGAAAGCTGGAACAGCTGCTCGATGCCCAGGCGGCGCAGGGGTATGCGCTTGTCTCTGCGACGCATAAGAAGCAGGTTTTTGCCCCAGGCGGTGTGCCCTGCCGGCATCGGCTGGGCTATTGCGCCGGTGCGCCGGGCTCGGCGGAGGAGATCACCTACCTGGCCGCCCAGGAGCGGGCGGGGTGGGAGCTGGTTTGCCGGGAGCAGGGCTGGCTCTATTTCCGCAAGCCGCTGGATGCTTTCGCAGAAGGCGCGCCCCAGCGCCTGGAGGGCGACCGGGAGAGCATCGACCGGATGTTTGCCGCGGTGATCCGGCGGCTGGAGACCTGGCGCAGGATCGAGCTTGTTTTGACGGCGGCGCTGGTCGTTATCGGCTATGCGACGGTCAACCTCGTCATGCGCCTGGCGGTCATCCCGCTGCTGCTGGTGCTGGGCAATACATATCTTATCAAATATATGCAGGAAGCGCTGGAAAAGGATGCCCTGGCGGGCTGACGGCGCAGCAGGCAGAATAAAAACCGTACCGCGCAGGCGAGAACACCTGAACGCGGTACGGTTTTTGCATTATTCGGCGGGGCCCTCCAGGGAGAAATACTCCAAAATGTGGGAAGAGAGGGCGGAGACTTCGTAGGCGGTGCGCGTTTCTGCCGTCTCGCCCAGGCGCTTGGTATACTGGCGGCTTTGGAGGCGGCCGGTCAGCTCCAATTCATCGCCGACGGCGGCAGCCGCAGCTTCGGCGGCGTTCCGCCCCCATAAAATGCAGGGCAGGTAGTCCGCCCGCCGGTAGGGGCGGGGAACGGCCAGAATAACGTCACAGATCTGCCGCCCCAGCGGGGTGCGCCGGCAGACCGGCGGCTTGCAGATCGTGCCAGAGAGAAAGACATCGTTGAGCGGCGCGGCGTCGCTGGTCTGCAGGCTCTGGGCGTAGACGAAAAGCAGCAGCTTGCGCCGGGCCTCTGTCCGCACATGGTAAGACCGGACCTGGCCGGTGACGGTGATGCGGCTGCCCGCGGAAAGGTCCATCTCCTCTAAAACCGACTGGGCGGCGATGACCGGCAGCCGGTCCGCCGTGCCCGACAGGCGCGCCACATCCAGAAAAAAACGATAAAACTTTTGCCCGTGGTTCTCGTGCGACAGCACCGGCAATGCGACAAGATCGCCCCGCAGGTCGATGCGGTTGGCAGTGTTTTCCATAGCTCCCACCTCATTTTGTTCATCTGGGGAATCTATATTCGGAAAACAGGGGCAATATGCCCGCAGCGCTCTGTTGCGGCGGGGCTCGACGCGGTCAGCGGTGCCGTTTGGCCTTGCGCAGGCGCTTTTCCGGGACGGGGCGCGTCGTTTTCGGTTTTTTGACCGGGGCGGCGCGTTTTGCACCCGGGGGCGGGAGCAGGCAGCCGGGGCCGGTGCCGATCAGGTCTTCCCGGTGGGCAGCGTGCAGGGCCTCCAGGGCGAGACGGTAATTCTTCGGGTCCTGGTATTGGAGCAGGGCTCGCTGCATGTTTTTCTCATGGGCGCTGCGGGGGACATAGACCGGCTGCATCGTGCGGGGGTCAAGCCCGGTGTAGTACATCGTGGTGGAGACCGTCGCCGGGGTGGGGTAAAAATCCTGCACCTGCTCGGGCATATAGCCCAGGCTTTTGACATAGAGGGCCAGCTCCACCGCCTCCCGCATCGTGCTGCCCGGGTGGGAGGACATGAGG
>CAKTTR010000010.1 GCA_934615645.1 uncultured Oscillospiraceae bacterium | reverse complement strand
GGTCGTCGCACTCGTGGCCGTCTTCATGCTCGTGATGATGGTGGTGGCAGCCGCAGTCCTCGTCATGGTCATGCTCGTCGTGGTCATGATGATGGTGGCAGCCGCAGTCGTCATCATGATCCTCGTGATCGTGGTCGTGATGATGCTCGTGGTCATGGTCATGCTCATGGTCATGATGATGGTGGTGATGGGCCTCCTCGTGCTGCAGCGCGGCCAGCTCCCGGGCCAGGGTCTGGGTCTGCTCGATGGCCTCCTGCATCTGGACGCCGGTCAGCTTGTCCCACGGGGTGGTGATGATGGTAGCCGAGTCGTTGTGGCTGCGGAGCATCGCGACGACGTCGTGGATCTCTTCGTCCGTCATCTCATCCGTCCGGCTCAGGACGATGCAGGACGCCGTGTCGATCTGGTTTTCATAGAATTCACCGAAGCTGCTCATATAGATATCGCAGCTGGTGGCATCGACAACGGTGGTAAAGGAGCCCAGCTGGACCGTCTCCGACGTCTCCTTCTTGACGGCGGCGATGACGTCGCTGAGCTTACCGACGCCGGAGGGCTCGATCAGGATGCGCTCGGGGCTGAATTCCCGGATGACCTGCTGCAGCGCGCGGCCAAAGTCGCCCACCAGGGAGCAGCAGATGCAGCCGGAGTTGATCTCCGAGATCTGAATGCCGGACTCCTGCAAAAACGCGCCGTCGATGCCGATATCGCCAAACTCATTCTCAATGAGGACGAGCTTTTCGCCGTGATAGGCTTCTTTGATGAGCTTTTTGATCAGGGTCGTCTTCCCTGCGCCGAGGAAACCGGAAAAAATGTCAATGCGTGTCATACTCTACACCTTCTCAGATAAATTTCACGAGAATTCACACAGCCCCGCCGGTCCGGCAGGGCTGCCTGCGTTTCTTTGCAATCATTATAGCACGGTTTTTGGAATTATCAAGCAATTACCTAGCAAAACCGTCTGATTTTTCAGGAAATATCCAATTCTGCGATGGTCACGCCGCTCTCGCCTTCGCCGTAGACGCCCAGCCGGAAGCTGCGCACAAATTTCTTCCGCCGCAGTTCGCTCTGGACGGCGGCCCGCAGCGCGCCGGTGCCCTTGCCGTGGATGATGCGCACCGGGGAGCGCTTCGTCCGCAGGGCCAGATCCAGGTATTGGTCCAGGACGCTGATGGCTTCGATGCTGTCCATCCCCCGCAGGTCCAGCTCCGCCGGGGCTGCCTGGGTGTGCAGCGTCTGGCCGGTAGGCTTGGGGTGGGATTTTTCTGCAGGCTTGGGCGCTTGCTCCAACAGATAGACCTCGCTGGGCTTGGCGTTCAGCTGCAGGATGCCCGCTTGCAGACGGTAGCTGCCGTCTTTGTTGCAGGCGAGGACCGTCGCCCGGGTCCCCAGCTTGAGGAGCTCGACGACATCGCCCACGCGAATGGCCCGGGTCGCTGCCGGGCGGGGGGCAGCCTTGCGCTTTTCGGCCAGCTTGTCCTGCGCTTCGTTCAGCGCCCGGCGCAGCTCGGACTGCTTGGCGTTGTACCCAGAAAGATCCGCGCCCTTTTGCAGCTGCTTGCGCATCTGGCGCAGCTCCTCCTGGACCTTGTTCGCCGTCGCCCGGGCGTCTTCGATGATCTGGTTGGCCTCGGCCCGGGCCTTCTCTACCGCCTTTTCCCGCTCCTGGCGGATCTGCGCGTAGTATTCGTCGGATTTTTGCTTCTGCTGCAGCGTCTCGGCCCGGAGGCGCTCCATCTCGGCTTTGGCGTCCTCCATCTCCTGGCGCTGCTGCTCCAGCTGGGAGAGCACATCTTCAAAGTTCTGGTCGTTCTCGCTCAGCGTATCCTTGGCCTGCTTCAGGATCGCCTCGGACAGGCCCAGGCGGCGGGAGATGGCGAAGGCGTTGGACTTGCCCGGCACGCCGATGAGCAGGCGGTACGTCGGCTGCAGCGTCTGCACGTCAAACTCGCACGCCGCGTTGACAACGCCGTGCGTGCGCATGGCGTAGAGCTTGAGCTCGGCGTAATGGGTCGTCGCCGCCACCCGGCAGCCGGCCTGGCGGCAGTATTCGATCAGGGCGATGGCCAGGGCCGCGCCCTCCGCCGGGTCCGTCCCCGCGCCCAGCTCGTCGAAGAGGACCAGGGAGCTGGCATTGCACTGCTGCGTCACGGCGACGATCGTCTTCATATGGGCGGAGAACGTCGAAAGCGACTGGGCGATGGACTGCTCGTCGCCGATGTCCGCCAGGACCGTCTCATAGACGCAGACGCAGCTGCCGTCGTCGGCGGGGATATGCAAGCCGCAGGCCGCCATCAGGGTCAGCAGGCCCAGGGTCTTGAGGGTGACGGTCTTGCCGCCGGTGTTCGGGCCGGTGATGATGAGGGTGTCAAAGTCCTCCCCCAGCCGGACGGACACGGGGACGACCTTCTCCGCCGGGATGAGCGGGTGCCGGGCGCGGTTCAGGTGGATCGCGCCGTCGGTCCGGATCTCCGGCTCGATGCCGTGGATGGCGAAGGAATAGCGGGCCCGGGCAAAAATCTCATCCAGCTGGACCAGCATGGTAAAGTCCATGTCAATGGCGTCTTTGTGATTTGCCACGTCGGCGGAGAATTCGGCGAGGATGCGGGCGATCTCCCGCTCCTCGGCAAGCTCCAGCTCCCGCAGCTTGTTATTGGCCTCGACGACGGAGGCCGGTTCAATAAAGAACGTGCTGCCGCTGGACGAGACATCGTGCACCAGTCCGGGGACGGCACTCTTATGGTCGCTCTTGACGGGGACGACATAGCGGTCGGCCCGCATGGTGATGATCGGCTCCTGCAGGGCCTTTTGGTAGCCGGGCGAGGAGATGATTTTTTGCAGCGTCTGCTTGATCTTATCGCTCTGCAGGCGCATATGCCGCCGGATGCTGGCAAGCTCTGCGCTGGCACTGTCGGCGATCTCGTCGACGGATAAGATGGCGCCGGTGATCTGCTCTTCCAGGTAGCGGTTCGTGCTCAGGGCGAAGAACAGCGGGTCCAGGACCGTCTGCTGGTAGTCGCCGTCGCAGTAGCCCTTGACCTCCCGGGCGCAGCGCAGAACGCCCGCGACCTGCAGCAGCTCCGCCGGGTTCAGCGTGCCGCCCCGGTCCGCCCGCGCCAGGACCGGCCGAACATCCGTCAGGCCGGAGAAGCCGGGCGTCCCCTTAAACTCCACCAGATGGCAGGCGGCGGACGTCTGCTGCTGCAGGATGCGAATCTCCGCCGCGTCGCGCAGCGGCTGATAGGCCAGGCACCGGGCCTTGGCCTCCTGGCTGACCGCCTGCTCGCTCAACTGCCGCAGCACAGCGTCCAGCTCCAGTTTTTTCATAGATTTCGTATATAATTCAGACATAGCTCGTTTCCTTATGTATCCAAACAGTCAAAAAAAGCCTCGCAGAGTTTGCGCCCGCAGGCGCAAATAAAGTCCAATCTGTTTTTTCCGGCGGCAAGTGGGTGAGACTCCAAGAGCGCAAGCGCAGCGCAGCGCGATTGGCTAAGTCGAACCCATGCAGCGCATAGTCGACAAAAATACTTCTCGCCCTGCAAGTTGGGTGAGACTCCAATTGTGCAAGCTCTGCGCGGCACAATTGGTCAAGTCGAACCCATGCAGCGCTGTGGAATTTCCGCGCCAACGGCGCGGAAATTATGCGCACAGCAGGGTGCAATCCTTTCAAATGCGAGCCCAGCGCAGCGGTAAGTGAGAGTCAAAATCTTCGATTTTGTTACTCGAACTTATACAGCGTTGTCGCATTTGAGAGCTTGTCAAAAAGAATTTTTGGCAAGCTCTTTTGACCGGTTCCAGCAGATGGAATGGTAAAAGTCCAGCGTGGAGAAGCTGTGCTCCAGCTGCACGGTCAGGTATGTCTCCGCCAGGCCGCTCAGCTGACGCAGGACCGCGTCGGACGCCTGAAAGCCGAAGGCGCGCCGCGGGTCGGCCTGGCAGATATAGCGCAGCGCCGCCAATGTCCCCGCGCTGACGGGCAGGCGCAGGCCGTCGCCCGGCTGCAGGCAGCCCTTGCAGCGCAGCATTCCCTGCCGCACGCAGAAATAGCCCGCGTCCTGGCGGCCGCAGACGCCGCAGCCGGAGACATCCGGCAGATACCCCGCCAGGCACGCCGCCTGCAGCTCAAAAACTGCCTTGACCTGCTGCTGGGGCTTGCCCAGATGGCACAGGGCATAGATGCTGTTCAGCGTCATGGAAAGCAGCTCCGGGTTCGGCATATCCTCCTGGGATAAGACCTCCGCCACCTGGGCAAAATAGGACGCCAGGCTGAGCAGCTCCAGGTCCGACCGCAGCGGCAGGAACAGCTCCAGCGGCGCCGCCTCCTGGACGGTGCAGAAGCCCCGGTTTTCAAAGATCGTAAATTCGGCGTAGGCCAGCAGCTGGCAGCCGCTTTTGAGCTTGCTGCGCTTGCCCTTGACGCCCCGAGCCCGCAGGGTCATGCGGCCGTAGTCCTTGGTCAGGACCGTCAGGAGCAGATCGTGGTCCTGGTAATTCGTCTGCCGCAGGACGAGGCCCTCGGTTTTTAAATGCATCGTGTTTCCTCCGCGGCGCGTTATGCGCTGCACGGCTGCGCCGCCGCGAGCGCCTGCCGGTAGAGCAAATAGACCTCCGGCGCGCCGGTCTCTAAGAAAATTGCCCAGTAATCCTCCGCATGCACAAGCAACGCCCTCCGTTCTCATGAGTATAGCGTTAGCATTTGCGGAATCCGGCGGGCTATACGCCCAAATCGTTACAGGGAATAATCTCCCTCCTCCAGGCAGGGCAGCGCCGTGGAGATATGCGGCTCCGGCACCCGCTTGAGGGGGTCATAGCAAAATCTGCCGCAGGCCCCGTTGGCGGGGACGAGCCCCTTTTTGACGCAGACCATCTGCTGGGCGTTCGCCTTGGCGGCGTATTTGCAGTAAACGCACTGCCGGGCGATCTTTTTTCGAAATAGCAAGCCCGCACCTCCCTTTTCCCCGGCCCTGCCCCGCCTGCGCCTCGCTGCACTGCGGGAGGCGCGGCTACGCCGGTCGCTTCCAAGCTTTCTTTTTCTGATTATACCGTTTTTCCCGGGAAATTTCCACCTTTACTTTTATTTTTTGCAGCAAACCTGCCGCGATTAGCAGCGCGGCGGCAAACAGAGCCGCGGCGGTATCCTGGCCCCGCAGGCAGCAATAGATCGGCCCGCTCAGCGCGGCGGCTACGGCGCACTGGCAGCATTTTCCCCACAGGTGATACCGCAGCGGCAGCGCCGCCGGGGCGACGGCGTCGCTTGTCTGCAGATGGATGCACAGCCCGGCCCAGTTTACAAAAACGCTGCAAAGCAGAAACTGCGCCGCAGGGTCCGGGACGGCCGCCAGGGCGGCGATGCCATTGGGCAGGTCCAAAAACCCCGCCGCTAGCGCCGCCGGGATGGGCTGCGCCGCAAGCTGCGGCGCGCAGAACGCAAGCACGGCGCCCAGGACGCCGAGCACCGCGCGAAAGGCCAGGATCAACGCGCAGATACGCGCCGTGCTGCAAAATGCCTGCCAGACGGCCTGGGACACCGGCAGCGGCGCAGGGCCATGCCAGGGCGCAGTCTTCCCCGGCACGGCGGGACCGGCCTGGGGCGACGCCGGGGGGCGCAGCAGCCAGCCGGTGGCAAGGGCGGCGAGGATATGGATGGCATAGAGCCCCGCCAGCAGCCCCGCAGGCAAAGAAAGCGTGCCGCCGATGAGGCCGAAGAAGATCGCCGGGCCCGTGTTATTGCAAAAGGACAGCAGCCGCCCGGCGTCACACTGCGTCAGGGTCCCCTGCTGCGCCAGCTGCGCCGCCGTCCTCGCCCCCATGGGGTAGCCGCCCAGCAGCGAGATGGCAAGGGCCGCCGCGCCCTCCGGCGGGGCATGGAAAAAGCGCCGCATTGCGCCGCCCCAGGCGCTGGCAAGCCTTTGGGGAAAGTCCGTCGCCAGGAGAAGATTCGTCAGGATAAAAAACGGAAACAGCGACGGGAAGACGACCTGGGCGCACTGGTCGAGCCCCGCCCGCAGCGCCTGCGCCAGCGGCTGGCGCAGCGCCGTCATCGCAAGCAGCGCCAACAGCAGAACCGGCCACACCGGAAATGTTTTGCCGCGTTTTTGCATCCGCGCCCCTCCTCGTCCCCTGTCGCTTGGGAAAAGTATATGGCCCCGGGAAAGATTCATGCCGCCGGGCCATAGACTAGCCCTGTGAGGTGATTGCATTGAAACAGGAGACATCCGTATTTTCCCGCGTGCGGCAGAAGCTGGACCTGCCGCCGGACCTGATGCCGCTGGACGCCCAGCTGGTGCTGGCATCGAACCGGGAGCTGACCGTCTATGGGCACCGGGGCATCGGCGGCTATGACCCGGAGGAGATCCGCGTCCGCATCCGGGGCGGCTTCGCTCTGGTCCGGGGCATCGGGCTGGAGATCACCCGGATGAACCCGGCGCGGCTCGTCATCGCCGGGCGCATCGCCGCGGTGGAGCTGGAGGTCGTGCCATGATGCAGCTCGTCGCCTTCTTCCGGGGTCACTGCCGCCTGGAGATCACCGGTGTCGAGCCCAGCCGGTGCCTGAACCGGTTTCTTGGCTGCGGCATCGGGTTCTGGGACCTTGCAACGCCGGACGCCTACACGCTGCAATGCAGCATCCTCGCCAGGGACCTGGACGCGGCGGCGCAAATCTCCCGGGGCTGCCAGTGCCAGGCCCGCTGCCTGGCGCGCCACGGCTTTGCCCACCGCTACAGCGGCCTGCTCCGGCGGCCGATGCTGCTGGTGAGCCTTGCGCTGCTCCTGGCCGGGATCCTGGTCCTGCCGAATTTTATCTGGACGCTGGAGGTCCAGGGCAATGTCACGGTCCCGACGGCGCAGATTTTGCAGGAGCTGGATAACATCGGCGTCCGCTTCGGGACGTGGGGGCCGGGGCTCTCGAACCGGGAGATCAAAAACAAGATGCTCCTGCGCATCCCGGCGCTCCAGTGGCTGGCCGTCAACTGCGCCGGCGGGAAGGCGACGGTCCTTGTCTCGGAGCGGACGGAGGCCGACCGGGTCACATCCAAGCGGGAGGTCACAAATCTCGTCGCCGCCCGCGATGGGGTGATCTCACAGGTGCAGGTCTACAGCGGCGCGGCCCAGTGCACGCCGGGGCAGGCCGTGCGGCAGGGGCAGCTGCTCGTCTCCGGCTACTGCGACTGGGACGGCCGCATCCAGGCAACCCGCGCCTATGGCGAAATCTACGCCCAGACGCAGCATAAGATCACAGCCAAGCTGCCCGCCGCGGTCACAAAAAAGCAGCCCGGCGGCCGGGCCAAGCGCTGCATCTGGCTGAACCTGGGAAGAAAAAGAATAAAAATCTTCGGAAGGAGTGGAATTTCCGCCGCCTGTTGTGATAAAATAGAATCTGAAAAAATGCTGACCCTGCCCGGCGGCTACACGCTGCCCATCGGCATCACCGTCCAGACCTTCCGGCCCTATACGCCGGAGCAGGCCACGCTAGCGGAGGAGGACGCCTGGCCGCTGCTGCGCGATGCGGCAAGGCGGCAGCTGCAGGCCAGCATGATCGCCGGGCAGCTGGAAAGCGCCCGGGAAGAGAAAGAGGCCGCCGGCGGCGTCTACACCCTCCGCACCACTGCCTGGTGCCGGGAGATGATCGCCAGAAGCGAACCGGCGGCGCTGTATACGGAGGACGCAAGCACATATGGAACAAGTCATTAACGCCGAGCGCATCGAGCAGGTCATCAGCGTCTTCGGCTCCTTTGACGAGAATATTAAGAAGATCGAGGAGGCGTTCCAGGTCCGGGTCGTCAACCGGGGGACGGAGCTCAAGGTCTCCGGGGACGATGAGCCGGTGCTCCAGGCGGCCCGCGCCATTGAGCTGCTGCTGGAGCTTGCCTCCAAGGGCGAGGATATCGACGAGCAGAAGGTCCGCTATCTCATCGAGCAGGTGCGCAACGGCACGGCGGACCAGGTCCGGCAGATGTCGAAGGACGTCATCTGCATCACGGCCAAGGGCAAGCCCATCCGGGCAAAGACCCTCGGGCAGGGGAACTATGTCAAGGCCATTTTGCACAACACCATCACCGTCGGCGTCGGCCCGGCGGGCACGGGCAAGACATATCTTGCCGTGGCCGCCGCCGTGGCGGCGTTCCGGGCCAAGGAGGTCAACCGGATCATCCTGACCCGCCCCGCCGTCGAAGCGGGCGAGCGCCTGGGCTTTTTGCCCGGCGATCTGCAGAACAAGGTCGACCCTTATCTGCGCCCGCTGTATGACGCCCTGTTTGACATGCTGGGCTCGGAGACTTACCTCAAATATCTCGAGCGGGGCAATATCGAGGTCGCGCCCCTGGCCTACATGCGCGGCCGCACGCTGGACGACAGCTTTATCATCCTCGACGAGGCCCAAAATACGACCCGGGAGCAGATGAAAATGTTCCTGACCCGCCTGGGCTTCAACTCCAAGATCGTCATCACCGGCGATATCACCCAGATTGACCTCCCGGCGGACAAGACCAGCGGCCTGAAGGACGCGGTGCGGGTGCTGGAGCATATCCCGGATATCGCCATCTGCCGCCTGGGCGCCAGCGACGTTGTCCGCCATGCCCTGGTGCAGAAGATCGTCGCCGCCTATGACAGCTTCGAGCAGCGCCGCCCGTCGGGCAAGCTGCCGCCGAAAACATATCACGCAAAGAAGAAGGGGTCCGTATGAAACATAAAATTATCATCGCATTCCAGGCTCGCACGCTGCGGCGGCTCAGCCTGAGCTTGTACCTCAAAAAATGCATCCGTACCGCGCTGGCACAGGAGCATGTCCCGGCGGCGTGCGAGATAGGCGTCCTCCTCACCGATGACGACGGCATCCGCGCCATCAACCAGGCCCAGCGGCAGATCGACCGGGCGACGGACGTGCTCTCCTTCCCCATGTTCCACTTCACCCCCGGCCAGCTTCCGGCGGACTTTGCCGCGAAGGCCGACCCGGCCACGGGGCTTGTCCCCCTGGGGGATATGGCCATCTCCCTGGAGCGGGTCCGGGCCCAGGCGAAGGAATACGGGCACTCGGCGCAGCGGGAGCTGGGCTACCTGACGGTCCACTCCGTGCTGCATCTGCTGGGGTATGATCATCTGGACGAGGGCCCCATGAAAAAGCAGATGCGCGCCCGGGAAGAGGCCATCATGGCCGAGATCGTTTTAGAGAGATAAGGAGCGCAAGCATGATCGAAAAATCCGCTATGATCACCATTGCAGGGCGGCCGAATGTCGGCAAATCCACCCTGCTCAACGCCCTGGTGGGCGAAAAGATCGCCATCGTCTCCAACAAGCCGCAGACGACACGCAATCGCATTTCCGCCATCTTGAACCGGGGCGATACCCAGTTCGTCTTTCTCGACACGCCGGGCTTCCACAAGCCCCGGACGAAGCTGGGGGACTATATGGTCGGCGTCGTCAACGAATCGGTCAGCGATGTCGACGCGGTCATTCTGATCGTCGAGCCCATCGCGGGGGCGGGCAAGCAGGAGGAGGCGCTCATCGCCCAGCTGCACAAGCAGAACGCCCCGGCGCTGCTGGTCATCAACAAGATCGACACCGTGGAAAAGGACACGCTGCTGGAGGTCATCGCCTCCTACCAGGACCTTTACCCCTTTGACGCCATCATCCCCATCAGCGCCAAGCGGCGCGACGGGCTGCAGGAGCTGCTGCAGGAGCTGGACCGCTACGCCGTCCCCGGCCCGCAGCTCTTCCCGGACGATATGATCACCGACCAGCCGGAGCGCCAGATCGTGGCGGAGATCATCCGGGAGAAGATGCTCTGGAACCTGGAGCGGGAGATCCCCCACGGGACCGCCGTCGAGATCACGAAATTCTCGGAGCGGGACGACGGCGTCATCGAGATCGACGCGACGATCTACTGCGAAAAGGCCAGCCACAAGGGCATTATCATCGGCAAGCAGGGCGCGATGCTGAAAAAGATCAGCACCATGGCCCGCCATGACTGTGAGCGCTTTTTGGGCGCGAAAATTTACCTGCAGACCTGGGTCAAGGTCAAGGAAAACTGGCGGGATAACCCGAACCTCATCCGCAACTTCGGCTATCACCAAGACCGCTGACAGGAGGCGCTATGGAACACAAGATTTTAGAACGCAGCCAGCAGGACCCGGCCAATTGCTGGGCGCTGGAGGACCTCTACGCCACCCCCGCCGACTGGGAGCGGGACCTGGCCGAATTAAAAGACCTGACGGGCAAGCTCGCCGGGTTCTCCGGCGTCTTCACGACCTCGGCGGACCAGCTGCTGGCGCTGCTGCAGCTGGACGACTCCCTCTCGGTCCTGCTGGACAAGCTGGCCAATTACGCCCAGCGCCGCAGCGATGAGGACACCCGCATCGGCGCGAACCAGGAGCTGGTCAGCCGCATCACCGCCGCCTGGGTCGATCTCTCCGCCGCCGCGGCGTTTCTCACGCCGGAGCTGCTGGAGCTGCCGGACGAGACGCTGGAGGACTATTACCGCCAGTGCCCGGCGCTGGAGGTCTACCGCTGGCATATCTATAACATCCGCCGCCAGAAGGCCCATACGCTCTCCAAGGCAGAGGAGCGGCTGCTGGCCGCCACCGGGGAGATGGCAAACGCGCCGGATACGATCTATTCCATGCTGGCAGACGCGGACCTGACGTTCCCCGATGTCCAGGACGCCGCGGGCGCGGCGCACCCGCTGACCCAGGGGACCTATGTCAGCTATCTGGAAAGCACGGACCGCACGCTGCGCAAAAACGCCTTTACCGCCATGTACCAGGTCTATGGCGGCGTGCAGAATACCTGCGCTGCCGTCCTGGCGGCCCAGGTCAAGCAGCTGCAGTTTTTTGCCGCCAGCCGCCGCTATGCATCGCCGCTGGAGGCCGCGCTGGACGGCACCCATGTGCCGGTCAGCGTCTACGAAAACCTGATCCAGACGGTCCACGAGAATCTGGACAAGCTGCACCGCTATGTCCGCCTGCGGAAGCAAAAGCTGGGGCTGGACGAGCTGCACATGTACGATCTCTACGCCCCCCTGGCCCAGGGCCCGGCGCAGCGCATCGACTTTAACCAGGCGAAGCAGGCCGTCGCCCAGGCCCTGGCCCCGCTGGGCGAGGCCTACGGCAAAATTTTGCAGGAGGGCTTCCAGAACCGGTGGATCGACGTCTATGAGAACCCCGGCAAGCGCTCCGGCGCCTACTCCGCCGGGGCCCGGGTGCACCCCTACGTCCTGCTGAATTACACCGGCACGCTGGACAGCCAGTTCACCCTGGCCCACGAGATGGGCCACGCCATCCACTCCTACCTCTCCAACCGGACACAGCCCGTCGTCTATGCCGACTATGTGATCTTCGTCGCCGAGGTCGCCTCGACGTGCAACGAGGCGCTGCTGATGGAGCATCTGCTCTCCCGCACGACGGATAAGCAGCAGCGGGCGTATCTTCTCAACCACTTCCTGGAGCAGTTCAAGGGGACACTGTACCGGCAGACGATGTTTGCCGAGTTTGAGCTGCTGCTGGGGAAGCTGAACCAGGCGGGCCAGGCGCTGACGGCGGAGCGGCTCTGCCAGGAGTATCTGGCCCTGAACCGGCAGTATTTCGGCGACGGCATCGTCATCGACCCGGCCATCGCCCTGGAGTGGGCCCGCATCCCGCATTTTTACTACAACTATTACGTCTTCCAGTACGCCACCGGCTATGCCGCGGCCATCGCGCTCTCGCGGCGCATTCTGCAGGAGGGCAAGCCTGCGGTGGACGATTACCTGCGCTTTTTGTCCGGCGGCTGCAGTCAGGACCCCATCGACCTTTTGAAGATCGCCGGAGTCGATATGAGCAGCCCCGCGCCGGTGCAGCAGGCACTGGACCTCTTCGGCCAGCTGCTCGATGAAATGGAGGCGCTTTGACCATGGCCATCGACGAAGCGTTCCACATTCCCACCCTGCACACCTTCGCCATGAACAACGGCTTCACCGGCTCCTACGGCCGCCTGCGCTTTAAGATCACGCCCCATGTGGAAATGCGCACGCCGAAGGAAGTGGATTTTGAAGCCAGCAGCATCCGCGCCGAGTACTGGCACGGCCCGCTGTGCTATGAAAAAAGCGAGATCCAGGACGAGAAGACCTTCCCCATGTCCGAAGCAGGCCGCGAAGACCTCCGCGCATGGCTTTGGGAGAATAGATAAAAATTAGCAAAACACATCAGGCGCACCGTAAGCTACGGCGCGCCTGATGTGTTTTTTAGCGGTGTAGCTGGCTCAGCTCTGGGACATAGTACTGGCTGTGCTCTGTGTAAAGGGCGTGGAGCTGCTGCAATGGGATGCCGTTGACGGTGATCTGCACCAGGCAGCTTGTCACCGACTCCCGCAGGGATAGGACGATGGCCTGGACGCACTGGCGCATCTGCGCCGGGTCCTGGCAGTCGCCCAGGGGGTCGGCGGAGAAGTCGATGTAGCAGACGCCGTTCTCCCGGGAGAATGCCCGGATGATAAGCCCCGCCGGGAGCGGGTTGTCATAGCCATTGCCCCCGGGATAGGCCAGCAACGCATCCAGGACGAGGCGGCATTTGTCCTCGTTGGCGCGGCTCTCCAGCTGGACCGGGCAGGCAAAGAGCCCGCTCTGGCCCTCCATCGGCAGGCACAGCGTCGCGTCAAAGGTGCTCAGCGACGGGTGCGCCGCCGCGATGATCGCCGGCTCCCGGACCAGGTCCTGCTGCAGGTCCAGGTACAGGTACCGCTCCACCGGCGCGCCGGAGACGAGGATGCGCACGGCGTCCACATTGTCGATCCCCGTCAGGGTGTTGACGATGGAAAAGACCCGTAGCCGCTCCTCCAGCGCCGTCTGGGGCATGTCATCAAGGAATTGCTGGGAGAGGTCGACGGTGCAGACGCCGTTCTCGATCGTCGTATCCAGGACCCGGAGGTCCGCGGGCAGCGTCCGCCGCCCCTCCCCTGCCGGATTTTCGATCAGCTGCTCGATGAGGTACGACGGCAGCGCGCCGGTCAGGTCCGTGGGGACGGTCAGCGTCTGCTCGCACAGATAGCGGCCGTCGTCCGACGCAAAATACAGGGCCATGGGCAGCTCAAAGGTGCTGGCGCCGTCGTCAGAAAGGACGATGCTGTCATCCGTCAAAAACAGGGAGCTCTGCCCGTCCAGCAGCGCGTTCTGGGCGGACAGGCGGACGGACTGGATGCCGGGCAGCTCCAGCAGCGTCTTTGCCAGGCAGCAAGCCGCCTCGGAAAGCGCACTGCCGGTGAGCGTGGCAAAGGCGGCGCTCGCCGTCACATTGGCGCACTGGGCCTGGACGGTGACATCCAAAAACGCCGCCCCCTCCGGCAGCGGCTGCCGGAGCTCTTCTGAGACGGGGCCCTGGAGATAGCGATTCAGGAGCGCCAGATAGTCCATCTCCTGCGCGCCCCAGTCGTAGACCTCCGCCGCCAGGTAGCCATCTGCCTGCCCATAGGCGGGCTCGACGCGGGGGTAGTAAAAATTCACCGGCTGCACCGCGTCCCCCGCCGTCTCCTGGGCGGCGCAGCCTGCCAGCAGCGCCAGCAGCAGTGCGGCGCTCCAAAGCAATCGTCTCATTCCGGCTCCTCCTCCACGGCAAACAGCGGGAACGTCACCTGGAAGCGTGTCCCCACTGGGTCCCGGTGGGCGACTTCGATCGTGCCGAAGTGCCGCTCGGCCATATCATGTACGATGGAAAGGCCCAGCCCTGTCCCGCCGGCCTGGCGGGAGCGGGCCTTGTCCACCCGGTAAAAGCGTTCGAAAATATGGGCCATGGCGTCGTCCGGGATGCCGATGCCGGTGTCCGCCACGGTCAGGACGACGGTCTCGTCCCGGCGCTCCACCTGCAGCAGGAGCGCGCCGCCGGGGCGGTTGTATTTGATGCCGTTCTCCGCCAAGTTGAAGACGATCTGGTAGAGATCGTCCTCCGTGGCGAGGATCGTCGCGCCGTCTGCCAGGTCGCAGCTTACTTCAATGCGCTGCTGCTCCAGCTGGGGCCGCAGCATTTTCAGGACCTGGCGGACGGTCCCGCTCACGTCGACGACCTCCCGGGGCTGCATCACCTGGACGTCCAGCTTCGTCAGCTCCAGCAGCCGGGCGGACAGGCGGGTCAGGCGGTCGGCCTCGGTGCTGATATCCGCGACAAATTCCCGGACCGTCTCGCCGTCCATCTCATTTTGCAAAATCGAATCCGCCAGCAGCTTGATGGACGCCAGCGGCGTTTTGAGCTCGTGGGACGCATCGGAGACAAAGCGGCGGCGCAGCTGCTCCGATTCGTGCAGCCGGTCCGTCAGCTCGTTAAATTCCTGGGCCAGCTGGGTGACCTCATCGTGCCCGGTCATCTCCAGCTGATGGGTGTAATCCCCGGCCCGCACGGTCCGGATGGAATCCAGCACGCGGTTCATCCGGCGGGAGAAGGCGGAGGAGAACAGCAGGGAGATCAAGATGACCGCCAGCTCCAGCAGCACCGTGATCTTCAGGAGATTCCCCTCCAGGGATGCGATGAGCGCGCCCTGGTCCGTATCATAGGCCATGAGATAGACGGCGCCCAGGGGCGCGTCGTAATAGAGCACCGGCGCTGCCGCGTGGCTCTCGACGGCTTCGCCGGTATACTGGCAGTAGAAAACGTCGTTGCCCTCCAGCGCCTGCACGACCTCGGGCAGGAGGAAATACACCTGCTTGCTCTGCCCCTCGGACCGGGAGTCGTAGACCATCCGCCCGCTGGCATCTGTGACGACGACGCGGGTGGAGCGCAGGTCCGCCAGGACCTCCATCGTCTGGGCGACCCGCTCCTGGGTCAGCTCATCCAGCCCCGCCAGGGACGACGCCACGAGCTGCGCCTTATCCTGCATCGACGCCGCGTTGGACCGGAACACCAGGTTCCGGGTCGAGACGGCGGCGATGAGGTTCAGCAGGCACAGCGCCACCGCCGTGATGAGCACATAGAGCGCCGCGTGCTTGGCCTGGGACGTGCTGGGCAGCAGCCGCCGCAGGCCGCGGCGCGTTGCCTTCTCATGCTTTGAAATAGTAGCCCACTCCCCACTTGGTCAGAATATGCTGCGGCGCGGCAGGATTCTCCTCCAGCTTCTCCCGGATGCGGCGGATGTGCACATCCACCGTCCGGATATCGCTGCGGTACTCATAGCCCCAGATGGCGTCGAGCAGCGCCTCCCGGGAATAGACCCGCTCCGGGTTGCGCAGCAGCAGCTCCACCAGGTCAAACTCCTTGACCGTCAGATCGACCTGGGTATTCTCCCGGAAGGCCGTCCGGCTCTGGGTGTTCAGGCGGATGGGACCGCCGGTCAGCCAGACGGCCCCATCCTGCTCCCGCTTGGCGCGCCGCAGCAGCGCCCGGACCCGCGCCTTGAGCTCCAGGATGTTGAAGGGCTTTGTCATATAGTCGTCCGCCCCGTGGTCAAAGCCGATGAGCTTGTCCATATCCTCCGCCTTCGCTGTGAGCATCAGGATCGGGACATCGGAAAATGTCCGGATCTTGGCGCAGGCCATCAGGCCGTCCATCTCCGGCATCATCAAGTCCAGGATGATAAGGTCGATCGACGGGTCCGCCGCCAGCTCCACCGCTTCGCGGCCATTGCTGCCGGTCACGACGTCGTAGCCGTCGTTGCAGAGGTTGAATTTGATCCCCTTGACCAAAACCGCCTCGTCATCCACCACTAAAATCTTCATTGTTCTTCACTCCACTGTTATGCTGTCTTTGATCTTTGCGTAGATCCCCGCGCCGATGCCGCGGACGTCCTGGATCTCCTCCGTCGTCCGGAAGGGGCCGTTGGCCGTGCGGTAGTCGATGATCCGCTGGGCAAGGGCCGGGCCGATCCCGGGCAGGGATTCCAGGGCTGCCGCGTCTGCGGTGTTGAGGTTGACGCGCGCCTCCGTGCCCGCCGGGACTTCCGGCTCCTCCGACTCCGCCGGTTCCTCCGGTTCTTCGGCGCCTTCCGGTTCCTCCGGCGTCTGCGGCTTGGGCGTCTCGTCTGTCACGGATGACGCGTCGGCCGGGCGTTGATACAGGACCGTCCCGCCCGTCGTGCGGCCGAAGTACAGGCCCAGGCCAAAGAGCAAAAAGCCCGCGCAGCACAGAAGCAGGCCCCAGCGCAGCAGCTTTGCTTTCATAGAAATCCCCCCGCCTTTTCGTTGACACAAGCCCGTTCCTTGCTTATAATAGAGAAAAGCCGCGCTGCGCCCGGTCGAATTTTGGTTCTTTCTTTCAGTATATCACATTCCGCAGGCGCGCAGCAATCACCTTCGGCGCATATTTTGCAATTTACTGGAGTTTTTTATGACTAAGACACGTATTTTGTCGCTTTTCCTGGCGCTGAGCCTTCTATTTTCCGCCCTCGCCCTCCCCTGCGCCGCCGTCAATGACACCGGCAGCGATTCGGGCGCTGCACAGACGGACTCGTCGCAGGGCGAGACCGCCGCAGAGGGCGCAGCCCCGGCAGACGAGGAAACGCCAGTCGACCCGGCAAACGGCGACAGTACCCCCGCTGACACAAGCGACCCTGCCTTCTCCGTCGACGCCACGGCGGCGATGCTCGTCGAGATGAATTCCGGGACCGTCGTCTACGAAAAAAATGCCGACGACAAGGTCTACCCCGCCAGCCTGACGAAGATCATGACCTGTATGCTGGCACTGGAGCTCTGCAAGGACCTGGCCGAGGAGGTCACCGTCACCGAGACCGCGCTGGCCGGGCTGGACCCGGACGGCTCCACCGCATCGCTGCAGGTCGGCGAGGTGCTGACGATGGAGGACCTGCTCTATTGCATCATGCTCCCCTCCGCCAATGACGCCTGCTGCGTCATCGCCGAGCATCTGGGCGGCACGATCGACGCCTTTGTGGAAAAAATGAACGAGAAGGCCCAGGCCTTGGGCTGCACCGGCACCCACTTTGCCAACCCCGACGGCCTACATGACGACGACCACTACACCACCGCCCGG
This sequence comes from uncultured Oscillospiraceae bacterium, assembly GCA_934615645.1. GTDB lineage: Bacteria > Bacillota > Clostridia > Oscillospirales > Oscillospiraceae > SVMC01. The sequence goes on along the minus strand of CAKTTR010000010.1, from coordinate 20,793 downwards.
GATCTGCGCCGCATAACGGAGGCCGCCCTGCAGAACGAGACGTTCCGGACCATCGTCTCCACCGCAGTCTACGAGGTCCCGGCGACGAATCTCAGTGACAAGCGCATCGTCCATACGACGAACTATCTCATGAGCACGGCCATCAACCCGGATTATTACTACGAAAAGGCCAAGGGCGTCAAAACCGGCTACACCAGCAAGGCAGGCCGCTGCCTGATCTCGACGGTCAAGCAGGGCGATGTCTACTATCTCAGCATCGTCACCGGCTGCAAAACGATTGTGAACGACGACGGCAGCGTCGTCTATGACAGCTTCGTGCAGACGAAAAAGCTGCTGGAATACGGCCTGACGAGCTTCAGCTTTGCCACAGTGATCTCTCAACTTGTCCCGGTGGCCCAGGTGAAGGTCAAGAACGCGAATGTCGATTCCGTCGTCGTCGCTCCGGCGCAGGATGTCACGGCGCTGCTCCCGGCGGATTACGACGAGAGCCAGCTGCAGCTGTCCTACGCGCTGACCGGCGGGGCGGACACGCTGAGCGCGCCGCTGGAAACAACGGACGACGTCGGCACCGTCACCGTGACCTATCAGGGCAAGACAGTCGGCGAGACGACGCTGCGGCCCATCACCACCGTGGAGCGGCATGTGGTGCAGTACGCAGCCAAGAGTGCCGGGCGGCAGGTGAAAAAATTTCTTTGGCTGCTCATCCCTCTGGCGCTGATTTTGGCCGTCGTTCTGCTGCGGGTGCGCAGCGAGCGCATCCGCCGGAAAAAGGCGGCGGCCCGGCGGAAAAAGCGGGCCCAGCAAGCAGGCGGCCATTATCTCCAGCAATCCGGCCGTGCCCGAGCTGCCGCAAAGCCGCAGCAAACATCATCTGAAAATTCCGCACAAAATACGCTAAAAAATACACCGCCAAAGGACTGATATCCCATGCTAGACTGGAATACGCTGCAGGCCCAATGCCTGGCCTGCGACCGCTGCGCCCTCTGCCAGACGCGGCAGCATGTCGTCTTCGGCGACGGCAATCCGGAGGCGAAGCTCCTGTTTGTCGGCGAGGGGCCGGGGCAGAATGAGGATATCCAGGGCGTCCCCTTCGTCGGGGCCGCCGGGCATCTGCTGGACGATATGCTCTCGATCATCGACCTCGACCGCAGCGACTATTACATCACCAATATCGTCAAATGCCGCCCGCCCCAGAATCGGGACCCGCTGCAGACAGAGCAGGACGCTTGCATCGACTGGCTGCGAATGCAGACCAGGCTGATGCAGCCGAAGCTCATCGTCTGCCTGGGCCGCATCGCCGCCATGCGGCTGATCCGGAAGGACTTCCGCATCAGCCGGGAGCACGGCCAGTGGGAGCAGCGGGGCGGCATCTGGTTCACCGCCATGTACCATCCCGCCGCCCTGCTGCGGGACGACGCGAAAAAGCCCCAGACCTTCTACGACCTCAAGTCCCTCCAGTATCAGCTGTTCGAGGTCTGCCCGGAGATCTACGCCGCCAAGGGCATCGAGCGGCCCTGAGCGTATGGATTGAAAAAAATGCTTGACAAAGCAGGCAGGATATGGTATAAGTGAGAAAACCGAAGAGGAAGGGTAAGTACGATCTGCCCCGCTGATTTCAGAGAGCCGCCGGTGGTGGGAGTGCGGTATGAGCAGCAGATGGGAATGGCCTTCTGAGGGCGAGCGGAACTTTTAGTATGCGAGCCGGAACGCGCACCGTTATCAGCGCGAGCATATGTCAGTATGCGATGAGTGGGCGCAAATGCGTCAAGCCGGGTGGCACCGCAGAGATTTGGAATTTTGACCGTCTCTGTCCCAGCAAATTGGTTGGGACAGAGGCGTTTTTTCTTTGTTCCGCCGAAAAATCAGAAAGGAGCCTAGGAATTATGGCACAGCAAATCCCGTACAAAATCTACCTGAGTGAAAATGAGATGCCGAAGCAATGGTACAACCTGCGGGCGGACATGACGAACAAACCGGCCCCGCTGCTGAACCCCGGCACCCTGCAGCCCATGACCTTTGACGAGCTCCGCGGCGTCTTCTGCGACGAGCTCATCAAGCAGGAGCTGGACGACACCACCGCGTATTTTGACATTCCCGAGGAGATCCGCGCGTTTTACAAAATGTACCGCCCCTCTCCCCTGGTCCGGGCCTACTGCCTGGAAAAAGCCCTGGGGACCCCGGCGAAAATCTACTACAAATTTGAGGGCAACAACACCAGCGGCAGCCATAAGCTGAATTCCGCCATCGCCCAGGCCTATTATGCCAAGCAGCAGGGCCTGTCCGGCGTCACGACGGAGACGGGCGCCGGCCAGTGGGGCACGGCCCTCTCCATGGCCTGCGCGTACCTGCATATGGACTGCCACGTCTATATGGTCAAGGTCTCCTACGAGCAGAAGCCCTTCCGCCGTGAGGTCATGCGGACCTATGGCGCAACGGTCACCCCCTCTCCCTCGGAGACGACGGAGGTCGGCCGCAAGATTCTCCGGGAATTTCCGGGGACAAACGGCAGCCTGGGCTGCGCCATCTCCGAAGCTGTGGAAGCGGCGGTCACGTCCGGCGGGAAATACCGGTATGTGCTGGGCAGCGTCCTGTCCCAGGTGCTGCTGCACCAGTCCGTCATCGGCCTGGAGACGAAGACGGCGATGGACAAGTACGGCATCAAGCCGGATATCATCATCGGCTGCGCAGGCGGCGGCTCCAATCTGGGCGGCCTGATCGCGCCGTTCATGGGCGAGAAGCTCCGGGGCGAAGCGGATTACCGCTTCATCGCCGTCGAGCCCGCCTCCTGCCCCAGCTTCACCCGGGGCGTCTACGCTTACGACTTCTGCGACACCGGCATGATCTGCCCGCTGGCCAAGATGTACACCCTGGGCAGCAGCTTCATGCCCTCGGCCAATCACGCCGGTGGCCTGCGGTTCCATGGCATGAGCTCCATCCTCTCCCAGCTGTATCACGACGGGTATCTGGAAGCCCGCGCCGTAGAGCAGACATCCGTTTTTGAGGCGGCAGAGCAGTTTGCCCGCACAGAGGGCATCCTTCCGGCACCGGAGAGCAGTCACGCCATCCGCGCCGCCATCGACGAGGCCCTGCGCTGCAAGGAGACCGGCGAGGAAAAGACCATCCTTTTCGGCCTGACCGGCACCGGCTACTTCGACCTCTACGCCTACGCCAACTACAACGACGGCACGATGACGGATTATATTCCCACCGACGACGACCTGCGCGCCAGCATTGAACGCCTGCCGAAGGTCGACAAATAATTCACACACAAAAACGCCAAGACCGCATCTGGTCTTGGCGTTTTTTGAGCTTGTCAAAAAAGCATTTTTGACAAGCTCTCAAACGTGACTCCGCTGTATAAGCTCAAGGGGCAAAATCAGAGATTTTGACTCTCGCTTACCGCTACGCTGGGCTCACGCTTGAAGGGGCTTGCACCCTGCTGCGCGCATAATTTTCACACTTGCAGGGCGAGAAGTATTTTTCCCGACGTATGCGCTGCATGGGTTCGACTTGACCAATCGCGCTTTGCGCTCTTGGAGTCTCACCCACTTGCCGCCGGAAAAATGATTTTGACTTTATTTGCGCCGTGCGCGGCGCAAACACTGCAAGGCTTTTTTTCGCATTATTTTGCAAAATTCCAAGCGGGGTTTGCGTATTTTTCCTGGGCCAGGGCGGCGATGGCCGCTTGGGCTGCGGCATCGAACACGCGGGGAACGCCGCAGGCAAAGGCGGCGGCGATCTTTTCCTTCAAGGCCGCCACGGTCAGGCCCGGGGCAAAGTCCTGCAGGTTGGCCACGCGGCTTTGGACGGAAGCCACACCGTTGCGCCGGAGCTTCTCCTGCGGCGGGGTCAGCAGGCGGGTCATGGGGGCAAGGTCACTGGCGACAAGCAACGTCCCGTGGTGCAGCAGCCGCCCGGCGTGGACCCGGGCCGCGCTGCCGGAGATCTTGCGCCCCTGGACGCACAGGTCGTTGCGGCCATTGAATTCCGCCGCGACGCCGAAGCTTGCCAGAACCGCAATGAGCGGCGTCAGGAAGGACGCGTAGGGCGAATCCAAGGCGGGGCGATCCGCCGTCAAAAACGTGAAGTTCAGATTCCCCAGATCATGATACACCGCGCCGCCGCCGGTATCTCGCCGGACGACGGGGACGCCCAACTGCCGCGCCAGATCCAGATCGACCTCCTGCGCCGCGCACTGGTTGCGGCCGATGATGACGCTGGGGGCGTTTTGCCAGAGAAACAGGACATCCTCCGCCCCGGCCTGGTGCAGCAAATAGTCCTCCGCCGCCAGGTTAATGCGCGGGTCCGTGCTGGCTGTCTCGTAATAGATCATAGAGCTTCTCCGCCGCCTCCTGCAGAGTCTCGGCATAGGTCGGGTGGAAACACAGGGCCCCGGCCAGTGCATTGACGGGCAGACCTGCGTCGATGATTGCCGCCAGGAAATAGGCAATCTCCGCCGCGCCGGGGAAAAACAGCTGCGCGCCGGTCAGCATCCCGCTGGCCGGGTCACACACCAGGCGGACGGCACCGTCCATCCGGTCGTGCAGGAAGGCATAGCCGTTGTATTGCAGCGGCACCTCGACGGCCAGGCCGTCCGATGCGCCGACATTGACCAGGTCATAGGCCCCGCAGACGACGGCGAGGGACACGCCCCGGGGCTTGACCGGGCGGCCCAGCATCACATCGACAGCCCGCCGGGCTGTCGTGGAGGCTTCATAGGCTGTGGCCATGCTGTCGGAGCAGTCGCCAGCGGCAAAGACGCCGGGACGGGAGGTGCGGCCTTCGCTGTCGATCCGGATGCCGCCGGGCCCGGCTTCGACGCCGATCTTCTTCAGCGCTGCGCCCGTCGATTGCATCAGCAGTCCGCTGCCGGTGGCCATAAAAATGGCCTTCTGCGGCAGCGCATCCAGCCGGACCGCCGCGCCGCAGCAAAGGGAGATGCCCAGCGCCTCGCAGCGCTCTGCCAGCAGGTCGCTGCCGTAAAAGCCCGGCAGGATCTCCGGCTGCTGCTCATACAGGCAGACCCGGCATCCCTGGGCGGCAAAGATCTGGGCGTACTCCACCCCAGTCACGCCGCCGCCGCAGATGGCAATCTCCCGGGGCAGCGCGTCCAAGTGGAGGATACTCGCCGGGGTGTAAAGCGTCTTCCCGGGAACCCGGGGCAGCGGACGGGGCGGCTTGCCCAGGGCCAGAAGATAGTAATCCGATTCCGGCAGCGCGTCCAGCTGGGCCCACGCGCGGCGGACCGTCACCCCGGCGCGGTGCAGGCGGCGCGCCATACCGCTGGCAAGCAGGGATATCTTTTCCCGAATCTGCCCGGTGAGCGCCTGCCAATCCAGATCTGGCTGGGCCTGGAGCAACGCCTTGGCGGGGATGCAGCCCGCGTGCAGGCAGACGCCACCGAGGTCGCCCCGCTCATATAGCGTGACCTCCAGCCCCGCCTGGGCCGCCTTCAAGGCAGCCGCGCAGCCCGCCGGGCCGCCGCCGACAATCAGCAGCCGCTTAGTCATGGCAAAGCAGGTACCCAAGGACCTGGCTGCACTTAAATTCTGCCGCTTCGGCAACGCAGCATGACTCCAACACGCCTGCCGACGGGGCCGGGACTTCAAAAATCTTCTTCTCGATCTCCGCCTCGCAGAGGCACTCCCCTGCTGCGACGGCATCGCCGGGCTGCTTGCACCAGTGCAGCACGCCCGTTTTATACTTGAGCAGGTACTCGCGATTCATGCAATCACAGTCCTTGCCCTCTTTGTTCTGGGGATATTCACGCTCTGGGACACGGATTTCTACGCGCGTTTCCGCCATGATTTATGCCTCCTCTGGATAGAACGGACATGCGTTTTTCTTGCACTCCGGATTTTCCTCATGATATTTACAGACGATCTTGCCCGGGTCCGCCAGCTGGAGGCCCAGGGACTTTTCGATGGACGCGATGGCGCTCTGCAGGGCGATAAAGCTGTTGCGCTTGCAGCAGCGGGGCCCGTCGACCTCGGCGATCTGCAGCAGGGCCTGGCCGGTGGCGCGGTTGCAATCGGCCCAGTAGTCCTGGACGTGGGGGTCTGCATTTGTAAAAACGCTCATAAAAATGCCGATGCCGACGGCAGCGCCGCAGTCGCCGTACCAGCCGCAGAACCCGGCCAGGACGTTCAGCGCCCGGTCCTTACATTCAGCCAGCTGCTCCCGGAAAAGGTCCTCCGGCTCGCCGGTCTTACGGGCGGCGACGGTCAGGAGCGTGGCAGGCATGATATAGTGGTGCGGGGGACAGTGCATGGGCAGACCCGGCAGGTCCATCAGCTCCAGCAGCAGCCCGTAGGGCGTCGGCTCCGCTTCGGCGCGGAAGGCGGCCAGGCAGGCCGCCTCGATCTTGTCGTAAAACGGCAGCAACTTCGTCAAATCAAATTTCTGCATCTTTCTATACCTCCAACACAAGCAGCATATTTCCTGCGCCCCGCCGAAGCCGCCGGCTTGCAGCGAGTAAAATGCAGGAATGGACTAGGTCCAGTATAGGACCTGGCGCGGCCCTTGTCAAGCCGCGCGCCGCTACCGAGGGGGCATAACATTACAGGCTAATGATAGCATATCCGCCCCGGCAAAATCAACCGCCCTGGGCAGATTTCTTCCCTGCTCGGGCGGTTTACGAGAATACGGCGCAGCCACAAAATCTGGGGCCGCGCCGCGGGTTGCTTTTTCCAGGTACCGGGGACGGCGCGCTACTGCCAGGCAATGGCGCGCTTTTGGATGACCTCGATGATCTTATTGATGGCCAGGACCAGCACGCCGATCTCGATAAAGCCAGCGATGAGCCCGGCGTAGTTCATATAGAGATGGTTGACATTGATCCAGTGCCCCAGGCCGTATTTTGACCCGATGGTCTCGGCGAACATCAGCATCATAAAGCCGAGGATCATATTGACCTTCAGCCCGGAGACGACGCCGGGGGTGACATAGGGGACCAGGATCTCAAAGATCATCGCCGGGTTGCTCAGGTGCATGGCCCGGGCGGAGTCGAGAATGTTCCGGTCGATGTTCTGCACCGTCTCGATGGTCGTCAGGATGACGAAGAGGAAGACGGTAAACATGACCAGCACGATGGACGCGCTGCGGAACGACGGCATGACGACGATCACATACGGGGAGATGATCATCGGCGGGATCGGCGCCAGGACCTTGAAGATCGGGTGGAAGATCTGCCGGACCTTGTCGATCCAGCCGACCAGGATGCCGACAAACGTCCCCAGCAGCACACCGCCCAGGAAGCCGACCAGTAGCAGCTCCATGGAGTAGGCCGCGTTGAGGAGCATCTCCTGCCATTTGGTTCCAAAGAGAATGAACACATTCTCCGGCGCCGGGAAAATGAGGACATTCAGCCAGTTATACTGCCGCGTCCCCAGCTCCCACAAAAGCAGGAGCGCATAGACCAGGACCATGATCTCGGAGATGCTGTTGGGCACGCGCCGCACCAGCGTCTTGCGCCAGAGCTGCAGCAGATACAGCGCCTCGATCAGCCCGATGGCGATGCAGAACGCCACGGGGGATGCCGTATCCCGCGCGCCGGGCGTCAGCACAAAGGCGATGAGCGCCGCCAGCAGGCCATGGGCCAGGAAAAAGGGAATATTAAATAGCTTCTTCATCTTCTTGCCCATCCTCATCAAATAACTGCAGGATCCGCGCCTTGCAGGCCCGGAGCGCCGCGTCGTGCTCCCGGAGCTCCGGTGTCCGGGGCCGCTGGGCCGGGACCTCCAAAGTCTCCAGGATCTGGCCCTGGGCCATGAACACGATCCGGTCGGCCAGGATCAGCGCTTCGTCAATATCGTGGGTGACGAACACCACCGTTTTCTTGGCGGCGTCGCCGCTCCAGAGGTCCAGCAGCAGCTGCTGCAGCTGGGCCCGGCGCTTGGCGTCCAGCGCGCCGAAGGGCTCGTCCAGCAGCAGGATATCCGGGTCCATGGCCAGGGCCCGGGCGATGGCCACCCGCTGCTGCATCCCGCCGGAGAGCTGGCAGGGATAGCGGTCCAGATACGGCCCCATGCCGACCTTTTCCAGTATCTGCACAGCGCGCTGCTCCGCCTCCTGCTTCGGCAGCTTCCGGGCGGCGTGGCGGATGCCGAAGAGCACCTGCTTTTTCACCCGCAGCCAGGGAAACAGGGAGTACTGCTGGAAGACGATGGCGCGGTCCGTATCCGGGCCCGTCACCGGGGCGCCGTCCAGGAGAATACGGCCCTGCGTCGGCTGGAGCAGGCCCTGCAGCAGACGCAGCAGCGTGCTCTTGCCGCACCCGGAGTGACCGACGATGCACAGCAGCTCGCCGCTGTGCACCGTCAAATTGACCTCCCGCAGGGCGGGAAAGGCGGTCCCGTTATTTTGATAGAGGTAGGTAAGATCCTCGATGCGAATCTCACCCATAGCGCATCAGGACTTTCCGAGGAGGATGGCGTTGTTCTCCTCGAAACGGGTCATCAGCTCCTGCCACAGGGTGTTGTCCGGCTCCTCGTCGATGAGGCTCTGGAGGGCTTCCTGGTAGGGGGTGATGGAGAGGTTGGGCTCGATGTCATAGGTCGTGTCCTTATTGATGACACCGAGATTCTTCAGCTTCTCATAGGTACCGATGATGGCGTCGCTGTCCGGGTCGATGCCGACGGTCATGGGGGTGTCGTACTCGTCGGAGTCGTACATCTTGGCGATGCAGATGCTGGCGTCCTGACCGGAGATATCGGAGAGGATCTTGCCGACAGTCTCGGGGTCGTTGCGGTAGGTCTCATAGCCCCGCAGCTGAGCGCGAATGAACTTGACGAGATCGTCATGCCGGTTTTCGACCATGTTCGCGCTGGCCTGCAGACGGCAGCACGGGAACGTGCCGACAAAGTCCACGACCTGGGCCAGGACCTTGCAGGAGCCGGTCAACAGCGCTTCGTAGCTCGATGCGCCGCAGATGATGCCGATGTCGCACTCGCCCTTCTGGACGGCGGTCACGGACTCTGCAATGCTGCCGAATTCGACAAAATCAGCCTCAACGCCGGCGTCCTGCAGAAATTCCTGCGTCCAGAGCAGGCCGGGGTCACCGGTGCAGGCGGCGATGGACAGGCCCTCGAAATCCTGGGCGCTGGTCAGCTCGTCAAGCTTGAAGTCGTTCAGGGCGACATAGTCGCAGCCCTCAGACATCAGGCCGCTGACGATGTGCACGTTCGTATCGCCCTCAGAGACCGCCGTCAGGACGCGGTTGACGCCGCTGGTGAACAGATCGAGGTCGCCGGTGGAGACCATCGCGGTGCCGTCGCCTGCGACGTTTTCCCAGTTGATGTTCAGGCCTTCGTCGTCAAAGTAGCCCATCTCCCGGGCCACCAGGACGGAGACGGCCAGATAGCTGCCGTCGTAGATGCCGACATTGATGACGTCGGAATCGGCGCTCGTGTTGGTATCGGTCTGCGCTGCGGGCTGGGTGTCGGAGCCCGGGGTGTCGCTGCCCGCTGTCTTGTCACTGCCGCAGCCAGCTAAGGCCCCGACCAGCATCGCGCCCGCCATCAGGAGGGCTGCAAGTTTTCCCTTTTTCATGTTTGTTCTACCTTTCTCTTTTATTTTTCCCTTAATATTTCGCCCGGGGTGCCGGAGGGTCGTCCACCGGGAGGAAGGATTGCAATGCGTTCTCAGCGATCGTCACATCGTGCGCCGCCAGGATCTTTTCCAGCTGGGATTCCATCACGTCCGCCAGCTCCTTCGGAAGCATCAGGGCGCGGATGTTGACATTCAGCGTGCCCTTGCCGCTGAACTGGGTCAAGCTACCGACGGAATTGACCTCGGCGCCGGTGCTCGTCAAGGCGGACTTGACAAAGCGGCCGCCCTGGTCCAGATGCACCTTGGCGTGCAGGATCTCCCGGCCGGACGCCTGGAAGATGCCCTGCACCGCGTGCAGGTATTCCTCCAGGACCTCGCGCATATTGACCGGCTGCAGCGCCTCGATCGTCGAGACCTTGTTGTACCAGCCCATATCCTCGCAGCCCTTTAGAATCAGCTCCATGTCGATCTCCAGTGGGCGCAGGCTTGAGGTGTGGTGCAGGACATAGTCCGCCCACTGGTCCATATGATAGCCCCGCAGGCCGGAGATCTCAATGACGGGGACGCCGGGGAAGTATTTTTCGATCCCCGCGTGAATTTCCGCGATCTCTTCGTCGGAATACAGGTCGACCTTATTGAGCAGGAGCAGGTCCGCCTCCTCCAGCTGCTTCTGGAAGCCGTAGGCGACGGCGGTCTCGCCGATGTTCTCGCCCATCTTCCCTTCCAGGTAGACGCTGCGGAAGCGGCGCGGATCGACGATGGCCGAGACCGGGGCCAGGGTGTAGCCCTCCCGGTGATTGGCGGCGATGTCCCGGTAGACGTGGTCCACCATATCGACGCAGGAGCCGACGGGCTCGAAGATCACAAATTCCGCGCCGGACTCGGCGACGTGCCGGTCGATCTTTTCCAGCAGCTGGGGCACATCGTGGCACAGGCAGCCGTTGGAGATCTCCAGCACCGGGATGCCGGACTCGGCGACATAGGCCGTATCGACCAGGTTGCTGCCCAGGTCGTTCGTGATCAGGCAGACCTTTCTGCCCTGGTCTGTCAGGTACTTTGCCAGAGACGTCATGCTCGTCGTCTTGCCGGAGCCGAGATAACCGCTCATCAGCATAATGCGGCAGGGTTCCATAAAAACTCCTCCTTCATCCTGCCCCGCGCCTTGGCGTCGGGTCATAATTATAGAAAAATTATAGGATTATAATTAGACAAAGTCAAGTGACATTCACGAATCCAGCACGTGCAGGAAATAATTTGTGAAATATCCCAGAAATTTGCTGGGATATTTCTCTAACCTTTTGTTACCTTTTTCTCCCATTTCCAGGGACATTACCCCGGACGCAAAAAAATGCAGCGCAGCCGGTGCAGGCTGCGCTGCTGTCTTGTATTCTATTCCGGCGCCGCTGGGAGCTCGATCCAGAAGACGACACCGCCGGGGGCGTTGTAGACGCCATAGGGCTGCTCCAGCAGCTCCATATTGCCCCGGACGATGGCAAGGCCCAGGCCCAGCTGCCCGCCTGCCCGGCGACGCGACTGCTCGCCGCGGTAGAACCGGTCAAACAGATGGGCCATCTGCTCCGGGCCGATGGGCTCGCTTGAATTGTAGACCTCGATGCGGATGACCCGGGGCGGGGCCGGGGCGGCGGCTACGTCCGGCCCGGCGGCATCTGCCGGAGCGTCCGCTGCCTCCTGCTGGCCGCGGCTGCGCAGGTAGGTCCAGGCCGCGCCGACCAGGCGGGCAGGATAGGACTTCTTCGCCTCCGGCGCGAGGGCCTCCGCCGCCTGCACCTGCGGCTCCTGCTCCGGCTCTGGGGCGGCGCGGTAGAATGCCCGCACTCGCATCTTGCAGGGCGGTCTCGTGTGAAAGACGGCGTTCTGGATCAGGTTCGTCAGGACCTGATCGCAGGCGATATAATCCGTCACCGTCCACAGCTGGGACGGGACCTCCCGCTCCAGAGCGACGCCTGCCTTTTCCATCTCCATGGAAAACTGGTTGAGGGTATTTTCCAGCAGCCGGGCAATATCGAAGCGCTCCAGCTCCAGCTGCACCTGCCCGCTCTCCAGCTGGGAAAGCTGCAGCATCCGCGTGATGATCTGGCGCATCCGCTCGGTCTCATCCAAAATAATGCCGCAGTACTCCTGCTGCTGGTCCGGCGTCTTGGCCATTCCGGCGGAGAGGCCCTCGGCATAGCCGGAGATCAGGGCCAGGGGCGTCTTGAGATCGTGGGAGAGGTTGCCGATGAGGTGCTGCATGGCGCTCTCGCTGCGCTCGATGGCGCGGATATCGTCCTGCAGCTGGGCATTGGCCTGGCGCAGCTGGGACAGGGCGCTTTGCAGCTGATCGGACATCTCATTCAGGCTTTCCGCCAGCGCCCGGGATTGGCGGGCAATGCCGCCGGTCCCGCATTTCTGGCTGAAATCCTGCCGGGCGATGCGCTTTGCGACCTGCACCGCCTCGCCGATGGGCTGGAACAGCTGCCGCTCGATGGCGACGACCAGCAGCAGCGTCGCAAACCAGACGATGACGCCAGTGGCGATGCTGTAACGGGTGAAGGTCATGGCGACGGAGAAGATCGGGTCCAGCTGGGTGCTGACTTCGATGTAATACCCCCCGCTGCGGCCCAGCAGGGAGAGCTCCCCTTCTGTATCGCTGCCCGTCGTCTGGAACACCGGCTGGACGACGGCCCGGTCGACGGTCCGGCGCAGGTTCTCCAGGTCCTCCTGGCGGGGCTCGACGTTGGCCGTGACCAGCTGGCCGTTTTCCCGCAGGACCAGGACATGGAAATTCTCCCGCAGCAGCGCCGTCTGGCTCCCCGTCGGGTCCGCCGCGACCTGGCTGAAGGCCTCCCGCATCCGGGCCTGGAGGTTTTTACTATAGGACGGCGAAATATAATGCCGGTAAATGACCGCCGCCAGCACGATATCCAGCAGCAGCACCAGCGTCGCGACCATCAAGAGGATCGCCCGGTAGCTCAAGGTCCGTTTCCCGCGCCGCATATGCCGCCTCCTTTCCCCCATGGCAAGACTGATGCTTGTATGATTTATTATGATTTATATTGTATTATAATAGTATAAAAGGATAAAAACACAGCGCCGGAACGGCAAGCGCTCCGGCGCGGCGGCAATCTATGCTTCCAACAGGTACCCGCTGCCGCGGATGGTCTTGAGCTGCGCGCCGCACTGGCCCAGCTTCATCCGCAGGTTTTTGATGTGCGTGTCCACCGTTCGGGCTTCGCCGAGATTGACGCTCTTCCAGACGTCCTGCAAGATCTGCTGGCGGCTCCGGGCGCGGCCCTGGTGCTGGGCCAGGTACAGCAGCAGCTCATACTCCCGGGGCGTCAGGCTGACGGCGGCGGCGCCTGCCTTGACGGTGTGGGCCGCCGTGTTGATCGTGATGCCTCCGGCGGCCAGCTCGGTGACGGTGCTCGTGCGCTTGAGCAGCGCCTTGACCCGGGCGATGAACACCGGGAACCGCAGAGGCTTGGCGATAAAATCATCCGCCCCGCAGTGAAAGCCGACCAACTCGTCGGCCTCGGCGTCCCGCGCGGTGACGATCATCACCGGGACGGCGGACATTTTGCGAATCAGGCGGCAGGTCTCCAGCCCGTCGAGGACGGGCATCATGATATCCAGGACCACCAGGTCGATTTTCTCCTCGCTGCGCATCAGCTCCATCACCTGCTGCCCATCGGCGGCCTCCAGGACCCGGTAGCCCTCGTTGCGCAGGAAATCCCCGACGATCCGGCGCCAGCGCTCTTCATCGTCGGCAATTAAGATCGTAACGCTCATGCTTCCTCCTGCTGCGGGGTATAGATCTTCGTCTCAGCTGTCTTGCAGGCTTCACAGCGGCAGATCGGCGTCCCCAAGGCGTGGAATTTTTCTTCGTAGCCGGTCATCACACCGATGACGCCGTCCTTGTGCAGATCGTGGGTCACGTTCTTCAGCTGCCAGCCGCAGGCGGCAAACTGCTCCAGCGACCAGTCAAACAGCGGGGCATTGTCCGTCTTGAAGGCGATGCCGCCGCCTAGGGGCAGCGCGTAGGCGTATTGGTCCAGGAAGGACGGGAATGTCAGGCGGCGCTTGGCGTGCTTGCTTCTGGGCCAGGGGTCGCAGAAGTTGATATAGATGAGGTCGACCTCCCCGGGGGCAAAGCACTGGCCCAGCTTAGCAACGTCCATATCCAGGAAGAATACGTTCTTCAGGCCCATCTCCTGCGCCCGCTCCATGGCCAGGACCATGGCCTCGCGCACCTTCTCGATGGCGATGAAGAGCACGTCCGGCTCAGCCTGGGCCGTCTCGACGGTGAATTTTCCTTTGCCGCAGCCGACCTCGACCCGCACCTGACGGGCCTCCGGCATCAGGCTGCGCCAATGGCCTGCCATCTCCTGCGGCGCCGGGATCATGATCTGCTGGCAGCGGGCCATCCGCGGCTCTAAGTTGTTGCGTCTGCGCATTCTCATAGGGTGAAGTCCTCTTTCTGTGATTCTCGATAACAGGGATCTTTTGCGTTTCCCTGTTAGTATACCAAGTTTCCGAAGGCCTGTCAACGCCGCAGGGGCGCAAATGGGGCGGGAAGTTCGGTGTTGTATTAGCGGGGGAAATCTGCTATAATGGTCAAAAATAGGGGTCATTTACCCTGGAGCAGCAAAGGAGCGGCAGCCGTGGCAGAGTATAGCAGCAAGCGAGAAGAGAGAAAAGACGAGATCACCCAGCGGGAGGACATTCTGGTGGGCCGGAACGCCGTCAGCGAAGCGCTGCGCAGCGGCCGCACCATCGACAAGGTCTTCGCCGCCTCCGGTGATACGGATCACGGGCTGCGCCGCCTTTGCAGCCAGGCCAAGCAGGCCGGGGCCGTCATCAGCATGACGGACCGGCGCAAGCTCGACCAAATGGCCGCCGGGGGCGCGCACCAGGGCATCATCGCCTACGCCGCAGCCCATACCTACGCCACGGTGGACGAAATTCTGCAGCGGGCCGCAAGCCAGGGCCGCACGCCGCTGCTCGTCATCTGTGACGAGATCGTCGACCCCCATAACCTGGGGGCGATCCTGCGGACGGCGGAGTGCGCCGGGGCCTGCGGGGTCATCATCCCCAAGCGCCGCAGCGTCGGGCTGACGGCAGTGGTCGCCAAGACGTCCGCCGGGGCCATCGAGTATCTGCCCGTCGCCCGGGTGACGAACATCGCCGCGACGGTCGACAAGCTCAAGCAGCAGGGCGTCTGGGTCTGCGGCACGGCGGCAGACGGTGCGACGGCCCTCTACGACGCCGACCTCACCGGGCCGACGGCCATCGTCATCGGCAACGAGGGCCACGGCATCAGCCGCCTGGTGGCAGAGCGGTGCGATTATCTGGTCAGCATCCCCATGCTGGGGCAGATCTCCTCGCTCAACGCCTCCGCCGCAGCGGCGATCTTACTCTACGAAGCCGTGCGCCAGCGCAGCAGCGGCGCAGCGAACCAATAAGGAGGGCGCACTATGACGGCACCGAAAGACGAACAGGCAGAAGCCTTTACGTTAGAAGATATCATCAAAGAATTTGGCTCCGCCGCGCAAGACCCGGCAGAGCCTGACACAGCGGCCCAGCCCGCAGACGAGGCGGCAGCAGAGCCCAGCGCCCCGGCGCAGCCGGAATCGGCGGAACCGGCGGAACCGGTCGAAGGACCGGCCCCGGTCGATACACCGGCAGAAGAAACACCGGACGCACCGGCAGACGCCACCCCGGAAGTGGTATTGGAACCTGCCCCCGCCCCGGAAGCACCGGCGAAAAAGCCAGCCAAGCCCGAGGCCCCCGCGCCCCGGCCAACGCGCCGTCAGGCCGCCGCCATGAGCGCAGCAGAGATGGGCCTGATCGACGACGCCGAGCTGGACGCCATCATTGAAGAATTCGGCAGCAAAAGCGGCCCGCGCTACAGCGAGCAGGAGCGGCTGGCGGCGCTGGAGCAGAATCTGCGCAGCGACCTTGGCAACGCCCCGTCCATGGATTTCTTTGAGCAGCAATTCGGCGGGTATACGGACCCGACGGCCCAGCCCATCGCGCCGGAGGCCACCCCGGCGGTAACCGATTCGTTCTTCACCTCGGAATCTGCCTCGGAATCACCGACGGAACCGGCCCCAGAACCGGAGGCCGCCCCGGCGGAACGGCCGGAAGACCCGGACGAGATCCCAGCGGAAAAGCCGAAGCGCCGCCGCGGCCTGAGCTGGCTCTTCGGCGCGCCGGACGAAGAAGAGGAGGACGACGACCCGGGCGCCGCGGAAGCTGCCCAGCAGCCAGAAGAACCGGCAGCGAAATCGCCGGAAGACCCCGCCACCCCGGACGCGCAGCCCGCGGAAGCGGAAGCAGCGCCGGAGGACTCCCCGGCCCCCCGGCGGCGCAGACGCGCCACTGTCCCCTTCCAGACCTCCCGCCTGCCCCAGGCAGACGCGGTGCAGGCGGCAAGCGATGCGACAGAGCTGCCGGAAAATTTGGAAGACGAGCTGGAGTACGAGGAGGCAGCAGCGGACGACGCGCCCCTGCATCTGCCCTTCCTGGGCAAAAAGAAAGCGCCCCCCGCGCCGGAGCCGACGCTGACGGCCCACGAGGGCTGCCAGCGCTACGCCAAGCGCCTGCGGCATTCGGACCTGTGGGTGAAGCTGGCCGGGGTCCTTGCCTGCCTTGCCCTGTTTTTCAGCGCGTATTACAGCCTGGATTGGAATTTTATCGCGCCGCTTTCGCAGATCACGTCGATCGCTTGGTGCGTCAATGTTTTACTGGTCCTCAGCGCTCTGGTCTGCCGGGATGTCATCCGCACCGCCATCGCAAGCGCAAAGCGCAAGCAATTTGATCTGAATTTCCTGACAAGCCTTGCAAGCCTCGTCGCTCTCGTCGACGGCGTCATCGCCGCCCGCCATCGGGTCGGCTACGGCGCGACGGCCTGCATCCTGCTGTTTTTGGCCCAGTGGAGCCTGCAGCTGCAGCGGCAGGGTATGTTCCGCACCCTGCGGGTCCTGGATAAAAACGAGATCACGACGGGCATCGTCCGGTCGGAAAACGTCTTCCATAATAAGGCCGCGCTGTTCGTGGCCGACTGCACGCCGGAGGAGTTTATGGCCCATGTCGAAAAGCCGTCCCTCTCGGCGCAGGTCCTGCAGATCTATACGCCCCTGGCGATCTTGCTGACACTGATTTTAGCCATCGCCGCCCAGGCCAAGCACGCGGCCCAGTTCCTGCAGTGCTGGGCCCCGATGCTGCTGGCGTCTGTCCCCGCCGTCGGCCTGCTGTGCTACAGCCGGGCCTTTGCGACGCTGGCGCGCCGCCTGGCAAAGCGGGGGGCCGCCCTGTGCGGTTGGTACGGCGCCTGCGCCATCGGCAACCGCGCCGCCGTCTTGCTGCATGACGACGACCTCTTCCCCCCGAAGGCCTGCGAGCCCAACGGTGTCAAGAGTTACAACGGCTACACCGGCAACCAGGTCATCGGCTACGCCCAGGCGGTGCTGCAAAAGGCAGGCAGCGGGCTCGCCCCCGTCCTGGACGCGCTGCTGGCCCAGGAAGGCGGCCACCGGATGCAGGCCGACGCCATCCGTCTGTATGAATCCAGCGGCATCGGCGGCAAATTTGGCATGGATACCGTCCTGGTGGGGACGCTCTCTTTCATGCGCCGCATGGGCGTGCATATGAGCGCGGAGACGAAGGTCAAGCGCGCAACGTACGTCTCCGTCAACGGGGAGCTGGCCGGGCTCATCGCCATCCGCTACAGCACGTCCGCCCAGGTGCGGGACGCTGTCGGCATCCTGACCCGGAGCGGCAGGACGAAGCCCGTCCTCGCGACGTGCAATGTCACGATCACGCCGAAGCTGCTGGCGCAGAAATTCCGCATCCCCGCCGACCGCTTCCTCTTCCCGGACCTGCGGCAGCGGGCGGAGCTCGCCGCCCGGACCGCCGACCCGGAGAGCACCCTGTGCGCCGTCCTGGCCAAGCCCCATATCGCCGCCTTTGCCGATGCCGCCGTCGGCGGCCGCATTTTGCAGACGGTCGTCAAGGCCGGGCTGCTCATGGCCATCATCAGCGGCCTCATCGGCATCTGCGTGCTGGGCGTCCTCTCCCTGACGGGGGCGATCGCGGCGCTGTCGGCGTCGTACCTGGTGCTGTTCGATCTCATCTGGCTCGTCCCCGCGCTGCTGCTGACAGGCTGGACCCGGAGCTATTGACGGCGCTTTTCCGCCGTCGCGGCGTTAATTTGGCGCCTATCCGGCGTCTATTGGTAAAACCGCCCCATCTTTTGTGATTTTCTGATTGCAATGTGCCACTTTTTCATATATAATAATTTTGTTGCGGCATATCTGCTGCCTTATACGTGTGATATGGGGCGCTGCCCCTTGAAAGGAGAAACAATTTATGTACACTGCCAAGGACATTCGTAATATTGCCCTGCTGGGTCATGGCGGCGACGGCAAGTCTGCTCTGTGCGAGAGCATGCTGTTCAACACCAAGGCGATCACCCGTCTCGGCAAGCGCGCTGACGGTACCACAGTCTCCGACTTCGATGACGAAGAGAAGAAGAGACAGTACTCCATCAAGACCTCTGTCATCCCCGTCGAGTACAAGGGCTCCAAGATCAATGTGCTGGATAACCCCGGCTACTTTGACTTCGCCGCGGAAGTGGTGCAGTCGCTGCGTGTTGCGGATGCCGGCCTGATCTGCCTGAGCGCCAAGTCCGGCATCGTTGTCGGCACGGAAAAGGGCTGGAAATCCCTGGCAGATGCAAACCTCCCCGCAATGTTTTATGTCTCCAAGCTGGACGAAGAGCACGCCAACTATTTCGCCGTCCTCGACGCCCTGCGGGATACCTTCGGCGCCAGCGTCGTCCCCCTGTCCTTCCCCATTCTCCATGGCGAAGAGGCCGTCGGTGTTGTCGACGTGCTGACGAAGAAGGCGTATGACGCCAGTGGCAAAGAGATCGCCCTGACCGCCGACGCGGAAGAAAAGATCGAAGAGTACATGATGAGCATCAACGAGCAGGTCGCGGAGACGGACGAAGAGCTCATGGAGAAATTCTTCATGGAAGAGCCCTTCACCGAAGAAGAGCTCTGCAAGGGCATCAAGGCCGGTCTGCAGCAGCGCAGCGTCACGCCGGTCTTCTGCGGCTGCGCCGCCTCGGGCCTGGGTACCATCGAGCTCATCGAAAATATCATTAAGTACGCCCCGAACCCCGCCGAGGGCAAGCCCATGGTCGCCGTCGACGAGGACGGCAACGAGTCCGAAGTCAAGCTCGACCCGTCCGGCAGCCCCATGGCCTTCGTGTTCAATACCTTTGCCGATCAGTACGGCAAAAACTCCTACTTCAAGGTCATCTCCGGCGACATGGAGGATACGCTGACCGTCGTCAACGCCCGCACTGGCGATAACGAAAAGCTGGGCAACATGTTCTTCCCCAAGGGCAAGGACAACGCCAAGACCAGCAAGGTCTGCTGCGGCGACATCGGCGTCTTCACGAAGCTCGCCTCCGTCCGCACCGGCGACACCCTGGGCCTGGCCGGTAAGACGGTCACCATCAAGCCCATGCAGTACGACACGCCCAACTACCGGATGGCGATCTATGCCAAGACGAAGGGCCAGGAGGACAAGATTGCTTCCGGCCTGACGAAGCTCAACGAGGAAGACGCCTCCTTCACCTTCGGCACCGATCCCGAGACGAAGGAAATGATCATCGCCGGTGTCTGCGATATCCATCTGTCCGTCATCATCGCGAAGCTGCTGTCCAAGTACAAGGTCGAAGCCGAGCTGCGCCCGGCGAAGATTGCCTACCGTGAGACCATCAAGAAGAAGGTCGAGATCCACGGCCGTCACAAGAAGCAGTCCGGCGGTCACGGCCAGTTTGGCGACGTCTACATCCGCTTTGAGCCCCAGTCCGAGACGGAAGACATGGTCTTCGCCGACGAGACGGTCGGCGGCTGCGTGCCGAAGAACTTCATCCCGTCGGTCGAAAAGGGCCTGCGCAACTGCATCGGCAAGGGCGTCCTGGCCGGTTACCCCGTCGTGTTCCTGAAGGCGACGCTGTACTTCGGCTCCTATCACCCGGTCGACTCCTCTGATATGGCATTCCAGACGGCTGCCGGCATCGCCTACAAAGAAGGCCTGCCCACCGCCGCACCGACTCTGCTGGAGCCCATCGGTGAACTGAAGGTCTATGTCCCCGATGCCAACATGGGCGATATCATTGGCGACCTGAACAAGCGCCGCGGCCGTGTCATGGGTATGAATCCGGACCCGGACAACAGCGGCTGGCAGATCGTCGAAGCCGAAGTCCCCATGGGCGAGATGAGCAGCTACGCCATCGACCTGCGCTCCATGACCCAGGGCCGCGGCAGCTACGCCATGAACTTTGTCCGCTATGAGGAAGTCCCGCAGATGAACCAGGCCAAGATCATCGAGGACGCGAAGAAGGACGAAGAGTAATTCGCTCCCCCCGGACGAGGCGCGATCCTCGCCCCAAACAACACCATCATAAATGCACAAACAGCCCCCCATGCCCGCGGCCCCGCCGCCAGCATGGGGGCTGTATTTTTTGCCGCTGGATTCGGTCGCGCCGAATTTTCCTGGACCGTATTTCTGGGTCCATATTTTCCGGTTCCGTATTTCTGGGGCTGCATTTTCTATGGCCACACGCCCTGTTTTTTTGCAAATTTCCAATCGCATCCGCCGCGCATCCAAGTGCAAACGGGACGCAGCGAAGTGACGCCGAAACGCACCCAATTGCACGCGAAACGCATCCGATTGCAACCGATTGACATCCGATTGCAACGGATTGCAAAAATGGAAGGGCAAAAATCGCATGATCATGCGGTTTTCGAGGGGTGCTCTGTTTACACAGTATAGGATAGGTAAGATAAGTATAGTTTAGTCTAGTTTAGGATAGATAAGAGAAGCCCCCGCGCAAGCGCCGGGGGCGATGGGATGATGAAGAGGAGAAGAAATTTTTTGTAAGCATTTCAATCAAACGCACGCACAATACGCACCCAAGGTACTCTTTACCTTGCACGCCGCGCCAAGCACCCAACCGCACTTCACGCCGCAAACCCGAACACACACCGCTGCAAGCGCCCGCGCGCAGCGTGACCACCGTTCGATGCAACAGTCTTCCGACCACGCCATCCCCCAAGTCACCCCGGCAGTGCGTAAGCTACAGCGAAGCGGCCAGCGGTCTGCTCACCGGGTCACAGGGCACGGATGCACCTGCAAATCTGCCTGGTAACTGGTACAGTGTGCGGC
>CAKTTR010000009.1 GCA_934615645.1 uncultured Oscillospiraceae bacterium | reverse complement strand
AATCAGAGATTTTGACTCTCGCTTAAGATTTTGACTCTCGCTTATTAGCCAATCGCGCTACGCGCTCTTGGAGTCTCGCCCTTACACAAGGGAACCTTTTGGGTGCCCAGCGCCGTGGCTTTTCAGATCGCCCACCTTGCCGCCTGTGGCCCCGGCCAAGGCAATACGCGTTTCTGCATAAAAACACCCCAAGCAGTCCCCCATTTAGGGGCCCGCTTGGGGCGTCTTTTCAAGCTGCTGCCTGTTATCAGGCCGCCGATTTACGGCTCCAGATCTAAGGAGTCGTCGTCGAAGACCCAGTCCTGGACGTTGTAGATCTCATATTTCCCATCGCTGCCGCGGACGACCAGCTGGGAGAGCCCAGCGTTGATCAGCATCTTCCGGCACAGGGGACAGGGGGGCTTGTTCTCGCTGATCTGGCCACTCCCAGCGTCCTTTCCAACGAGGTACATCGTCCCGCCGATGCAGTCACGCCGGGCGGCGGAGATGATGGCGTTGGCCTCCGCGTGGACGCTGCGGCAGATCTCGTAGCGCTCGCCGTCGGGGATCTTGCGCTGCTGCCGGATGCAGTAGCCCAGGTCGATGCAGTTGGACCGACCCCGGGGCGCGCCGTTGTAGCCGGTGGCGATGATCTCGTCATTCCGGACGATCAGCGCACCGACGTGCTCCCGGGCGCAGGTGGAGCGCTCCAGCACCGTCTCCGCGATATCCAGATAATAATTCACCTTGTCTATTCGGCTCATAAGTCGAACCTCACTTTATCATATTCCAGGGCAATTATACACCACACATACGCATTCTGCAAGCCTAAAACGTGACATTTTGTTGTTTTTTCTGGAATTTTTTGTAATATTTTAAATTTCTCCTCCACTTCGCCCCGATTTTACCCGGTTCAAGCCGGGGGTTTCCCCCAATAAAACAGGAAAATCGGGAAGGCCCGCGAAAATCGCCGGGCCTTCCCGATTTATCATTTTCAACTTTTTATGCAGAGCACCGCATAAATATCAGTGCTTACAGGCAGCAGCGATCCCGGGGGATATACTGGCCGCCGCAGTCGTCGAGGACCTTGCCCTCGTCCACCCGCAGCGCGCCCCGCAGGTACACCTGGTGGATATGGCCCTGGACCCGGAAGCCCTCATAGGGGGCGTAATCTGCCGCGCAGACCTGGTCCTTGGCCGTGATGACGCCCTCGCCCGCCGGGTCATAGACGACGATATCCGCATCCGCGCCGGGGGCGATGACGCCCTTGCGGGGATAGACGCCGTAGAGCTTGGCCGGGTTCTCAGAAAGGACCTGGACCATCTGCTCCAGGCTGATCTTGCCATCGGCCACACCGTAGGTGTACATCAGAACGCCCCGGGTCTCGACGCCGTTCATGCCGCCGGGGATCTTCGTGAAGTCCTCCCGCCCGGCGTCCTTCTGGGCCAGGGTGAAGCTGCAGTGGTCGGTGGAGATCGTCTGGATCTCGCCGTCGCGCAGG
Source organism: uncultured Oscillospiraceae bacterium (assembly GCA_934615645.1). Taxonomy (GTDB): domain Bacteria; phylum Bacillota; class Clostridia; order Oscillospirales; family Oscillospiraceae; genus SVMC01. The sequence goes on along the minus strand of CAKTTR010000009.1, from coordinate 36,620 downwards.
GCCTGCCACAGGGCGTCGATATCCTTCTGCTTCCGCAGCGGGGGGCTGCAGACATATTTGGCCCCGGCAAAGTCGGGCTCCGAATAGCGGCTGTCATCCAGCAGCAGATAGTGGGGGCAGCTCTCGACATAGACCTTCTGCCCTCTGGCCCGGGCCGCACGGATCTCCAGCAAGCCGTCCAGACTGGACAGGTGGACGATCACGACCGGCACATCTGCCAGGTACGCCATTTTCAGCAGCCGGGAGATGGCCTCCGCCTCGCACATAGACGGGCGGCACTGGGGATGCGACGCCGGGGAGAGCTCGCCCGCCGCCTTCTTCTCCGCGATCAGCGCGTCGATCACGCCGGCGTTTTCGCAGTGGACGCCCAGAATGCCGCCATACTCCTTCATCTTCTGCAGGGCGTAGAACATCTGCTCGTCGCCGATCATCATGGCGGGATACGTCAGATAGCCCTTGAAGGACGTGATGCCCTGGCGGAACATCTCGGGGATCTCGGCAATGATACCGTCGTTCCAGTCGTCGATGGTCATATGGAAGCCGTAGTCGCAGGCTGTGCGGCCGTCGGCCTTCTTGTGCCACAGGTCCAGGCCGTACTGCAGGCTCTCACCCTTGTTGGGGCAAGCGAAGTCGATCACCATCGTCGTGCCGCCCCGCAGGGCCGACGCACCGCCGGAGTGGAAATCGTCCGCCGTCGTCGTGTTGCAGACATCCAGATCAAAATGGGTGTGCGCGTCGATAAAGCCCGGGAAGAGGAGCATCCCGGCGCAGTCGACGGTCTTTGCCGCCGGGCAGGTGATGTCCGGGGCGACTTCCAGGATCTTCTCGCCCTCCACCAGCACGTCGGCCCGCTGGGCGCCGCTGCCGGAGACGACGGTGCCGCCTTTGAGTAACTGTTTCATTGGTCATCCACTCCTATTCTATTTTTTCATAAGATCCCGCCGAAGGCGGTCCAGCATACCAGGCCCTTTCTGCGTCCATATCCGCAAGAGCCAGGATCAATTGGCAAGCTTTTCATATACAAAGGCGTTGGGCAGGGTGCGGCCTGCCGGGAGCGCCTGATTGGAGCAGCGAATGATATACTCCCCGTCGTACCACAAAATGGCAGAGGTGCCGCCGTCCAGGTTCATAGCCTGCATGCAGTCGTGGGACTTGAGGATCTTGGCACACTCGGCCACGCCGGTGCCCAGGGAACTGGTCAGGCGGCCCTCGATGGCCAGCATCAGGATCTCGCCCTTCTCGGACTGCCCGATGCATGCCCGGGGGTTCAGGCCATTCCAGTCGTTGTTCTCATCGACGAGGACCTTGCCGTCGACGATCAGCGCCGGGGTGAATTCCACCGCGTCTGTCGTCTCGGCGCTGACGGCGTTGCCGATATCGGTGATATAGAAGCGATTGTCCTCATGCAGCTCCAGGCGCTTGTAGTAGCCGGAGTACATATGCTGGCCCCGCTCCTCGCCGTTCATCATGGCGTAGCCCGCCAGGGTGCCGCCGTTGCCGTTGCCGCCGTCGTCGATAAAGCCGCTGGCCGTCATGGCGACCATGCCGTTATGCCGCTCGGCGATGCTCCCGGCGTTCTCGCCGACACTGCCAAGATTTTTCGCGGGGTGGATCGACAGCTGCGCCGGGTCCTTCGCAATGACCAGCGCTCCGCGGTATCCGCTGCCGCTGACCCGGACGACCAGCGTCTTGTTGGCCGCGTCAATGGCCAGGACTTGCTCGCCCATGGTCGTCTGAATGGACGTGCCGTCGTCATCCAGCCCGGCTTCGTTGATGGAGATCTTGCCCCAGCCGCCGGACAGCGTATCAGGGTTTTCCTTTATGTACTGCTCCATGCTGCTGCGGTCCAGCTCCCAGAAGAGCTCGTAGAATTCGTCCTCCGGGGTGGCGACGGTGGGCTCTGTCTCCTCCGGCTTCTGGTCCTCTTCGGTCCACTGGGTGTTGACGCCCACCTGGGCCTGCTGCGCCCGCTCGACCTTCGCCATGACCTCGTCAATGACGCAGCCGGGCAAAAACGCCGTGGCCAGCCACTGGTGGCGCATGGTCGACATCGCCGTCTGGATCCACATCTCCCGGTACTTTTTGATAAAGCCCAGGTCGGAGAAGACCGCCGTGCAGTACAGCCCCTCCAGGGCGACCAGCACCAGCAAAACAGAGATGATCCGGTCCACCGCCGTGCGCTTGCGCTTTTTCTTTTTCTCACCGGCTACCGCCGCCCCGCTTTTTTTCGCGGCGCGGGAATAGCCGCCGTACAGTTTCACCTTGCTCACAAAAACCTCCCGAATGTTCTATTTCTTTCGGCTCAGGCAAACATCTTTGCCACCATGGAAACGGCCTGCTTGATCTCGATATTCGTCGTATTCAGGCACAGATCGTAGCTCTCCCGGGCGCCCCATTTCTGGCCGGTATAATATTCATAGTAATGGGCGCGCTCTTTATCGACCCGCAGGATCTGCTGGCGCAGCTCCTTGTCCGTCCGGGTCTCGTGGACCTTCGTGCGGCAGCGCTGCAGCTTGCTGGGCATCTCGGCATAGATAAAGATGCGCAGGGGGTTGAGGTCCCGCAGGATATAGTCCGCGCAGCGGCCGACGATGACGCAGTCCGACTTTTCCGCCATCTGCTGCAAGATCTCGCACTGGCCGCGGAAAATGCTCTGGTTCTGCTCCATCAGCGGATCATACATCATCATAAAGCTGCGGCCCGTATGAATGGGGAAAGAGGTCACCGGGCGGTGCTCGACGATCTGCTGCACATACTTTTCCGAGAGCGCTGTGCGGTTGGCAATCTCCCGGATAATCTCCTGGTCATAATACGCGTAACCCAGCTGCTCTGCCAGGCGGCGCCCAAATTCCCGGCCGCCGCTGCCGAATTCCCGGCCGATGGTAATGATCTTGTTCATAACGTTTCCATCCTTTCTGCATGATGCTCCGTTTTGAATCGTGTACTCACGCGCCGGGGATAGGCCAGACGCGCCGGGGTCCAATCCCGGATGATATCTGCATACCAGGCGCAGACCGCGCGGCCCTCCGCCAGGCTCAGGTTCCGGTAATTGCCGCATTGCACGGCAGATGCGCCGGGCATCGGCCCAGTGTACGCCGCCGCCTGCTGGAATACCTGCTGCAGCAGCGTGATAGCCGCCGCGTCCGGCAGCGTCCGGCTGTCAAAGAGGAAATAGAACCCCGTCTGGCAGCCCATGGGGCCAAAGTAGACGACACTGTCGCGCTGCTCGGAATTGCGCAGCAGCGTCGCGATGAGATGCTCCACCGAGTGGAGCTGTGTATTCGTCAAAAGGTCGCCGGTGTTGGGCTTTTTCAGCCGCAGATCGAAGGTATGGACCGGCCCGTCCGCCCGGGAGAAATACAGCCCCGGTGTCAGGATCGTATGGTCGACCTGAAAGCTTGCGATATCCTTCATGACGTCATCTCCTCCAGCAGCCGCTGCGCCAGAGGCAGCACGACGGCGTTGAGCTTCTTCATTGCCTCGGGGAAATTAAAGTACTCCTCCTGCTGCGCCTTGCTGAACAGCCGGTCGGACACGGACTTGAGCGCCGCGAAGGCAACACCGTTGCGCATACAGACCTGGGCCACCGCGCAGCCCTCCATCTCGCAGAGGGTGGGGTGGAATGTTTCGCGGATGCTGCGCGCCCGGGGGCAGTCCGTCGCGAACCAGTCGCCGGTGGCGACGGTGCCGCGCTGATACGGGACCTGCATCTGCTGCAGCTGCCGCGCAAGCAGCGCTGCGCCGGTGCAGGGAAATTCGGTCACATTGACCGTCGAGACCAGCCCCACCGGGTCGCCCACAGCGGAGGTATCCATATCATGCTGGACAAATTGCTCCGCCAGCACCAGTGTGCCAATGGGCAGCTCCTCCATCGCCCCGGCGACGCCTGCGTTCAAAACCAGGTCCGGCGCGTAGCGCGTCAGCAGCAGCTGCGTCGCCATGGCGATATTGACCTTGCCGATGCCGCCGGCGCAGGCGACGATCCCCGGCGCGATGGCGTAAAACGGCACGCCTGCGACGGTCTCCAATTTGCTGGCGCCGCTGCGCTCCAGCAGGCTCTCCAGCTCCGCCTCCATGGCGTAGACCAAGCCGATCTTTCCCATGCGGTCACACTCCTTCCGGCCGGGCCTGATAGCCCGTCTTGAAATCAACCAAATAATTCGGCGCCATACCGCTGACAAACCGCCGGACATTTTCCAGGCAGAGCATCCGGATACGCCGCTCCGTCAGCGGCAGATGGCCGAAGCCGACGCCCGCGACATGGGGCGTCAGGATGACCTGGGGCATCCTGCGCAGCGGATGGTCCGCAGGCAGCGGCTCCGGGTCCGTCACGTCCAGCCCAGCGCCTGTCAGGTGGCCGGTCTGCAGCGCTTCGGTCAGCGCCGCGGTATCTACCAAACTGCCGCGGCCGACATTGATGAGAACGCTGCCCTGCTTCATCTGCGCGATGCGTGCCCGGGACAGCAGCCCCCGGGTCTGCGCCGTCTCCGGCAGGCAGCAGATGAGGGTATCGGCCTGGGGCAGCAGCCGGTCCAGCTGCGCCAGGGTCGTCACGGTGGTGAAGCCGGGGATCCTCTCCCCTGCTCCGGTGCGGCGGACGCCGATGGTCGCCGCGCCGAACACCTGCAGCCGGTGGGCCGTCTCCCGGCCGATGTTCCCGGTGCCGAGGATGACGACGGTCTGCCCCTCCAGGGCCCGCTCAGCGCCCAGGTCCTCCCAGCCGCCCTGGCGCTGCTGCAGCTGATAGGCAGGCAGCCGCCGGTTCAGCGCCAGCAGCATCGCCAGCACATGCTCGGCGATCGTCGGACCATAGACCCCAGCGGCGACACTCAGGCGGATGTGCTGCGGGAAGGCGGGGTCAGACGTATAGCGGTCCGCCCCGGCCCAGGTCATCTGGATCCACGCCAGCTCCGGCAGATCCTGCAGCAGTGCCACCGGCGGTTCGCCGATGACGGCCCGGGCCGATTCCAGCGCCTGGCGCAGCTGCACCTCCGGCGCTGTCTCCGGCAGGGTCACGACCCGCAGGTCCCCGGCGGCAGCCTGCAGCTGAGCCAGGTCCTTCTCCGGGTACGGTACAAGCACCAAAAGATCACGTTTCATTTGCGTGTTCCCCTCCGCCCCGGCTCAGTACCAGGGGCTGTAAATGTTTTCCTTCGAGACCGGGACCTCATAGGGATTGAACGCCTCGTTGATGAGGTTCGCCGTTGTCTCCGGCCATTCGACATAATAGGAGCCGCCGCTGATCGTGGCCGGTTCGCCGGGCAGCGTCTCCATGCGCATCCCGTTGGCCTTGGCCTTGAGGACGGCCTTGCCGACCCAAACCAGGTTCCGCAGGGAGAGATTCGTCGTCGTATTTGAGGCAAGCAGACTGGCTGCCGCCGGATAGCGCAGGAATTTCGTCGGCTTCGACCACTGGGCCATCGCCGCCTGCATAAAGTCCCGCTGGACCTGCACGCGCTGCAGGTCTGCCATGGCATAGCCGGAGCGGAACCGGACGACCCACATGGACTGCTGGCCGTTCAGCGTCTGCTCCCCCGCCGTCAGATTGATCTCCAGATCCTGGGACGGGTCCGAGTAAGACATATCCATGGGGACGTTAAAGCGCACGCCGCCCATCAGATCCACCAGCTTTTCAAAGCAGTCCAGGTCGACAAGGATATACCCGTCCGGCCGGTAGCCGATGCATTTTTTGACATAATCCAGCAGCACTTCCATGCCTTCCTTGCCGCCGTCGTTCACGCCGTAGACGGAGTTAAGCTTCGGCACGGACCAGCTGGCATCGGTATACGTATCCCGGGGCAGGGACATCAGGCTCATCTGGCCGTTCCTGCTGTCGAGATACAGCAGCATCATCGTATCCGTCCGGGTGCCGTCGGCATCCGTCCCGGCCAGGAGGATCGTGCTGCAGCCGGGCTTACGCGCCCCCAGGGCGTCACTGGAGACCGGCTGCTTGGCAAAGATCCAAAGCGCCGCGCAGGCAATGGCCAGGACGATCAGCAGCCCCAGCAGGAGCTTCAGAATCGGGTGCCGCCGCTTTTTCGCGGGCCGCGGCGCGCTGCGGCGCGGCGCATCGTTCTGCGCCTTCTTTTTCCGCGGCTGGCCGGAGGCCCGGGCGCCAGCGTCGCCGCCATAATACTCCGGGTGGTTCTCCTGGGGCCGCGGGCGGCGCTTTTGCCGAGGCGGCTGCTCAAAATCGACATTATAGGCCCGAAATTCCGGGCGGCGGGGCTGCTCTGGATATCCGTAGCCGGGATCATAACCGGCATTGTAATCGTTGTAATCGTTCTCGTCTCCGTAGGCATCGTACCACTGGTCCGGCGCGCTGCGGCGGGGGCTCCGTCCGCTGTCCGGGCCTGCGTATTCGTCGTCCTGCAGGAGCGTATCAATGTTGTCCATCAGGTGCTCGTAGGGGTCATCCTCCTGCGCCGCACGTCTTCTTTTACGGGGATCCTCATGACGTCCCATAGGCTTACCTCCCATCTTGTCCATCGATTTCTTCTATATCTAATACATTTTACCGCAAAACGCCGCCGCTGTAAACAAAAATCTGCCCTGTCACGGCCAAAATCGCATTGCTGCGCCAGAAAACCTATGCTACAATACAGAAGCCCCCCGCTGCCCCCGCGGCGAGGACACCCTGACAAAAGGCGGTTTGACAGCCATGACACAAACACACTACGACGTCGCCTGCGTGCCCTGCCCGGATTATACGCAGGTTTCCTGCCGCACGGCCCTGCGCCAGGCCCTGGAAGCGCTGGACGGCCTTGCCTGGCTGCGCCCCGGCATGACGGTGGGCATCAAGGCAAATCTCGTCGCCGCCCACGCGCCGGACGACGCAGTTACGACGCATCCGCGTCTGCTGGCGGCCCTGTGCCAGCTCCTACGGGAGCGCGGCGCCCAGGTCATCCTCGGCGACAGCCCTGGCGGGCTCTACAACGAAGCGGCCCTGCGCCGCATCTACCGGGCCACGGGTCTGCTCGACCTGGAGGGCCCCGGCGTGCGGCTCAACTGGAACTTTGCCCAGAAAACCGCCCACTTTAAAGACGCACAGGAGGCAAAAACGTTCCAATACACCGCCTGGCTCGACGACTGCGACGCCATCATCAATTTCTGCAAGCTGAAGTCCCACGGCATGATGGCCCTGTCCGCCGGGGTGAAAAACCTCTTCGGCGTCATCCCCGGGACCCGCAAGCCCGAGTACCATTTCCAATACCCGGAGCCCGCCCGCTTCGCCCAGATGCTGGTGGACCTGAACCTCTATTTTAAGCCCCGGCTCACCCTGTGCGACGCCGTCGTCGCCATGGAGGGCAACGGCCCGACCCAGGGCACGCCCCGGCCCATCGGCTGCCTGCTGGCCGCCGCCGACCCCAACGCGCTGGATCTGGTCTGCGCCCACCTGATGGGCCTGACGCCTGCCCAGGTCCCGACGCTGCAGGCTGCCTGCCAGCGGGGCCTGATCCCGGCATCGGTGCAGGACCTGACCATCTTCGGCGACCCCGCCGCCTTCCAGCAGAAGGATTTCCAGGTCGCCCCGATCCCGGCGAGCCTGCTGTTTCGCGATACGCTCCGCGGCCGCTGGGGCAGCGCCTTCGGCGCCGTCGCAGCCCGCTGTCTGACGGCAAAGCCGAAGCTGCACGCCGGGCGCTGTACCGGCTGCGGCCAGTGCGCTCGCATCTGCCCGGCCCGGGCCATCACCCTGCGGGGCGGCAAACCGGTCATCGACCGCAGCGCCTGCATCCGCTGCTTCTGCTGCCAGGAATTTTGCCCCCAGGGGGCCATGCGGATCGCCCGCCCCCTCCCGGCGCGCATTCTAAATCCGTGATGGGGAAAGACAGTATGAAAAAGCCGCGTATTTGGGAGCTGGATGCCCTGCGGGGCCTGTGCATCTGCGGCATGGTGGCCGTCCATTTCTGCATCAACGCCGGTTGGATGGGGGTTTTGCCAGCGCCGGCCTCCTGGCTGTTCCAGGCCGTGCGCATCGGCGGGGGGCTCATTTTTATTGCCCTGTCCGGCCTGTGCAGCACGCTGGGGCATCATCCGGTGCGGCGGGGGCTCGTCGTCCTCGGCGGCGGGATGCTCATCACCCTGGTGACGGGGCTTTTGTGCGCCCTGGACCTGGCCGCGCCGCAGCTGTTTATCCCCTTCGGCATTTTGCACCTGCTGGGCACGGCCATGCTGCTGACGCCGCTGCTTGACAAGCTCCCCAGCCGGGCCCTGGCCCTGTGCGCCCTCTGCCTGCTGGCGGCAGGCTATTGGTGCAATCAGATCCCCGTCCGCGCGCCCTATCTCTTCCCCCTGGGGCTGACGACCCCGTCGTTTGCCAGTGTCGACTGGTTCCCGCTCCTACCGAACCTCGGCTGGTACGGCCTGGGCATGTGCCTGGGCCGGGCGCTCTATCCCACGCCCCGGACACTGCTGCCGGTGCGCTGGCAAACCGCCGCACCGGTGCGCTTTTTCTGTCTCTGCGGCCGCCACAGCCTGGCGATCTATCTTCTCCACCAGCCCCTTCTCTACGGCCTGCTCTTGCTGCTGCAAAAAATATAGCAAAACGGACGAAGTGTGTACTTCGTCCGTTTTCGCTGCTATTACAAAAATAATTCCAACAGAAAAACCACCGCGCAGGCGCTGGAGGCAACCAGGAAGAGGTTCCCACTGCACCAGGCGACGAGCACGCCTACGACCAGCGCGCCGATGCCGGACCAAAGATGATCTGTCGCGTAGATCATGGCCGGGAAGGTCATGACCGCCAGCGTCACATACGGCACATAGTACAAAAACGACCGCAAAAACCGGTTGCGGATCTCCCGCCGGATCAGCGTCAGCGGCAGGACGCGGATGAGATACGTCACGACGGTGATAATAAGGATATAGAGATAGATATTATGCTTCATCCGGCCCCTCCCCCCATTCCGGCGACGGGGCCACCGGCGCCAGGATCGCAGCGCCCGAGGCAATGACCAGGGTCAGGATGATCGTCTTTGTACCGCTGGAGATAGCCGCCAGGCTTGGCAGCAGGTCAAAGCCCAGGCTCGCCGCCATGGACAGCACGACGACAATTAAGATCGTCCGACTCTTTCTGCTCTGGGGAATAATGACCGCCAGGAACATCCCGTACAGCCCGACACTCAGGGCGCTGACGACACTGGCAGGCAGCACACTGCCCATGACGACGCCCAAAAACGTCCCCACAGCCCAGCCGGGCATGACGCAGGCCATCATTCCGTAATAGAACACAGGGTTCAGCTTCTCCGGCTCCAGGATCGACAGGCCGAACAGCTCATCCGTGACGGCAAAGCCGATGGCCATCCGGTGCCCCAGGCCCGTCTTATGGTCCAGCTTCTGGCTCAGGGCGCAGGACATCAGCAAATACCGCGCGTTGGCTACCAGCTCCATGATGGCAAGCTCCAAATAGCTGGCCTGGGCGGCGATCAGCGTAAACGCCGCGTACTCCCCCGCCGAAGCATTGACGAGCAGACTTGTACACGCCGCCTGCAGCGCCGTCAGCCCTGCGCGCTTTGCTGTGATGCCCAGGGTGAACGACACGGCCAGGTACCCCAGGCTGACGGGAATGCCCGTCTTCATGCCCCGGAGAAACTCCTGCATTTTTGTCTTTGGCATACTACATCTTCTTTCCATATGGGTTGCGGCTTGCTATTATAACACACCCCTGTGCAAAAAGAAACCCGTTTCGCCAGTTTCCGCGGCAAAGGGTAAAAATAAAGGGTAAAAATTTTGCCCCCAGCGCCCCGCGCGGCATCGCCCGTCGGCAAAAATTACATTATGTAACCTTTTGCGCCGCCGCAGCAGGGCGGGAATATGAATTTCCTGTATTTTTTCCGAAAATCTCTGGGGAAAAACCGGGATATTCTGGGGATTCCATGTGTATAACTCTGTGGAACCTGTGTATAAGCCGCATTTGCTCCGTTGCATTTTTGAAAATTACGGTAAACCTAAACCGCCGCATAAGCTGCCCCCACGCGGAAAATAGACCGCGTGGGGGCAACGCAGCGCACGTTCGGTTCACGCCTTGCGCGCTGTGATCTGGCACCAGTCTTCCATCGTCCGAACCTGCAGGATCTCCAGCCCGGCGGCGCGAATGGCCGCTTGCACCTCGTCCAGTCGCCGGTCCAGGATGCCGGAGCAGAGAAACAGCCCGCCTGGGCGCAAAAACTGCGGGACGACAGCCGCGAGGGGAATAATGACATCTGCCACGATATTGGCCAGGACGATCTCATACCCCCCGGCGCTGAGGGCATCCATCTGCCCCCGGTCCGCCAGCACATCAGCGGTGACCGCCTGGAATTTCTCGCCCGTCAGCCCGTTCATGGCGGCGTTGTCCCGGGCGATGTCCTCCGCCTTCGGGTCGATATCGACACCGGTGGCGCTGGCCGCCCCCAGCAGCAGCGCCGTGATGGAGAGGATGCCGCTGCCGCTGCCCAGGTCGATGACCCGCTCGCCGCCGCGCACCGCCTGCTCCAGCGCCTGCATACACATCTGCGTCGAGGCGTGGGCCCCGGTGCCGAAGATCATGCCCGGGTCCAGCCGGACCTCGACACGGTGCTCCGGGTTCTCCGGCGTCAGCCATTGGGGCACGACCAGCAGCCGCTCGCCAATGGCGATGGGCTGGTAATACTGCTTCCAGTTGTTCTCCCAGTCCTCATTTTGCATGGTCGCGCAGGTGATCTCCAGCGTGCCCGGGTCGACGGGGCAGCGCGTACGCCAGTGCGCCAGCGCCTGCCGCAGCGCCGCGACCTCGTCCATCACCCCGGCAGTCTCCTCCAAATAGAGGCGGATCTGGGATAGGCCCCGCATCCGCTCCTCCAATTCCGCATCGACATAGTCCCAATACTGGCGGTTCTCCTCCAAAAACTTATGAAAATCCGCCTGGTCGTCTATAATAAAGCTGTCATACCCCAGCACCGTCAGCTCTGCAGCCAACAGGTCGATCGCCGCGGTGGTGGTATGGACTGTCAATTCCAGCCATTGCATCTGCGTCTGCCTCCTGCGTCAGTTTTTTTCTATTTTACCGGACACGGCGGGAAATAACAAGGGATTCTTTTGAATTGCCCCTTTTTCTTTTCCCCGGCTTGGTGTATAATAGAGAAAATTGTCAGATTTTGATAGCGAAAGAAGGAAATGCCCCATGGAAAGGACTGAACTCCTGCCCGGCGTGTATCTGCGCGCGATCCAGGCAGAGAAATTTAAGACGGCCTGCTTCAGCGTCAATTTTCTCCAGCCGCTGACGAAGCAGCTGGCGCCGGTCAATGCGCTGCTGCCCAGCGTGCTGCTGCGCGGCACCCAGCGCTACCCGACGATCCAGGATATCTCCGCCCATCTTGACGACTGCTACGGCGCCAGCTTTGGCACCCTGGTGCGCAAGCGGGGCGATATCGTCACCAGCGGATTCTACGCTGATTTTATCGAAGACCAATTCACGCCGGACACCATGCCGGTCTTCTCCGCCATGACGGATTTCCTGGCGGAGCTGCTCTTTGCCCCCTGCCGGACGGCGGACGGGCAATTCCTGCCCGCCTTCGTCGAAGGGGAGCGGCAGAACCTCTGCAACGCCATCGCCGCCCGGATCAATGACAAGCGCAGCTATGCCGTCTGGCAGCTGCTGGCGTCCATGTGCGCGGGCGAGCCCTACGGCATTCCCCGTCTGGGCGATCTGGAGACGGCCCAGGCCGTGACGCCCCAGGCGCTGCAGGCCCACTATGAGACGCTGCTGCGCAGCGCCCCGGTGGAGCTTTTCTACATGGGGCGACAGGCGCCGGAGGCCGTCGCAGAACAAATGACCCAGGCGCTGGCCCAGCTGCCCCAGCGGCAGGTCCAGCCCGTCAGCTACCGGCCTATGCCCGGCACGCCCACGCCCCGGACCATCACCGAGCAGCTGGATGTCACCCAGGGCAAGCTGTGCATCGGCCTGCGGACAAATTGCGACGGGGCCGATGAGCCCGCCTTCGTCGCGCTGCAGCTGCTCAATGTCATCTTCGGCAGCGGCATCAACAGCAAGCTGTTTTTGCATGTGCGGGAGGAGCTGGGGCTTTGCTACTATGCCTCGTCCAGCCTGGAGCGCTGCAAGGGCATCATGCTCATCTCCTCCGGCATCGACTTTTGCCAGTTTGACGCCGCGCGGGATGCGATCCTGCAGCAGCTGGGCGCCTGCAAGCAAGGCCAGATCACCTGGGACGAATTGGAGACCGCCCGGCGCTACCTGCGCTCTGCCTGGCGCGCCAGTCTGGACGCCCCGGGCCGCATCGACGACTTCTATCTGGGCCAGGCCATCTGCCGCTCAGAGGCAACGATTGAGGACCGGATCGCGCTGCTGGAGCGCGTCACGCTGCAGCAGGTGATCGACGCGGCAAACCGCATCGCGCTCGATACGGTCTATTTCTTAAAGGGGGCCGAGGCATGAATAAGACAGAATATCCGCTGCTGGGCGAAGCGGTCTACGCCCATACCCTGCCCTGCGGGCTGGAGATCCGCGTGATCCCCAAGCGGGGCTTTACGAAGACCTATGCCTTCCTGGCCACAAATTACGGCTCCGTCGATATGACCTTCCGCGACGACGGCGCGCTTATCCAGACCCCGGCGGGCGTGGCCCACTATCTGGAGCACAAGATGTTCGACCTGCCCGAGGGCAACGCCATGCAGCAATTTGCCGCCACCGGCGCCAGCCCCAACGCCTTCACCAGCTACGCCATGACGGCGTACTACTTCGACTGCACCGACCGCTTTGAGGAAAACCTGCGGCTTTTGCTGCATTTTGTCACAACGCCGTATTTCACGCAGGAAAGCGTTGAAAAAGAGCGGGGCATCATCGCCCAGGAGATCCGCATGTATGAGGACAGCTCCGGGTCCGCCTGCTTTGAGCAGCTGGCCCAGGCCATGTATGCCCATCATCCGCTGCGCGTCCCCATCGCCGGGACGGTGGAGAGCATCCAGGCCATCACGCCGGAGCTGCTCTACCGCTGCCACGCGTCGTTTTACGACCCGGCCAACCTGATGCTCTGCGTCGTGGGCGATGTCTCGCCCCAGCGCATCTGCGACCTGGCCGCCGCGCTTATGCCGCAGCATACCCGCGCTGTTCCCCAGAAGGACTACGGCGCGCCCGAGGCGCTGACCCCCGTCCACGCTAAGCTGACACGGCATATGGAGATCGCCATGCCCGCCTTCAGCGCCGGGTTCAAAGCCCGGCCCACAGAGCGCGGCATCGACGCCTTCCGGGCGGAGATCACCGGGGAGCTGGCCGCTGAGATGCTGGCCGGGGAAGGCTCCGCCCTCTACGGCCAGCTCTATGACGCCGGGCTCATCGACGCCGACTTTTCCATTGGCTACGAGAGCCTGCGGGGCGCGGCCTTCTTAAATGCCGATGGCGACAGCCGGGACCCGGAAGCCGTCCGCCAGGCCCTGTTGGACGAAGCAGACCGCCTGCTCCGCCAGGGGCTGGACCAGGCGGAGTTTGACCGGCTGAAAAAATCCGCTCTGGGCCGCCGCCTGCGGGACCTGGACAGCTTCGAATCCATCTGCTACCGGACCTGCGCCTATCATTTTGAGGGCTGCGACTATTTCAGCTTTCCCGGCATTTACGCGTCGGTCCAGCTGCAGGACGTGGCAGACTTCCTCCGCGACACCGTGCAGCCCGAGCGGGCAGCGCTGTCGGTCATCCTGCCCAAGGAGACGGAGGGCGGCGTATGATCCTCTCTCCCATCACCTTCCCCGGCTTAGGGATCTCCGTCGACCCGCCCCGGATCGCCTTTTATCTGGGGCAAAAGCCCATTTACTGGTACGGCATCATCATCGCCATCGGCTTTCTGCTGGCGGTGCTCTATGCCCTGCGCCGCTGCAAGGCCTTCGGCCTGCGGCAGGACGACCTACTGGACGGCGTCCTATGGGTGACGCCCTTCGCCATCGTCTGCACCCGGGCCTACTACTGCATCTTCTACTGGGATCTCTACCGGGATAACCCCATCTCCTGCCTGTACATCTGGGACGGCGGCCTTGCCATCTATGGCGGCATCATTGGCGCAGCCATCGGCATTCTGGTCTTCAGCCGGGTGCGGAAGCTGCCGGTGGGGACGATCCTGGATATCACCAGCCTGGGCTTTCTCATTGGCCAGGCCATGGGCCGCTGGGGCAACTTCTTCAACCGGGAGGCCCACGGCTACGAGACAGACAGCTTCCTGCGCATGGGCCTGACGGACACGGCAGGCAATGTCGCCTACTATCACCCGACCTTTTTGTACGAATCCTGCTGGAACCTGCTGGGCTTTGTCCTGCTGCATTTTTATTCCAAGCGGCGCAAATACGACGGGCAGATCGCCACGATGTACCTGGCCTGGTACGGCTTTGGCCGGATGTTCATCGAGGGCCTGCGGACGGACAGCTTGTATCTCCCCGGGACGAGCATCCGCGTCAGCCAGCTGCTGGCGGCGGTGACCTTCGTCGGGGCGACGGCGCTTTTCGTCATTCAGACCTTCTTCCGCAAGCATGAAGCGGCCCAGCTGTTTGTCAACCGGCAAAAGCCGGAGGTCCAGGACAGCCAGGACAAGGCTTGAGGCAGGCTTTGCAAGCCCGCCCGCCTTCCCCACAGGAATATTTTACAGAAAATTCACCATTTGCGCTTTCCCGCGCCGGGAAAGCGTGCTATAATGAAACTAAGAAAGCGCCATACCCGGCGCAAAGCAAACTCACACCGCAAGCGAAAGGGGCAATCACTATGGCATGGAAAGATAATTTTGACACCATCAAGAGCACGGCTGCGGGTGTTGCGCAGTCGGCCGCCAAGAAGACGCGGCAGCTGGTCTCCGTCACAAAGGCCAACTTGGCCATTCTCGCCGAGGAAGACAAGATCAAAAAAGCCCACACGGAGCTGGGCAAGCTCTATTATAAGGATTTCATCATGGAAGAGGAGCCGGACGAGGCTGAATACCTCCCCTGGTGCGATAAGATCACCGCTTCCCGCAAGACGATCGAAGCCCTGCGCGCCGAGATCGACGCCGCGAAAGACGCGGGGGATGACTATGTGATCGTCCCGGTTGACGTCGCCTACCCCGACCAGGCCGCCGAGGCGCCGGAAGCCGAAGCTGCCGAAGCACCGGCAGAGGACGCTGCAGAAGAAGCTGCAGAGGCCCCCGCAGAAGCGCCCGCCGAAGAGGCCGCCTGCTGCGACGCGCCCTGCGCCTGCGCCTCCGACGAAGAAGCCGCCCCGGCCGACGGCGAATAAGCATCTACCTAACGAATAGCAAAAAGGACCTGCTGCATGCAACTGCAGCAGGTCCTTTTTGCGCTTGGTCGAAATTATGATCCGGCACGCTAGAGCCGCTCGCCCTCCATGGACTTTGTCGCGTAGGCGTTGAGGGTCTGGTCGGCCAGATTGCCGGCCAGGTATTCGTAATAGCCCTGAGCGCCGATCATGGCGGCGTTATCGCCGCACAGCTGCAGCGGCGGAACGTACATCTGGACCCCAACCCGGGCCGTCTCCGCGGCAAAGGTCTCCCGGATACGGGAATTGGCCGCCACACCGCCGGCGATGGCCAGCTTTTTGTGCCCCATCTCCGCCAGCGCCCGCATCGTCCGCGGCACCAGCATATCCGAGACCGCCTTGCTGAAGCTGGCGCACATGCCAGGGATATCCACCGGCTCGCCCAACTGGTCCAGATGATGCAGCTGGTTGATGGCCGCCGTCTTCAAGCCGGAGAAGGACATATCATAGGGGTTCCCCTCCAGCCGAATGCGGGGCATGGGGTAGCGATTCTCATCGCCCTGCTTGCTCTTGGCATCCAGCTGCGCGCCGCCGGGATAGGGCATCCCCAGGACCCGGGCGACTTTGTCGAAGCACTCGCCCGCGGCGTCATCCCGGGTGCCGCCCAGGATCTGCATCTTCGTATAATCCTGCACATCCACCAGCATCGTATGCCCGCCGGAGACGACAAGGCACAAAAACGGCGGCTCCAGCTCTGGAAACGCCAGATAGTTGGCCGCGATATGCCCCCGGATATGATGTACCGGGATCAGCGGCCGGTCCAGCGCCAGCGCCGCACCCTTGGCAAAGTTGACCCCCACCAGCACCGCGCCGATGAGGCCCGGGGCGTAGGTCACTGCGACGGCGTCCAGCGCCGTTTTTGCCACGTCCGCCTTGGCAATGGCCTCATCCGCCAGGGCGGAGATGGCCTCGATATGCTTCCGGGACGCGATCTCCGGCACGACGCCGCCGTAAATCTTATGCAGCGCCACCTGCGACGCGATGCAGTCCGCCAGGACCGTCCGCCCGTCGCGGACGACGGCGACGGCGGTCTCATCGCAGGAGGATTCAATCGCCAGTATATTCATTGCTGCGCCTCCATTGTTTCTTTAAAATCAAAGCGTCCTCCCGGGGGTGATGGTAATAGCCGGGCCGCAGGCCGACCTGCCGGTAGCCGCAGGCCGTATAGAGGGCGATGGCAGGCGCGTTGCCCGCCCGCACCTCCAGGCACAGGCTGCCGACCTGCCGGGCGTCCAGTGCCTGCTCCAATGCCGCCAGCAGCGCCCGGGCGATCCCCCGGCGGCGATACGCCGGGGCAACGGCCAGGTTCATCATATCCGCCTCGCCCAGGACGCTCTGGCTGCCGACATAACCGGCGACCGCCCCATCCTCCAGCGCCACGAGCCACAGGCTCAAGGGATTTTCCAGCTCCGACGCGACAGAGCGCTCGCTCCACGGGTCTGCAAAGCACTGCCCCTCCAGCGCTGCGATCTGCGCCACGTAGGCGCGGGTCATCTGCGTGATCTCCATCTATTTTGCCTCATACCACGTCGCGCCCATCTTGGCCTCGGCCTTGAGGGGGACGGCCAGCTCCATGGCCCGGGCCATCTCCTCCGTCACGATCTGCATGACCAGCTCCGCCTCCCAGGGCGGGCACTCGACGATGAGCTCGTCATGGATCTGCAGCACAAGCCGCGCCTGCAGCGCCTGGCGGCGCAGCGCTCCGTCCACCCGGAGCATCGCCACCTTGATGATATCCGCCGCCGCACCCTGGATGGGCGTATTCAGGGCCATGCGCTCGGCCCCGGTGCGGATGTTGAAATTCTTGCTGTGCAGCTCCGGCAGCGGGCGGCGGCGGCCCAGCAGGGTCGTCACATAGCCCTTCTCCCGGCCCTCGGCAACGATATTCTCCCGGTATGCCCGGACGCCCGCAAAGCGGGCCAGGTACCCTTCGATATACGCCTTGGCCTCAGCGACGCTGACGCCCAGATCCTCCGCCAGCGCCCAATCGGAGATGCCATAGACAATGCCGAAATTCACGGCCTTCGCGCTGCGGCGCATCTCCGGCGTGACCTCCTCCACCGGGACGCCGAACACCTGGGCTGCCGTCACGGTGTGGAAATCCTCCCCGGATAAAAACGCCGCCTGCATATTTTTATCATCCGCCACATGGGCCAGGACCCGCAGCTCGATCTGACTGTAGTCCGCGTCCACCAGGACCCAGCCCGGCTGGGCGACGAACATCCGCCGCAGCTCGCTCCCCAACTCCGTGCGGACGGGGATATTCTGCAGATTCGGGTCCGTCGACGACAGGCGGCCTGTGGCGGTGACGGTATTCTGGAACGTCGTATGAATGCGCCCATCCGGGGCGATGACCTTCAATAGGCCGTCGGCATACGTCGATTTCAGCTTCGTCAGCATCCGATAGCGGAGGATCTCCGCGACAATAGGGTGCTTGCCCTTTAGCTTTTCCAGCACTTCCGCGTTGGTCGAGTAGCCGGTCTTCGTCTTTTTCCCAGGGGGCAGCTCCAGCTGCTCAAATAGGATTTCCCCCAGTTTTTTGGGGGAGTTGATATTAAATTCCTCCCCGGCGTAGCGGTAAACCTCGCCGCTGCTGCGGTCGATCTCGCCCTGGAGCATCTGCCCGAAGGCCACCAGCGCCGCCTCGTCCACCGCGACGCCGACCCGCTCCATCTGCGCCAGGACCCGGCACAGGGGCAGTTCCAGCTGCAAAAGCAGGTCCAGCATTCCCTGGTCTGCCAGCTGCGCCCGCAGCGGGGCTTGCAGACGCCAGATCGCCGCTGCCTGCTGCGCCAAGCTCTCGCCGTCTAGCGGCGCGGCCAGGTATTGGGCTGCGAGCTTGGGCAAGCTGTAGTCGCTGCCCGCCGGGTCCAGCAGGTAGGCGGCCAGGGCCGTATCGAAAGCGAAGCCATCGGGCGCATAGCCCGCGTCCAGCAGGCGGTGCAGCAGCGTCTTGCAGTCGTGGCAGTATTTGGGCGTCGCAGCCTGCAGAAGCGCCTGCAGCGCGGCCCGGTTTTCCGCGGCGTCGACGCAGCAAACGCCCGCCGGCGTCGCAACGGCGACCTGGGAAAGATCGTCGCTCCACGCCATGGCGCAAGGCGTACCCGGCGCAGGCAGCGAGGCAAGCTCCGTCAGGACCGGCGCAGGCGCCGCCGCATCCACCGGCGGGTGCAGATCGTACCGGGCCATCAGCTTGACAAATTCCAGCCGTGCAAATAATGCATAGAGCGCCGCCCGGTCCGGCTCCTGGCAGCGGCAAGCTTCCGGATCAAACGCAATGGGCGCATCTGTCTGGATCGTCGCCAGCTTATAGGACAAAAGCGCCATCTCCCGCCCATTCTCCAGCTTTTCCCGCAGCTTGGGGCGAATGGCGTCGTCTTGTAAATTTTCGTAAACGCCTGCCAGCGTGCCGAAGCGCAGCAGCAGGTCCGTGGCCGACTTCGGCCCGACTCCGGCGACGCCGGGGATATTATCCGAGTGATCGCCCATCAGGGCCTTGAGATCGACCAAAATCGGCGGTGCAAAGCCATACTCCGCCTGGAAAACCGGCGGCGTGTAATTCGTCGATGTCGTCTGCCCACTCTTGGTGATAACGAGCTTGACCGTGACCCGGTCGCCCACCAGCTGCAGGCTGTCGCGGTCGCCGGTGACGATGACGCAATCCCACGCCGCCTTGGTGCAGACGCGGGCGACGGTGCCGATGACATCGTCCGCCTCCCAGCCCTCGCACTCGAAGATCGGGATGCGCAGCGCCTGCAGGACCTCCTTCATGACCGGCATCTGCTGGGCCAGCTCCTCCGGCATCGCATGGCGGGTAGCCTTGTAGCCATCAAACTGCTTATGGCGGAACGTCGGAGCCTTGAGGTCAAAGGCGACGCAGAGCGCGTCCGGCGACTCCTCCGCCTCGACCCGGTGCAGGATATTCAGAAAGCCGAAAATGGCATTCGTCGGCAGCCCGTCCCGGGTCGTCAGGGGGCGGATGCCGTAAAACGCCCGATTGATGACACTGTTGCCATCGAGGATCATCAGTTTCATCGCCGCTGCTCCTTTCGCCCTCAGATCCGGCGCCACTTCGCCCCGTTTGGCAGGTCCGTCACGGCAATCCCCTGGGCCTTGAGCTCGTCACGCAGCTGATCGGCCAGGGCAAAGTCCTTGGCTTTTTTCGCGTCGATGCGGCGCTTGACCAGCGCGTCAATGGCCGGGTCGCCCTCGCCGTCGATGAGGACCTCGCCCACCGTCTTGACCTGGGCAGCCTGGGCCTTGCGGACCGCGTCCGCCTTGGCCAGCAGGTCCAGGCTCAAGACCCGGTCAAAGTCGCCGATGGCGGCCAGCTTCGTGGCAGCGCCCGTCTTGGCCTTGAGGGCGTCGTAGATCGCCGTGATGGCCAGGGAGGTATTGAGGTCGTTGTCCAGCGCCTTGCGGAATTTGGCTTGCAGAGCGGCCAGGGCCGCTTCGTCGACCGCCTCGCCGCCCGACGGCTGCAGCGCCGCGATCTTGGCGATGAGCTTCTGGAAGGTCCCGGCGGCGTTGTCCAGATTTTCGTAGGAGAAGACCAGGTTCCGGCGGTAATGGCTCTGCAGGCAGAAGAACCGGTAAGCCAGCGGGTCATAGCCCTTGGATTCCAGCAGGGAAACTGTCAAAAATTCGCCCTTGGACTTGGACATTTTTCCATCGTTCGTATTCAGATGCAGCACATGGAACCAGTAGTTGCACCACTTGTGCCCCAGATAGCTCTCAGACTGGGCGATCTCGTTTGTATGATGCGGGAAGGCGTTGTCGATGCCGCCGCAGTGGATATCCAGGTCCTCCCCCAGATGCTTGATGCAGATGCCGGTGCACTCGATATGCCAGCCGGGATAGCCGACGCCCCAGGGGGAGTCCCACTTCAGCGCCTGGTCTTCGAATTTGGACTTGGTAAACCAGAGGACAAAGTCGTTCTTATTGCGCTTGTTTGTATCCTCCTCGACGCCCTCGCGGACGCCGACAGCCAGGTCCTCCTCCTTATGGTCGTGAAACACATAATACTGCGTAAGCTTCGACGTATCGAAGTAGACATTGCCCCCCGCCTGGTAGGCATAGCCCTTTTCCAGCAGGCTCTCGACGATCTTGATATACTCGCCGATGCAATTGGTCGCCGGTTCGACGACATCGGGCCGCTTGATGTGCAGCTTTTCGCAGTCGGCGAAGAAGGCGTCGGTATAGAATTTTGCGATCTCCATGACGGATTTATGCTCCCGGCGGGCGCCCTTGAGCATTTTATCCTCGCCGGTATCGGCGTCCGACGCCAGATGGCCGACGTCGGTGATATTCATGACCCGCTTGACCGGATAGCCCTCATAGCGCAGGGCCTTCTCCAGCACGTCCTCCATAATATAGCTGCGCAGATTGCCGATGTGGGCAAAATGATAGACCGTCGGCCCGCAGGTATACATTTTGACGATATCCGGGTGATTCGGGATAAATTCTTCCTTTTTGTGGGAGAGAGAGTTATAAAGATACATAAAAACGCTCCTTTTTGCAGCAGGAATTTCAGGCTCAGACACGCCCCTCGGCGCGCAGGACGTCTGCATTTTTTACAAAATACTCCACCCCGGAGTACAGCGTTGTCACCACGATCACGAGCATGACCACGAGGTTCAGCGTAGCGCTCCAACCGTAGCCCCGGCCAAAGGCCAGGACGAGGCACAGGCCGACCATCGTGCAGGCCGTCTTGATCTTGCCGGACCAGGCCGCCGCGATAACGCGGCCCTTGTCCACCGCGATCAGCCGCAGGCCCGTCACAGCAAACTCCCGCGCCAGCACGACCATCAGCGCCCAGGCGGGGAACATGCCCCACTGGCAGAAGATGCACATGGCAGACAGCACCAGCAGCTTATCGGCCAGCGGGTCCAGGAATTTGCCCAGGTCCGAGACCTGGTTATATTTCCGGGCGATCTTGCCGTCGACAAAGTCGGACAGGCTGGCGATGATAAAGACCGCCAGCGCCGCGTAGGTCAAGCTGAATTGATCGGCGCTGCAATAGAGCAGCACCATAAACACCGGGATCAAAACGATCCGCACCAAGGTAATTTTTGTCGCTGTCGTCATATTATTCCTCCTGGCAGGCTGCGCCCTGCAATTCTCCGTCCCGGACCGCCGTCACGGCGACCTGGACAAATTCTCCGGGCACAAAATCGCGGCCCGTAAACCAGACGCGGCTGTCGATATCCGGCGAATCCCACTGGGACCGGCCGTAATACAGGCCGCTCTCGTCATCAAAGCCCTCACAGAGGACCTCAATGGACGCGCCGACCTTCTCCTGGCACCATTCGTCCATAATACGGGACTGCAGCTGCTCTATGTACTGGGCCCGGGTTTTGGCCGTCTCCTCGTCGGGGCGGGGCATTTCCGCCGCAGGCGTCCCCTCCTCCGGGGAGTAGACAAACGCGCCGACCCGCTCTAGGCGGTTGCGCTTCAAGAAGTCGCACAGCTCTAAGAATTCCGCCTCGCCCTCGCCGGGCAGGCCCGCGATCAGGCTCGTCCGGATGACGCAGTCCGGCACCCGGCTGCGGATCTGATCAAACAGCGCCTGCAGATACGCCTTCGTCCCCCGGCGGTTCATCGCCTTCAGAATATCGTCGTTGACATGCTGGATGGGGATATCAAAATAAGGCGTCAGCTTCTTCTCCCGGGCAAAGGTCTCGATGAGCTCGTCCGTCATGACCTCGGGGTACATGTAATGCACCCGCACCCAGTGGATGCCATCGATGGCGCAGAGCTTTGTGAGCAGCTCCGGCAGCAGCTTCCGGTGCGGCGGCAGGTCGACGCCGTAAAGCGTCGTATCCTGGGCCACGACGATCAACTCCCGGACACCCTGCTGCGCCAGGTTCTCCGCCTCCTGCAGCACATCTGCCATCTGGCGGCTGCGGTATTTGCCCCGCAGCTGGGGAATGACGCAGTAAGCGCAGCGGTTGCTGCAGCCCTCGGCGATCTTGAGATAGGCATAGTGGGCGGGCGTCGTCAAAATGCGGCCGCATTCCGGCATCGCCGCGTCGATATCGCCGTAATGATGCACGGTGCCGGGCCGTTCCAGCAGCTCCAGCGCCGCCGGGACGACATCAAAATAGCTGCCCGTACCCAGAACGCCGTCTACCTCCGGCATCTCTTTTAGAATTTCATCCTGATAGCGCTGCGCCAGGCAGCCGGTGACTAAGATCTTGCCGATCCGGCCCGCCTGCTTCAATTTGCCCATGGCCAGGATATGGTCAATGGCCTCGCTTTTCGCCGCGTCAATAAACCCGCAGGTATTGATGACGACGAGGTCCGCGCCATCGACCTCCGGCAGGACGGCAAAGCCTGCCTCCTGCATCCGGAACATCATTTGCTCACAATCCACCTGGTTTTTGGCGCAGCCCAGGGAGATAAAGCCAACTTTATAGCTCATAGTCTTCGTATTCCTCCAGTTGTTCCCCGCAGGACGCGCAATAGCGGTCCAGCGCCGCCCGGACATCGTCCCACCGGTGGCCGCGGCGCAGCAGCGCCTGGGCGGCGCGGTCGCGTTCCTTGCGGTCCGGCTGGCAGCCGGCAAAGCGCTTTTGCAGGAACGCATCCAGCGTGCCGGACATATCCGGCAGCAGCGCCAGCGCCTCATCCCAATACTGCCGGGGCACCTGCTTTTCATATAAGATCTGTCGGAGCCGCGCAGGCCCATAGCCCTTGCGGGCAGCGGCCTCGGCCAGCTGCCGGGCCACCTGCGCATCATCCAGCAAATTTAAGTCCTTCAGCCACTGCACAGCCTGGCGGGCATCGGCAGCGTCCTCGCCTTTTTGCACAAGCTTGCGCTCCAGGGCCGCTTCCGTCGTCGCGGCGGCGGAGATCATCCGCACCGCCCGCGCCCGGGCCGAGGCCTTCTTCGCCCCGGCGGTCAGGTCCGCCAGCTGCCCTTCGTCCAGCTCCATGCCGGGGTAAAGGCCATAGTCCATCACAACGGACGCCCGGACCCGCAGCTTCGTCTCATCGTCAAAGCAGAGAAAGACGACCTGCGGCTGCTTACTCTGGGTGATCTTTTCAATCCTCATCGTTAAAATCATCGGCGGTGATGCTCACGCCCTGGGGCATGGGCCGCTCCGGGGCCGCAAACCCCGCCGGCTCCGCCTGGGGCGCAGCGGGTGCGGCAGGCGTGTTCGGGGCCGCCCGGCCGTTGAGATGGAACATCTGCGCCCGGATCTTCTCCTCCAGCTCGTCGGCAAGGTCGGGGTTGTCCATCAGGAATTGGCGGGCATTGTCTCGGCCCTGGCCGATGCGCTCGCCGTCGATGGAGAACCAGCTGCCAGCCTTGTGAATGAGGTCCAGCTGCACGCCCAGATCGACCATCTCGCCATAGCGGGAGATGCCCTCGCCGTACATGATATCAAACACCGCCTCTTTGAACGGAGGCGCGACTTTATTCTTGATGACCTTGACCCGGGTGCGGTTGCCGATGAGCTGGGTGCCGTTCTTGATGGCTTCGATCCGGCGCACGTCCATCCGCACGGAGGAATAGAATTTCAGCGCGTTGCCGCCCGTCGTCGTCTCGGGGTTGCCGTAGAGGACGCCGATCTTCATTCGCAGCTGGTTGATAAAAATGACGACGCAGTTCGTCTTGGCGATGGAGCCCGCCAGCTTCCGCAGCGCCTGGCTCATCAGCCGGGCCTGCAGGCCGACAAAGGCATCGCCCATTTCGCCCTCGATCTCCGCCCGGGGCGTCAGCGCCGCGACAGAGTCGACGACGACAGCGTCCAGCGCGCCGGAGCGCACCAGCGCGTCGGTGATCTCCAGCGCCTGCTCGCCGGTATCCGGCTGGGAGACCAGCATGGAGTCGATATCCACGCCGATGGCCTTGGCATAGACCGGGTCCAGCGCGTGCTCCGCGTCGACAAAGGCGACCTCGCCGCCCCGCTTCTGGGCCTGGGCCAGGATATGCAGCGCCAGGGTCGTCTTACCAGAGGACTCGGGGCCGTAGATCTCAATAATTCTGCCCCGGGGCACGCCGCCGATGCCCAGCGCCAGGTCCAGGGCCAGGGAGCCCGTCGGGATGGCCTCGACATTCATAGAGGGCGTATCCCCCAGGCGCATAACACTGCCCTTGCCGAAATTCTTTTCGATCTGCTGCAGGGCTGTCTCCAGGGCCTTTTTCTTATCGCTGGCGGGAGCCGGCGCTTCATACGGTGATTTTGCTTTTGCCATAGTTACTCTCCCTTTTCTTTCTTGCGCGCCAGGACCGCGCGCATAATGCCGGAAGCGTCGCGCTTCCACTGTGTAATTTCATAGCCGCCTTCTTCTAAGATTTTGGCGACGTCTGCCTCCTGCCCCAGGCCAAATTCCAGGCACAGGCTGCCGCCCGGCTCCAGCGCATGGGTATAGCAGGCGACGATACTGCGGTAAAACGCCAGCCCGTCGGCGCCGCCGTCCAGCGCCAGCTGGGGCTCATACTCCCGCACGGAGCGGTCCAGCGTCGGGATCTGGCCGCTGGGGATATAGGGCGGATTGGAAACGATCAGATGAAATTTCCCGATAAAACGCATCGCAGGCCGGGTGGCGTCCAGTGCCATGGCTGTGACGCGGCTTTGCAGCTTTTGCTTCCCAATATTTTTCCGGGCCACCCGCAGCGCACCGGGGGAGATATCCCCCAGGATCACATGGGCGTCCGGAATGCGCTGGGCGATGGCCAGGCCGATGCAGCCGGAGCCTGCGCACAAGTCCAAAATGCGGGGATGATCCGGCAGCTGCCCGGCGCAGGCCAGGGCCAGCTCCGTCACCGCCATCGTGTCATCCCGGGGGATGAGGACCTCCGGCGTGACCTCCAAGGTCATCCCGGCAAAGTCCCACTCGCCCAGGACATAGGCCAGCGGCTCATCGCGCTGCATCCGGGCCAGCATACCTGACAGCGCTTCGGCGACATCCGCCGGGGCGTAAATATCCCGGCTGGCGATGATCTCCGCCGTCGTCTTCCCCGCCGCGGCAGCCAGCAGCTCCCGGGCGCAGTTGGCGGCATTTTCGCCCTGGGTCGGGCGCAGGGCCTCCCGGGCGGAGAGGAAAAGATCGCTGTAGCGGTGCTCTACCATCGGTCATCGCCCTCCTGTTCCGGCAATACCAGCTCCAACGCCCGGATGGCGACCTCGATCATGGAATCGTCGGGTTCATTCGTTGTAAAATTCTGCAGTGCCATACCGGGGTAGGACAGCGCCCGGGTCACGGCATTGTCATGCCGGCCGACAAAGCGGTTAAATTCATAGCTGATGGAGACGACCACCGGCAGCAGCAAAAGCTTCACCAGCACCTTCAGCAGCTTCGCCTTAATATGGAAAATCGAGGAAAACACGGAAAACACCAGGATCGACACGATCATCACAACGAACAAAAAGCTCGTCCCGCAGCGGGGGTGCAACCGCGTCATGGGCCGGACATTTTCCACCGTCAGCGGGAGCTTTGCCTCATAGCAGCGGATGGTCTTATGCTCCGCGCCATGGTAGGAGAAGACCCGCTTCATATCCTTCAGCCGGGAGACGGCGATCATATACCCGAGGAAAATCGCCACCCGGACGACGCCCTCGATCAGATTGCGCACAAAATCACTGCCGATCCACGCCAGGGCAAATTCCGAAAGCAGCATCGGTAGCAGGAAAAACAGGCCGATGGAAAACCCGATACCCAGCACGACAGCCAGCACCAGGATAAACTGCTCCATGGCCTTCGTCCCAAAGTGCCGTTCGATCCAGCGCTCAAATTTCGTCGGCTCGTCGGACAGGTCCTCGTCGCCCTGGTAATAATCGGCAGAGAACATCAGCGCCTTGACGCCGCTGTACATCGACCCGCCAAAATTGACGACGCCGCGGATCAGCGGCCAGCCCCAGACCGGGCAGCGCTTGCGATTGGCCCGCAGCGGCTCGACCTTTTCCACCAGCCCATCCTGGCTGCGGACGACGATGGCCTGCTTTTCCGGCCCGCGCATCAAAATGCCCTCGATCAGGGCCTGCCCGCCGATCATGGTTTTAAATTTTTCTTGTACCGGGGTTTGTTTTTTCTCCATAGTCAACCTTTCTGACGCCCGCCCCTCACGGCTGCTCCACCGGCAGGCGGATCGTCACCAGCGTACCGCCGCCGGTGGCGTTTTCCAGCTCCAGGGTGCCGCCATGCATCGTCACGATCTCGTCGCACACGGCGAGGCCGATGCCGCTGCCCCGGGCCTTGGAGCTTCCCTTATAAAATTTCATTTTAACATGCGGCAGCTCGTCCTCCGGAATGCCGGGGCCAAAGTCCCGGATGCGGACGACGATGGTGCCATCCTCCAGCTGCATGGACGCGGTGATCTTCTTCCCCTCGCCGCCGTGCTTGGCGGCGTTATCGAGAATGTTCAAAAATACCTGCCGCAGCCGCGCCGCATCACAGGGGATCTCGGGGATCTCGTCCGTCGTCTCGATATAGCGCAGCTCGATGCCCTCCTGGCGGAGCCTGCTGCCATACATAAAGACCGTGTCCTCAAACTCCGCCAGAATATCGCTCATCTGGACGTTGAGGGTAAAGCGGCCATCTTGAATGCGGGTGAAATCCAGCAGCTCCTCCACCAGCTGGGTCAGCCGCTTTGTCTCCCGGAGGATGATGAGCATCCCGCGACGGGTCTCCACCGGGTCCATATGCTCGGCGGACAGAAGCGTCTCGCCCCAACCGGCGATGGCGGTCAGCGGCGTCCGCAGCTCGTGGGAGACGGAAGAGACGAATTCCGACTGCATCTGTCCGTTCTGGCTGATCTTGTTGGACATATCGTTGATCGTCTCCGCCAGTTCGCCGATCTCGTCGTCATATTTCTTTTGGATCTGGACACCGTAGCTCCCGGCGGCAATGCGCTTGGCCGTCGCCGTGATATCCAGCACCGGGTCCAGGATAGAGCGGATGAAGAATTTGTTGCTCAGCAAAATCAGCGTGATAAACACCGCCCCGATGAGAACAGCCAGCACCGCCACCCAGAGGATCTGCCGGTCCGCGACCCGCAGGCTCGTCACATAACGCAGCACGCCGATGACCTCACCGTCAATATACCGCACCGGCGTAGAGACAGCCATGATGCGCTCCCCCGTCCGGGGGTTCCGCCCGGAAAAATAGGCGAGCTTCTGCCGCTTCACCGCCTCGGTGATATCCGGCGTGCCCGGCTGCTGGCCGGACCACTGGCCGTAGGACGAGACGACGACGGAGCCGTCGGGGTTGATAAACTGCAGCTCCATGAAGTTTTTGTCCTCAAACGACTGGGTGAAGGTCACGCAGGTCTCGTAGTATTCGTTATAGCTCAGGTTGCTGTAGCCGCGGAAAAAATCCGCCGTGGCCCGGGCCTTGGCCTCCATGCTGTAGCGCATATTGGAGTAATAGTACGACGCGATGGCCAGCGCCCCCGCAAACACGCAGACGACGACCAGCAGCACAACCCAGCTGACGATATTCACCAGCCAGCGGCGCTGAATGCCGCCGAGCTTTTTTCGCTTCTGACGCTTCGTTTTTCCGGCCATCTGCCTCAAGCACCCCATTTATAGCCATAGCCCCAATCCGTCGTGATATAGACGGGATTGGAGGTATCATCCTCGATTTTGATCCGCAGGCGGCGGATATTGACATCCACGATCTTCAATTCGCCGTTGTAATCCCGCCCCCAGACGCTGGCCAGGATCTCCTCCCGGGAGAGGGCGCGGCCCGGGTTTTGCATAAAGAGCTTCATAATGCCATACTCCACCTGGGTCAGGCGGATGCGCACGGCGTTTTTCTCCAGCGTCCGGTTCCGGGTGTTGAGCCGGAAGGGGCCGTAGGTCAAAAACTCCGGTGAGGCCGCGCCGTCACCGCCGAGGCGGCGGTACAGCGCATCAATACGGGCCGTCAGCTCCGCCGGGGAAAACGGCTTTGTGACATAGTCGTCCGCGCCGGTCATCAGCCCTGTGACCTTATCCATCTCCTGGGTGCGGGCCGTGAGCATAATAATGCCGATCTGCTTATTCGTCGCCCGGATATTGCGGCAGACTTCAAAGCCGTCGATATCCGGCAGCATGATGTCCAGGATCGCCACGCCGATATCCGGGTTCTGCCGCAACTGCTCCAGCGCCTCCGCCCCCGTTCCGGCCTCGATCGTATCGTAACCGGCGCGCTGCAGATTGATGACCACAAAGCTCCGGATATTTACTTCGTCTTCCAGTATCAAAACCTTTTTCATGGTTGTCCCCCTTGTATGGAAAGCGTATGGAAAGCGGCAAAATTCGCCCTAGGCGGCGTTCCAGTGCATATGCACCAGGCAGAACAGCCGCCCAAGCTCCGCCTCCGTCAGCCCGGCGTCGTCCGACAAGGCCGCAGCGAAGGCCACGTCCCCCTGGGCCGCCAGCAGAAAGCGCCCATCCTCATTGGCGCGGGTCTGGGCGTCCGGCCCCGTAAATTGATAGATCGTCGCCGCCCATTGGGTCTGCTCCGGCGCCGCGGCGTAGAGATAAAAGCCGTAGCCCGCGTGACCGCTCTCGTCCTCCCCGTAGTGGACCAGGACCTTGCCCCGCCATGCCGGCGGCAGCTTCAGGTACCAGCCGCTCTCCACGTTGTAATACGTCGCCAGCTTTGTATGCTTGCCGCCATCCGCATCCAGATTGTACCAGTCGACGAGGTAATAGGTCCGCGTGTCCTGGTTCTCCAGCTTTTGCAGATACTGCACGCTGGGCAGCTCGACAAAGCCGTCGTCATCGATATCCATGCCGAAGATCTCGCCCTCCCGGGCTGTCCCGGCGCTGCCCTCTTGCAGGGCAATATTGGTAAATACGTCGTCCCGCAGGGCGAAGACATCCGTGACCAAGCCGCCCTCCGGCAGACGGCTGGCGGCAAAGACGCCGCACAGGCCCTCCTGCACATAGCCGCACAGCAGACGGGCGATGCCATCCGCCTCCAGCGGCTGGGAGAGGTTCGCCTGCCCCGCCGGGACAAGCTGCCCACCATCGCAGACGAATCGCTCTGCCACGCCAGGCTGATCGGCCTCGCCGGAGCGGAAGCTCACCAGCTCCTCAACACCGTCGGCATCCAGATCCGCCGTGGTATAGCGAAAATAATTTGTACTCAGCAGCTCCGCCGCACCGCCGCTCTGCAGGGTATAGGCGTGCAGCGATTGCAGCACCTGGGCGCTGACCTGGGTCCCCAAAATAATTTCCAGGCCCGGTGCGCCGTCCAGCTGGACATAGTCCACCCGGTCAAAGCTGCTGCCGCTGCTGGTGAGGACGGCGATATTCTCGTACTGCCCGCCCTGCTTTTCGTAGATATAGACCTGCAGCGGCTTTTCCCCGCTGGCCTTGAGAAATACCAGGACCTCGTCCACCCCGTCGCCGGTCAAGTCCGCCATCTGCACCGCCTGCAGGTTGTCCCCAGAGGCCGGGGCGCTGTACTGCATCCCGGTGGCAAGCAGCCGGTCCAGCTCCGATTGCAGCGCGTCGTATTCCGGCGGCTGCTGCGGCAGGGTATAAAGCTCATTGACCGGCTTAAACAGGCAGCCGGAGAGCCCCAGTGCCAGCAGCGCGCACAAGAGCGCCGCAAAGATCATTCTTCGTTTCACACCGGTCCCCCTCCTTTCGCCTATAGACTGGCTTGGCGCGCACTGCGCGTGATCCTTTGCAATCTTTCTTCCTATGATAGATTATAACACAATTTGCAAGCGTTTTCTCCCCCGCTCGCTATTTTATCACAACATTTTTCTCGCCCAGCACCCGGCGCAGCTCCTGGAGCATTCCGGGCTCCGGATCGCACCTCGTGCCGTAGCGCTTGCCGGTATCCGCCGCCACCAGGATCACCTGTGTCAGCCCCGGGAACAGGTTCAAAATTGCCCGGGTCTTGCGGAAATCTCGGCTGTCCAGCTTGTCCACCCGCAGATAGAGCCGCTGGTCCGGCGAAAGCTGCGACCGGGACGGCAGATCCGGCAGCGGGATCGGGTCCTCGCTGTCGATCAGCAGACGGGCGCGATCGACCATCAGCTGTGGGTCCTTTTCGTCTCGGACGGACAGCTTCCCGGTGATCATCACCGGCTGATTCTCCTTCAAAAATGAATCATAGCGCCGCAGAACAGAGGAAAACGCCAGCATCTCAATGGCCGCCGTATCGTCCTCCAGAACGATATACGCCATGAGTGAACCGTTCCGCGTCGGCCTTGTCCGGATAGCCTGGATGACCCCGGCGATCGTCACGACCTGCTCATCCTGATAGCGGTCCGCCCCCTCGGCAAAGCTCGTCATAATATCACCAATGGGCGCCACATGGGCGTTTTTCAGCATCGGCCGGTAGGCGTCCATGGGATGGCCGGAGAGATAGAGGCCCGTCGTCTCCTTCTCCCCTGCCATGCGCTCCTGGGGCGGCAGCTCCGGCACGTCGGGCAGGGGGATCTCCGCTTCGTTTTCCGTCTGGTCCATGGCAAAGAGGTCGATCTGCCCCTCCAAATTCCGGCGGCGGTTCTGCGCCGCGTCGGTCATGGCCTGGTCGTAGACCAGCAGCAGCTGGGCCCGCTTGTGGCCGAAGCAATCCATCGCGCCGCAGCGGATGAGATTTTCCATGGCCCGCTTGTTGAGATCCGTCTGGCTCAGCCGCTCGCAGAGCTGGCGGAAGCTGGCAAAGGGCCCGTCCGTCTGCCGTTCGGCGACGATCTGCTCCACCAGCCCCTTGCCGACATTTTTGACCGCTGCCAGCCCGAACCGGATGCCCTCCGGCTCGACGGTGAAGGCGCTCTCGGAGTGGTTGATATCCGGCAGCAGCAGCTGCAGGCCCATCTCCTTGCAGGCGGCGATATAGCCCGCGACCTTCATGGAGTTATCCTGCACGGATGTCATCAGCGCCGCCATATACTGCTTGGGATAGTGGCACTTGAGATACGCCGTATCATACGAGACCTTTGCGTAGCAGACGGCATGGGCTTTGTTAAAGGCGTAGTTGGCAAAGTCCAGGATCTCGTCGTAGATCGCATTGGCCGCCTGCTCGTCCACACCATTGGCGATGGCCCCGGGGATGCCCCGGTCCGGATCGCCGTAGACAAACGCCTTGCGCTCGGCGACGATGACCTGCTGCTTTTTCTTCGAGATGGCCCGGCGCATATTATCCGCCTGGCCCAGGGTATAGCCGCCCAGCTTGCGGAAAATTTCAATGACCTGCTCCTGGTAGACGATGCAGCCATAGGTCACGTCCAGAATGGACTGGAGCTGGGGCGTTTTATAGGTGATCTTCTCCGGGTGGAGCTTGCTGTCGATAAACTTCGGGATTGAATCCATCGGCCCGGGCCGGTACAGGGCAACGATTGCCGTCAGATCTTCGATCGACTGGGGCTGCATCCCGACGCACACGCCGGTGATGCCCGCCGACTCCAGCTGGAAAACGCCCGCCGTCCGGCCCTGGCCCAGCATTGCAAAGGTCTCGGCGTCGTCATCCGGGACATGCTCCATGGAAAAGTCCGGCGTATCCCGGCGGATCTTCTGCACCGCATCGTCAATGACCGTCAGGTTGCGCAGACCCAGAAAATCCATCTTGAGCAGGCCCAGCTCCTCGATGGTCGTCATCGTGAACTGGGTGACGATGGTATCATCGTTCCGGGCCAGCGGGACATAATCGCTCACCGGCCGCTTGGTAATGACGACACCAGCGGCGTGGGTCGAGGTATTGCGGGGCATCCCCTCAATGGCCCGGGCCGTATCCACCAGCTTTTTGACCCGCTCATCGCCGTCATAGAGCTCCCGCAGCTTCGGCGAGATGCGCAGGGCCTCATCCAGCGTCATATGCAGCGCTGCCGGGATCTGCTTGGCGACGATATCCGTCTCCGCGTAGGTGAAATTCATCACCCGGCCCACATCCCGGATGGCAGCCCGGGCGGCCATTGTCCCAAAGGTCACGATCTGGGCCACATGGTCCGCGCCGTACTTGCGCATGACGTACTCAATGACCTCCCCCCGGCGCGCCTGGCAGAAGTCCATATCAATATCCGGCATGGACACCCGCTCGGGATTCAAAAACCGCTCGAAGAAGAGGTGGTATTTCATCGGATCCAAATCCGTGATCTGCATACAGTAAGAGACCATCGCCCCGGCGGCAGAGCCGCGCCCCGGGCCCACCGGGATCTTCTCCCGCCGGGCAAAGGCGACGAAATCCGCCACGATGAGGAAATAGTCCACATAGCCCATCTTGCGGATCATCTGCATCTCGTACTCCAGCCGCTCCCGGTAGCCGGGCGGGTTATCAGGGTAGCGGCGGGCGAAGCCATCCAGGCAGAGCTTTTCAAAATAGCGCCAGCCGTCGTAGCCCGCGGGATATTGAAACTCCGGCAGATGGTACTTGCCGAAGGTGATCTCGACATTGCAGCGCCGGGCGATCTCCTCGGTATTGGAAAACGCCTCCGGCACCTGGGCGAAGAGGGTGCGGAGCTCCTCCTCGCTCTTGAGATAAAATTCATCCGTCTGGAAGCGCAGGCGGTCCGGGTCGTCCATCGTCTTGCCCGTCTGGATGCACAGGAGCACATCGTGCAACTCGCTGTCGCTTTTGCGCAGATAATGGGCATCGTTCGTGACGACCAGGGGCAGCCCCGTCTGTTTGGCAAGGCGCAGGATTCCTGCGTTGACCCGCTGCTGCTCCGGCAGGCCGTGGTCCTGCAGCTCAAGATAAAAATGGTCCGGCCCGAAAATTTCCGCCAACTCCTGCGTCTTTTCCAGGGCCTTGTCATAGTCCCCGGCCAACAGCTGGCGGGGGATCTCGCCTGCCAGGCAGGCACTCAGGGCGATCAGACCCTCGCTGTGCTGCCGCAGCAGCGCCAGGTCGATCCGGGGCTTGCTGTAAAAGCCCTCAATAAAGCCCATGGAGACGAGATAGCTGAGGTTGCGGTAGCCCGTCTCGTTTTCACACAGCAGCACCAGATGCCGGGCCTCGTTGTCGATCCCGTGGACCCGATCCTGCATCGTCCGGGGTGCGACATAGACCTCGCAGCCTAAGATCGGCTTGATCCCGGCGGCGCGGCATGCCTTGTAAAAATCCACCACGCCATACATCACGCCGTGGTCCGTGATGGCGATCGCCGTCTGCCCCAGCTCCTTGACCCGCTCGACCAGGCTGCCGATCCGGCAGGCCCCGTCCAGCAGACTGTATTCCGTATGCACATGCAAATGCACAAAGCCCATAGGCCGCTCCTTTCCCGCGCCGCGCTCAGGTCGTCTGCTGCGCCGCCAGCTGTACCAGCTTGCGCATCCGGTGGTTGATGGCGGATTTGCTCACCGGCGGCGTCTGCATATCCGCCAGCTCCTGCAGCGTCGCCTCCGGGTTTTCCAGCCGCAGCTGGGCCGACTGGCGCAGCTTCTCCGGCAGCGCCTCCAGCCCCCCTGCCTGGGCAAGGCGGCGGATGGCAGCAATCTGCTCCTGGGCCGCGTCAACAACCTTGGTCAGATTCGCCGTCTCGCAGTTGACCCGGCGGTTGACGCCGTTGCGCAGGTCCTTTTCCATCTTGGCCTGCATCACGTCCATCGCGCAGACTGGCGCGCCCAGCATCGTCAAGAAATCTTCGATCAGCTCGCTCTGCTTAAAATACAGCACACAGTTGCCGCCGCGGCTGGTGAGCTTCGCGCCGTAGCCCAGCTCCAGCAGCAGGGCGTCCGTCTCCCGGGCGACCTTTTGGTGCGTCGTCGTCAGCTCCAGGTGATAGCGCTTTTCCGGGTCCGTCACAGAGCCGCCGGCCAAAAACGCTCCCCGGGCAAAGGCGACCCGGCAGCATTCGTCCTCCAAAACGCCGTAATTCACATGCAGCGCCACACTGGAGGCAGCGTCAAAGCCAAAGGCACTGTAGACGCTCGCGATCTTCTCCGGATCCAGCAGCTGGAAAATAAATTTCCCGGCGCTCTGCGGCGCAGGCTTCTCATCAAATTCCACGTGGAACGCCCGCCAAAACAGCTTCGGCAGCCGGGCCGCAAAATCCGGACTCTCAGTGACGATCTTGATCAGCGTCGCGCTGCAGGTATTGCCAAATAATAAAATTCCAAAGCATTCCGCCACGGCGCAGCATTTTTTGTGCACCGCCAGGCGGCACAGCTCCGCCTTCACGTTGGATGCAAATGACATTTCTGATCTCTCCTTCGCGGGACCGGCGGCCGCTAAAACAGCTTAACCTCCGGCTCCAGGGTAAAGCCCGTCTGCGCCTGGACCTCGCGCTGGACCAGGCGGATCGTCGCCAAGACATCCGCCGCCGTCGCACCGCCCAGGTTCACGACAAAGCCTGCGTGCTTTTCCGAGACCGCCGCCGCGCCGACGCCCTTGCCCTTCAGGCCGCACTGCTCGATCAGCGCCGCCGCGTACGCGCCCACCGGGCGCTTGAACGTGCTCCCCGCCGAGGGCATATCCAGCGGCTGGGAGGTCCGGCGGCGCTGCATCAGCGCCTGCATTTTTTCCGTGATCTCCGCCGGGTCGCCCTTTTGCAGGGTGAAGACCGTCTTAAAGATCACGCCCGCCATCTCCTGGAACGCGCTGTGGCGATAGGCAAAGCCCTGGTCCGCACCGGTGACGACCTGCGCGGCGCCATCCGGAGCCAGGACCGTCGTCGCAGCGGCCACCTGGCAGATCTCCCCGCCGTAGGCCCCGGCGTTCATAAAGACGCCGCCGCCGACACTGCCGGGGATGCCGTGGGCAAATTCCAGCCCCGTCAGCCCGTGATCCCGGGCAAAGACAGCAGCCCGGGCCATGGAGGCACCGCATTCGACCTCCAGCGTCGTCTCATCCAGCAGGCGGATGCCGTCCAGCGCCCGGGTGCAGATCGTCAGCCCCCGCTTGCCCGCGTCCGCCGCCAGGACATTCGTCCCCGCGCCCAGGATCGCCGCGGTTTGCTTTTCCTGCCAGGCCGTGCGCAGCAAAAACGCCAGCTGTGCCTGGCTAGCTGGGAACGCCATATAGTCCGCCGGGCCGCCGATCCGGAAGGATGTATGCCGCGCCAGCGGCTCCGCCTTGCGCACCTGCACCGGCGGCTCCTGTATGCAGCCGATCTTGCTCCAGTCCATCGTCATACCCATAAACGCCTCCGGGTGTTTAGTTTTCTTTTTATTGTAACATATCCCCGCCGCCGTTGCAACGTGTAAGGCGCTGGAAGATAGAAAAATAAGAAGCCCGTGCGGGCTTCTTAGGAATCGTTATCATGGCACATTGCCTTGAGCATTTGGAGCGCAGCTGCTTTCTGGCTGGGCGTAAGACAGACCCAGCAGTTAAACAGCTCTTTTAGGTCCGGGGTCAGTTCCACCATATCCGCATCTGCAAAAACTGTGACATTGTGATGCCAAATCCACTGCAGATCATCTCAAGGGTCGCAATAGAGGGGAGTGTATTGCGTCGAAAGATATTGCCGATCGTGGATTGCGCCAATCCGCATTCTTTTGAAAGCTTATACTCCGTCCATCCGCGCTCCCGCAATAACTGCTGGAGACGAGCGTGTATCTCCATAGCCTCACCATCTTTCTTGTATTTATTTTACTTCTAAACTAAAACATAAAATACATACAAGTTGAAACCATAATAGATATGTAGTATGATGTAATCGAATTGAGCTATGCTAAGATTGTGAGGAGATTCGAATGACCGAAAGCGAAAAACGTACACACAGGGTATGCTTCACGGGACATCGTCCAGAGAAGCTGATACGCTCTGCCAATACCATTAAAAAAGACCTGGAAATCCAAATCCGACAAGCAGTAATTGATGGACTTTACGTCTTTATAACAGGGATGGCGCGAGGAGTTGATATTTGGGCAGCACAAATTGTTCTAAAATTACGTGATGAGGGAACCGATGTCAGGCTAATATGCGCTTGTCCTTATGAAGGCTTTTCAAACGGGTGGAACCAAGAGTGGAAGCATCAATGCAAAAAAATACTTGCAGCAGCCGATTTTGTTAAATATATCTGCAAAAGGTACAATCGTTCATGTTTTCAGCTTAGAAACGAATGGATGGTCAAGCACGCTGCCAGAGTCATTGCTGTGTTCAACGGCGAACAAAGTGGGACCAAAAACACAGTAGACTATGCAATACAGGTCGGTGTACCTGTCATTTGCATAGATGGTTAAATGTTGTACCTTTTAAATTATTCCCCTAACCACAATATCCCCCTTCAAATCCTAGTAACAGCATAATAATCAAAAACACAAGTAGACTCTAATGCCGCATGAGAATAAGCGACCTTAGAGCCTACTTGTGAAAAGCATATATAAGCTTCCGTAAATAGAACTTTATATAACAAAAAAACTGGGCACCAATCGGTACCCAGTTTTGGCAGCGGGTGAAGGATTCGAACCCTCACAAACGGAGTCAGAGTCCGGTGTGCTACCATTACACAAACCCGCTA
>CAKTTR010000008.1 GCA_934615645.1 uncultured Oscillospiraceae bacterium | reverse complement strand
AGCCACCACGCTTTCGCGCTCGTCGCCGCTATCTTTTTCACTTCTGCCTGGTATTAACTGCGCTTCCGTAATGCGCTCCGTTAGTATACCAGCTCCCCACACTTTTGTCAATATCTTTTTCGCGAATTTTCCCCATTTTTTGCTTTTTCCAGAACAATCATACATATTGGGATAATTCCCCAGAATACCACTAAATATAGCACCACTGCACCGATGGGGATCACCTGCACCAAGCACGCAGCCAAAAACAGCAGGGCATAGAAGGCAAAAATTGCAGTAGTACTTTTCTTTTTTGTCAGGCAGTGGGTGAAGCTGCCAAGGGTCGCCAGCGCGCAATACAACGCAGCAGCCACCGCTGTGGACAGCACCGCGTCGAACCGCGCCGCCTGGCCCAGCAGACGGCTGGAGGCCGCCAGAGCAAAAAACGGCAGCGGCTCCGTCGCGGCCAGCCGAGGCGAAAGGCAGCCTGCCGTCACAAGGGCGAGCAGCGTCGCTGCCGCGACGGCAGCCAGAAGCCATTTCCCGCTCCCAGCTTTCTCCGATGACGTATAACGGCTGACCGCCGGGAGCAGGAACACTGCTGCCGCCCCTGCAAGCTGCATCGGCCGCCCAGTCGGACGCAGCCACGCGCCATGCAGCTGCGGCAGCGCCGCGAGGACGATCACGACAGCCGTCACAGCAGGCAGCCAGACCAGGACCGCGCAGGTCGCCCGCGCCGCCTTGGGCCCGCGCCAAACTGCAGCCATAGCCAGGCACAAAAGCGGGATGGTGATCCAGGGAAAGCCCCGGGTCAGATTTGGCACGATCGCATCGGCCTGCCGCAGCAGCCAGCCACCGGCCAACGCCAGTCCCACGGCCTGGGCCCAGAGCAGGACCCGGGCCGCACCAGGGCCGATGACTGTCCGCGTCACATGTGCCAGGTCCTGCAGCGGCTGCAGACGGCACAACAGCAAATAGAATCCCCCCGCAGCAGCACCGCCTACGAGGACCCAGAGCCAGGAGGCCCGGACCGCCCAGAGCAGCAGTGGGGCCGCCAGTGCAGCCAGGAGCCCCGCCCGTTCAGACCGTTGTTCCATCTGCAATCGTGTACCTCCCTTGCGTTTCTTCCAATCGCGGCACGCAGACACTGTCGCCATATTCCTGCGCCGCCCGCAGCTCCAGCAGTGTGACCGGGGACGGATGCTGCAGCAAAAACGCCGTCGCCTCCACCGCATCCGGCGG
Organism: uncultured Oscillospiraceae bacterium; assembly: GCA_934615645.1. Taxonomy (GTDB): domain Bacteria; phylum Bacillota; class Clostridia; order Oscillospirales; family Oscillospiraceae; genus SVMC01. Next base: position 38,192 of record CAKTTR010000008.1, on the reverse strand, counting down.
TGTCGCCGCCTGATAGAGCTGTGCTGCGGGGCGCAACTGCCGCATTTCCGCCAACTGCTGCCAGATATCCCCTGTCCCGGAGACGACAATCTGCCGCGCCGTCGCCAGGAACACATGCCCGGCGGCGTCGACCTGCAGATCCTCCAGCGCGTCGGCAAGCGTCGCACCGGTCCCAGTCAGATCACCGCCGCAGGCTACCTGGCACTGCCCCTCTATTGCGTGGATGACCAGCGTCTGCACCGGCAGCAGGCTCGCCACATCGCTCGTCTGGAACGGGATCGCATGATAAACGCCCAGGACCACCGCCAGGGCAAAAAGCAACCATAATTTCCGCATTTGCTACCTCTGATTCTTGGAATCCTGGGGATGCAGCGCGGCATCCCGGTATTTTTGCCGTCCCAGCCGGGGGCGCAGCAGCGCCCGGCTGCCCCGAACGCTGGAAAACGGCTGCAAATAGGCGACGCCAAAGGACGTCAGCCCAGCCAGATGGATGAGCAGCGCAATGGCGCCGCAGATCACGCCGAACAGCCCCGCAATGCTGGCGCAGACCGCCAGCAAAAAGCGCCACAGACGCATGGCGTCGGACAGATCCTTCCCCGGCAGGGCATACCCGCAAATTCCCGCGATGGCCACGGCGACCAGGGCCGCCGGAGAGACGAGCCGCGCCTCGACGGCCGCACTGCCGACAACGAGCCCGCCGATGATGGAGATCGTCTGCCCAATGGACTGGGGCAAGCTGATGCCCGCCTCCTGCAGCAGCTCAAAGGCGATCAGCAACCCCAGGACCTCCAATACTGTCGCAAAGGGGACCGCTTTCTTGCTCTCGATGATCGACTGCAGCAGCGCGTCGGGGATCATCTCCGGATGGAACGTCGTCATCGCGACATAAACCGCGGGCAGCAGCAAGCTGATAAGCAGCGCCAGATAGCGGATGCAGCGGACGCAGGTAGCGGAGATATAATCCACGCCCCGGTCCTCCGGCGTCTGCATCAGATAGCCGATGTTCACCGGCAGCAGATAGCCCTGGGGCAAGCCGTCCACCAGCAAGCCGACCCGGCCATCGAGAAGGCCCTGGCAGAATTTATCCGTCCGCTCTGTATATTGAATCAGCGGAAACGGCGTCGCCCGGGCGCCGGTGACATATTCCTCTACTGAAGCAGGGGAGACCATGCCGTCGATGTCGATCTCCGCCAGGCGCTGCTTGAGCCGCCGCACCAGCTCCTTCGACGTCAGGCCCCGGATGGAGACGACGGTCACATTCGTCAGGCTGCGCCGCCCGACGACCGTCTCATACAATTGCAGTTCCGGTGTGCGCAGGTGACGGCGGATGAGACTGGTGTTGGTGCGGATCGTCTCGGTGAAGGCGTCCTTCGGGCCCTTGACAGTGTTCTCCACCTCCGGGCGGGAGGGGCTGCGCTTTTCCCCTGTCTTATCCTCAAAAGCAATGGCCCCAGTCCCTTCAAACAGGACAACGCAAAATCCATTGACAAGCTTCCGGGCCGCCGTATCAAGGTCCGGGCAGACATCTGCCACGGAGTTATAGACCACCGTCTGCAGCGCCCGCTGGTACAGCTCCTGCATACTATTCCCCTGGAGATTCTCCAGCAGCGGGCGGATGACGAAATCCGAAATATCGCCGCCGGAGGTCAAGCCGTCGATGGCATAGGTATGGACGGGAAAGCCGCAAATTTCGACGGTGCGGTAATTAAAATCGCCAGCGTCGGCAAATAGTTCCCGAATGCGCCGGTCTGTGACCGGGCCTTTGTATTGCTGTTCCATGTATCTCACCCCATGCCATAGCATTCCCGCTGGGCGGGGATCTATGCAAAAAAGCGCTTGTGAAAAAAGTTGGCGTAACGTATAATAAGAAGAAACGACGCAAAAGGGGGAGATGCGCTATGGCAGATACCATTGCGGCCATCGCTTCGGGGAAAATTCCCTGTGCCATCGGCATTTTGCGGCTCTCCGGCGACGGCTGCGCGGAGATCGCCGGGCAGGTCTTTACGCTGCAAGCGGGCATTCCGCTGGCGCAGGCGCCGAACCGCAAGCTGATGCTGGGCACGCTGCGGGATCTACAGGGCCGGGTGATCGACCAGGCCCTGGCTGTCTACACCCGCGCGCCCCACACCTACACCGGGGAGGATACGGTGGAGCTGCAGTGCCACGGCAGTCCGGCCGTCCTGGCTGCCGGACTGGAGGCACTGTTTGCCGCAGGCGCGCGGCAGGCCGGGCCCGGCGAATTTACAAAACGGGCCTTTTTAAACGGGCAGATGGACCTGACCCAGGCCGAAGCTGTGATCGACCTGATCGACGCCGAGACCGCCGACGCGGCAGCCAACGCCGCGGGGCAGGTCGGCGGCGCGCTGGTCCGGCAGCTGGAGCCGATCTACCAGAGCCTGGTCGACCTGTGCAGCCATTTTCACGCCGTGCTGGACTACCCGGATGAGGATATCGACGAATTTCGGCTGGAAAATTTCTCTGGCGTTCTGCAAAGCGCCGCCCGGCAGCTGGAGCAGCTGCTGGGCACCTGCGCCCAGGGGCAGTATTTAAAGCAAGGCGTGGCGACGGTGCTGCTGGGCAAGCCAAATGTCGGAAAATCCAGCCTGCTCAACGCCCTGGCGGGCTTTGACCGGGTCATCGTGACCGACATCGCCGGAACGACCCGGGATACCGTCGAGCAGACTGTGAAGCTGGGCAGTACCCTCTTCCGCCTGCTGGACACCGCCGGGATCCGGGAGACGGAAAATGAGATCGAAGCCATGGGCGTCGCCCGCAGCCGTGCGGCGGCACAGGAGGCAGAGCTGGCGCTCTTCCTCTGCGACAGCGCCGCTCCGCTGACGCAGGAGGACCGGCAGGCCATGCAGGCCGCAGCCGCGGCAAAGCACGCCATTGGGATCCTCAACAAAGCCGACCTGCCCCAGGCTGTTTTGCCGGCGGAGCTGCCCTTTGACGAAGTCTTCTCCGTCAGCGCAAAAACCGGGCAGGGACTGGATGCGCTGCGGCAGGCGCTGGCCGAGAAATTCTCCGGCGGCGCGCCCTGCGACGGTTCGATTTTGACAAACCCCCGACAGGCAGGCGCAGTCCGCCGCGCCCATGCGGCGCTGGAACGCGCCCTGGCCGGTCTGCAATCGCAGATGACGCCGGACGCCGTCCTATTAGATGTAGAAGCCGCCATGCAGGCGATCGGGGAGCTAACCGGCAAGACCATCCGGGAGGATATCACCCAGCGCATTTTCTCCCGGTTCTGCGTCGGCAAATAATGCAGGAAAGCGAGCGCAAGATATTATGATCGCATATTTTGATAATTCCGCAACGACAAAGCCCTGCCCGGAAGCGGTGGACGCCGTGCGGGCGCTTTTGGAAAACGAATGGGGCAATCCCTCCTCCGTTCACCGGCTGGGCATCCAGGCCCGCCAGGCGTTGACCCGGGCAAGGGGCCAGGTCGCCCAGGCCATGGGCGCGGAGGAAAACCGCGTCTTTTTCACCTCCGGCGGCACGGAGGCCGACAACTGGGCTATTTTCTCCGCCGCTGAGCGCCTGAGCAAGCGGGGCAAGCATATCATCACGACGGCCGTGGAGCACCACGCCGTGCTGCATCCGATGCAAAAGCTGGCCCAGCAGGGCTTCGACGTCACATTTTTGCCGCCGGACGAGGCCGGGCGCGTCAGCCTGGCGCAGCTGCAGGCGGCGCTGCGGCCGGATACGATCCTCGTCTCCATCATGCTGGTCAATAATGAGACCGGCGCGGTCATGCCCATCGAGAAAATGGCCAAGCTGACCCACCGCCAGTGCCCCGCAGCGCTGTTTCATACCGACGCCGTGCAGGGGCTTTTTAAAGTCCCCTTCCAGGCAAAAACGCTGGGAGCGGACCTTATCAGCGTCTCCGGGCACAAGATCCACGCCATCAAGGGCAGCGGTGCGCTGTATATCCGCCCGGGCCTGACCCTGCCGCCGCTGCTGCTGGGCGGCGGCCAGGAGCAGAATTACCGCTCCGGAACGGAAGCGCTGCCTGCCATCGCCGCCTTTGGCGCGGCCTGCGCCGCGGCCTATCCCACCCGCATGGCCGATCTGCGGCATCAGGCCGCGCTACGCGACCTGCTGCGGCAAAAGATCGCCCAGCTGCCGGGCTGGCAGCTCCTCGGCGCGGCAGAGGCGCCGCAGATCATCAGCTGCGCGCTGCCGGGCGTCCCCAGTCAGAATATCATCAACCTGCTGCAGGACCACGACTGCTATGTCTCCGCGGGCTCTGCCTGCAGCAAGGGCCATCGCAGCCATGTGCTGCAGGCGTGCGGCCTGCCTCCCGCCGTGATCGACAGCAGCATCCGCATCTCCCTCTCCCGTTTCACAACGGAGGCGGAGGCTGCGCAGCTGCTTGCCGCTATGCAGGCGGCCACCGCATATTTTAAAGCGCACGAAAAGCGCAGATAATCGGAACAAAAAAGGAGATCTGCTTATGGCAACCATCACACTGGGCAAAACAGGCATCACCTGCCAGCGCAACGGCTTCGGAGCGCTGCCGGTGCAGCGGATCAGTCAGGAAGACGCGGTCCACCTTCTGCGGCGGGCCTTTGACGGCGGCATCCGCTTTTTCGACTCCGCCCGGGCCTATACCGACAGCGAGGAAAAGCTGGGCGCAGCCTTCGGCCCCCTGGGCATCCGCGACCAGATCTATCTTGCCACCAAGACCCACGCAAAAACGCCGGAGGAATTCTGGCAGCATCTGGAGACTTCTCTGCAGCTGCTCCAGACGGACTATATCGACCTCTATCAGTTCCATCTGCCGCCGGTCTGCTACCGGCCCGGCGACGGCACTGGGATGTATGAATGTATGCTGGAGGCAAAGCGCCGGGGCATGATCCGCCACATCGGCCTGACAAACCACGCGCTTTCCGTGGCGCAGGACTGCATCGACTCCGGCCTTTATGAAACGCTGCAATTTCCGTTGAGCTATCTCTCCGGGCCGCAGGAGCTGGCCCTGGTCGAGGGCTGCAGGCAGGCAAATATGGGCTACATCGCCATGAAGGCGCTGGCCGGTGGGCTGATCCTGAACGCCGCAGCAGCTGCCGCTTGGATGGCGCAGTTTGACCATGTGCTGCCCATCTGGGGCATCCAGCGGGAGCGGGAGCTGGAAGAATTCCTTGCCTTTATCGACGAGCCGCCCGCCATGACCCCGGCGCTGGAAGCCGTGATCGCCAAGGACCGGCAGGAGCTGGTGGGCGATTTCTGCCGGGGCTGCGGCTACTGTATGCCCTGTCCCCAGGGCATCGAGATCAACCAGTGCGCCCGGATGTCCCTGATGATGCGCCGGGCCCCTGCCGCACCGTATCTCACCGCGCATTGGCAGCAGGAGATGGCAAAAATTTCAACCTGCCTGCACTGCGGCAAATGCGCCGCCAAATGTCCCTATCACCTGGATACCCCGGCGCTGCTGGCAAAAAACTACGCCGATTACCAGGCGATCCTGGCCGGAGAGGTCAGCGTCACATGAGCTTTTTCGAGAGGATCGACCGCTTTGACGGGCCGCAGCGCTCCCAGCTGCGCGGCGTCCCCGTTGGGGCCGCCCCGGGCGGCGAGTGTTACCTGCTCTTTGTAGGCGGCTCAACGCTGCTCGTCGACAGTGGCTTTCAGTTCTGCGGCCCGCAGCTGGTAGAACACCTGCGCCGCACGCTGCAGGGCCGGGCGCTAGACTATATCCTGCTGACCCACTCCCACTATGACCACGCGCTGGGCAGTGTCTTCTGCAAGCAGGCCTGGCCGGAGGCGACCGTCGTCGCCAGCCGCTACGCCGCCGGGATCTTCCAAAAGCCGAACGCCCGGGCGCTGATGCGCAAGCTGGATGCGTACCAAGCTGCGCAATGCGGCGTGACCGGCGCGCCCGACTGCATCGACGCGCTCCGCGTCGACCTTCCGGTGGAGGATGGCGACCAGATCCCCCTGGACGGCGATACCATCCGCATCATCGCCCTGCCGGGGCACACCCGCTGCTGCATCGGCTTTTATCTGGAAACACATCAAATTCTGCTGGCACCGGAGACGCTGGGCGTCCCCATCCCGTCCGGCACGGTCATGCCAGCGTATCTGGTCGGCTACCAGATGACGCTGGACGCCATCGCCAAAGCGGCGCAGCTGCCGCTGCGGGAGCTGCTGGTCTCCCACGCAGGGATGCTCTATGGGCCGGACTGCGCCGCATTTTTGCAGCGCAGCGCCGCCTGCTGCCGCCAGGGGTGCGACCTCATTCTGGACGCGTACCACCCCGGCGTCACCATGGACGAGCTGATCGCCGTCTTCCGCCGAGCCTTTTACCCCAGCGACTGCCCAGGGCTCTACCCGGAGATGGCCTTCCAGACCAACGTGCGGGTGCAGATCCCGCTCCTGCTGCAAGAATGCGGCGGCATCGACCCCGCCGGGCTGCAATAACGTGCAAAACAACACCTCCGGCAAAGCCGGGGGTGTTGCGCTGGAAATAGATTGATAAAAGCACGCTGGAAGCGACCAGCGTGCTTTTGCGGTACGATACTTAATTTTTCGGCTCCTTGACCGACTCGACCAGTCCCTCTGCCAGGCCGACGAGGCCCTGCAGCTCGGAGGGAATGATGATCTTCGTCGCCTTGCCGTCGCCCAGGGCCTTCATGGTATCGAGGGCCTTGAGCTTGATGACCTGGTCGTTGGGGCAGGAGGCGTTGAGCAGCTGCAGAGAATCTGCCAGCGCTTTCTGGACCGTCATGATCGCCTGAGCTTCGCCCTCGGCCTTCAGGATCGCCGCCTGCTTTTCGGCGTCCGCCCGCAGAATGGCAGATTCCTTTTCGCCCTCGGCCACCAGGACCTGGGAGCGCTTCGTGCCTTCCGCCTGCAGGATCGCCTGCCGACGGTCGCGCTCGGCCTTCATCTGCTTTTCCATGGAATTCTGAATATCCGCCGGCGGCAGGATGTTTTTCAGCTCCACCCGGTTGACTTTGATACCCCAGGGGTCTGTGACCTCATCGAGGATGGCGCGCATCTTCGTATTGATCACATCGCGGGATGTCAGAGTCTGGTCCAGTTCCAGATCGCCGATGATGTTTCGCAGCGTCGTCGCCGTCAGCGTCTCCATGGCGACCATGGGGTACTCCACCCCGTAGGTGTAAAGCTTCGGGTCCGTGATCTGGAAATAGACGACGGTGTCGATCTGCATTGTGACATTATCCTTCGTGATGACCGGCTGCGGCGGATAATCCAGCACCTGCTCTTTCAGGCTGACCCGCTTGGCGACCCGGTCGATAAACGGCATTTTGACATGAATGCCGACGCCCCAGACGGTCTGGAATGCGCCCAGGCGCTCAATGACATACGCCTTCGACTGCTGCACGACCTGCACGTTCGTCAGCACCAGAAGCAGCACCAGCACAACGATAACAGCGGCAATGATCAATCCTCCCATAATGTTCTCCTTTCCTCCCCGGCACGATGCGCCGGGCACTTCTCTGGCAATGCGCCTCAGCGGGCGCCTACTGCGGCATGGACCGGTGCGACATAAGCGCGGACGCCCTCGATCCGGTGGATCTCCACCAGGCACCCGGCGTCGATCACGCTGCCGTCGTCACTGCGGGCGGTCCAGTCGGCACTGTCCACCTTAATGCGGCCTTGGCCTTCTAAATTGTCGATCTTTTCGATCACGATGGCCTGCTTGCCGATCAGCGCATCCACATTCGTCTTAAGCTTATCGGGATTGCACTGCCGCTGGAGCAGCGGACGCAGCAGCAAAAGCATCGCCACCGAGACAACGAAAAACAGCACAATCTGCAGCCAAAGCGCACCGCCGCACAGGCAGACGATCAGCGCTGCCGCAGCACCGCCGACAAACCAGATGCTCACCAGCATCGCCGTCGCGACCTCCACGATCAACAGCACCAGACAGGCCGCAGCCCAGAACCAAAACATCGCTCCCATGGCCCTGCCTCCTTTCGTGTTCTACTGTCTCTAGCATACAGGATTTCAGGCCAATGTCAAGGGGCAAATTTCTGGCATTTGGCTGCATTTGGCTGCATTTGGCTGCTGGAAGACGCAATTTTTCGTTGCTATTTGCCGAAACTTCCGATATAATAGAAAAAGCTGTAAAAGCTGCGCCGGGCGCTCGCCCGGCGGCAGACTGTTGAGAAAGCCTCGCAGAGTTTGCGTCGTGCACGGCGCAAATAAAGTGAAAATCATTTTCTCCGGCGGCGTGTACGTCGGGGAAAATACTTCTCGCCCTGCAAGTGTGGAATTTCCACGCCAAAGGCGTGGAAATTATGCGCGCAGCAGGGTGCAATTCTCCTCAAACGCGAGCCCAGCGTAGCGGGTCGCGTTTGAGAGCGTGTCAAAAAAATTTTTGACACGCTCTCGCCGGGCGCTCGCCCGGCGGGCGTCTCCCCGTCCGCCGCTGCCGGGGATTTTCTTTTGTGCCCTGCCCGGGCTGCGGCGGCAGAATGGAGTTTTTTATGGAGCGTTACACCCTATGCATCCCCACCCTGTTCGGGTTGGAGGGGCTAGTCGGCGATGAAATGCGCCGGATGCAAATGCAAAATGTCCGCGTCGAAGACCGGCGCGTCTTTTTTGAAGGGACCGCGGCGGATATCGCCCGGGCCAACCTGCGCTGCCGGATGGGCGAGCGGGTCATGATCCTGCTGGCCCGGTTCCCGGCCCACAGCTTTGAGGACCTTTACCAAGGCGTAAAAAAGATCCCACTGGAAGCCTTCATCGGCAAGGAGGATGCTTTCCCCGTCAAGGGCTACAGCCTGGACAGTCAGCTGCACTCCGTGCCGGATTGCCAAGCCATCGCCAAAAAGGCCGCAGTGGACCGGCTGGGCGCCCACTATCATCTTTCCTGGCTGCCGGAGACGGGCCCCGTGCATCAGCTCCGCTTTTCTATTATGAAGGACCAATGCGAGATCTTCCTCGATACCTCCGGCGTCAGCCTGCACAAGCGGGGCTACCGGGCGGAGGCCAATCTGGCGCCGCTGCATGAGACGATGGCCGCCGCGATGGTCACGCTTTCCCGCTACCGGGGCCGGGATTTCTTCTGGGACCCCTTCTGCGGCTCCGGGACGATCCCCATCGAAGCGGCGCTCATTGCGCTGAACCGGGCCCCAGGCCTGCACCGCAGCTTCGCGGCCCAGCAGTGGGGCTTCCTGCCCCCGGCGATCTGGCAGCAGGCGCGGGAGGAGGCAAAGGATCTGGAATTCCGCGGGGACTATCAGATCCTCGGCTCCGATCTGGACCCACAGAATGTCGCGCTGTCCCAGGCCAACGCCGCCAAAGCGGGCGTCGGCAAATGGATCCGCTTCCAGGCCGCCGATGCAACAAAGATGAGCCTGCCCGCAGAGCGGGGCGTCATCGTCTGCAACCCGCCCTACGGCGAACGGATGCTGGAGCAAAAGCAAGCCCAGCAGTTGGTCCGGGCCTTCGGCCGTCATCTGCGCTATGCCGACCGCTGGCATAAATATATTATCTCCTCCGAGCCGGAATTTGAGCGCTATTTCGGCGCACCGGCAACGAAGCGGCGCAAGCTCTATAACGGGCGGCTGCAATGTAATATATATATGTATTTTTAGGCGGTCCATACGCCAAACCAGAGGAAGTTTGCCATGAAGCATGTATTTATCATCAACCCTGCCGCCGGAAAGCGCGACAGGACCGCGGCAGTCACCGCCGAAGTCACCCGCTGCTGCACCGGGATGGATTACGAGATCGCCGTCTCCATCGCCCCCGGCGACTGCACCCGTATTGCCCGGGACGCCGCCAAAAGCGGCCAACCGGTGCGTCTGTACGCCTGCGGCGGCGACGGGACGCTCAATGAAGTCGTCAACGGCGCAATCGGCCACCCCAACGCCGCCGTGACCCACTACGCCGGCGGCTCCGGCAACGACTTTGTCCGCATCTTCTCCGAGCCCGCCGCCTTTACCCAGCTGCCCCGGCTGCTGGAAAGTCAGGAGGCGGAATTTGACCTCATCCAATGCGGCAAGCACCGGGCACTGAACGTCTGCTCCATCGGTTTTGACGCCCGCATCGGCACCAGCGTGAACCGTTACACCCGGCTCCCGTTCGTGACCGGCTCCGGGGCATACGTTCTCTCCATCCTGGTCAATCTGCTCCGGGGCGTGCATGAGCACTACCGCATCACCGTCGACGGCCAGGTCTTCGACGGCGAATACACCCTGGCCTGCATTGCCAACGGACGCTACTACGGCGGCGGGTTCTACCCCCTGCCGGAGGCGCAGCCAGACGACGGCCTGCTGGATGTGCTGCTGGTGCGGGACGTCACGCGGCTAAAGGTCGCCCAGGTCATCGGCAAGTACAAAGCCGGGCAGTACCGGCAGCTGCCGGACCTCATCCAGGATTTCCACTGCAAAAGCATCACCGTGGAGGCAGACCATCCCGTCGCCGTGAATCTGGACGGCGAACTGCTCACACTGCAGACAGCAACATTTGCCGTCGCGCCGGAGCAAATCCGCTTCTGCGTCCCCCAAGGATTGCACTGGAATTCTCTCGTTTCTCAAAATCAAGAGGAATCCGGCGTATACGCGAGATAATATCAGATAAATACGTCTGCTGTTGTTCTAAATCCATATAATCCTTTCTATCTCAGAAAATCAGCTCTATTTTCCTCTTGCATATTAGGACGTTGTGACTTATTATAATACCTGTTAGCACTCAGGCATTTCGAGTGCTAACACCATAAAAAATCTGTAAACCTTTGTCCGGCAAAACAGCCGGCATGAATGATGATTAGGAGGCACACACATATGAAACTGACACCGTTGGCAGACCGCGTTCTGCTGAAACCTGTTGAAGTTGAAGAGACCACCAAGTCTGGTATCATCCTTTCCACGGCCAGCAAGGAAAAGCCCGTTGTTTCCGAGGTCGTTGCAGTTGGCCCCGGCGGCATGGTCGATGGTCACGAAGTCAAGATGTCCGTCAAGGCTGGCGACAAGGTCATCGTTGCCAAGTACGCCGGTACCGACGTCGAGCTTGACGATTGCAGCTACACCATCGTACGGCAGGAGGACATCCTCGCTGTCGTGGCAGACTAATTTGGGAGGTTCACTACTATGGCTAAAATGATCGTTTACGGCGAAGAAGCCCGCAAATCTCTGCAGGCTGGTATTGATCAGCTGGCAAATACCGTGAAAGTTACCCTGGGCCCCAAGGGCCGTAATGTTGTCCTGGATAAGAAGTATGGCGCACCGCTCATCACCAACGACGGCGTGACCATCGCCCAGGAAGTCGAGCTCGAGGACCCGTTTGAAAACATGGGCGCGCAGCTGGTCCGCCAGGTTGCCACCAAGACGAACGACGTCGCCGGTGACGGCACCACGACCGCTACCCTGCTGGCCCAGGCCATCATCCGTGAAGGCCTGAAGAACGTCACCGCAGGCGCCAACCCCATGGTCATGCGGAAGGGCATTGAGAAGGCAGTCGCAACTGCAGTAGACGCCATCAAGAAGAATTCCGAAGTTGTCAAGGGCAGCGACGATATCGCAAGAGTCGGCACCGTCTCCTCCAGCGACGAGCAGGTCGGTAAACTGATCGCCGAGGCGATGGAAAAGGTCACCGCCGAGGGCGTCATCTCCGTCGAAGAATCCAAGACGGCGGACACCACCCTGGAAGTTGTCGAAGGCATGCAGTTCGACCGCGGCTATATCTCCCCCTATATGATCACCGATACGGACAAGATGGAAGCCGTCATTGACGATCCCTATATCCTGATCACCGATAAGAAGATCTCTTCTCTGCAGGAGATCCTGCCCGTTCTGGAAAAGATCGTGCAGGCTGGCAAGAAGATGGTCATCATTGCAGAAGACGTCGAAGGCGACGCACTGGCGACCCTGCTGGTCAACAAGCTGCGCGGCACCTTCACCTGCGTCTGCGTCAAGGCCCCCGGCTTCGGCGACCGCAGAAAGGCGATGCTGCAGGATATCGCTATCCTGACTGGCGGCACCGTGATCTCCTCCGATCTGAACATGGAGCTGAAGGATACCGACGTATCTGACCTGGGCCGTGCGGAAAAGATCAAGATCAGCAGCGAGAGCACCGTCATCGTCAAGGGTCTGGGCGACCCCGAGGCCATCAAGGCCCGTCAGCAGGAGATCAAAAACTCCATCGCTGTGACGACCTCCGAATATGAGACCGAGAAGCTGCAGGAGCGCCTGGGCAAGCTGGCTGGCGGCGTCGCTGTCATCCGCGTCGGCGCGCAGACGGAAGTTGCCATGAAAGAGCAGAAGCTCCGCATTGAGGACGCCCTGAACGCGACCCGTGCAGCGGTCGAAGAAGGCATCGTCGCAGGCGGCGGCACGGCTTATGTCAACGCCATCCCCGCAGTCGAAGCCCTGATCGACACCCTGAAGGGCGACGAGAAGACCGGCGCGATGATCATCGCCAAGGCACTGCAGGCCCCCATCCGCCAGATCGCGGAGAACGCAGGCGTTGACGGCTCCGTCATCTTCGAGAAAATCCGCAACAGCGGCAAGGTCGGCTATGGCTACAACGCCTACACCGAGGAATACTGCGACATGATCCCCTCCGGCATCGTGGACCCGACGAAGGTCACCCGCAGCGCCCTGGAGAATGCAGCTTCCATTTGCTCCTGCGTCCTGACGACCGAATCTCTGGTCACCGACAAGCCCGATCCCGCTGGCGACGCAGCCAAGGCAGCCGCTGCCGCAAACGCAGCCGGCATGGGCGGTATGTATTGATCCCCAAACGCCAAAAAATTACAACACCCCGCCCGGGGCGTGTACCAGATGTGGTACACGCCCCGGGATTTTGTTTTTTGCAGACTCTGGCATAATATAATCCCCTGTTTTCGATAGACTGCCCCGGCTAGGCCGTTACGATGCACCTCCCATTTTCCTGGCAGCAAGCCTGCTGCCAGGAAAATTTTTGCAGGCGGCTCCCGCACGCAGCCGTCCGATTGCTATAACACTGGGCGGCATATAAGCGAAAACCGGTCCGGGCTTTAAAAAAGCCCGGACCGGTCATTTATTTCTTCTTTCGCTTACACGCCGCTGTGCAGCCCGCGCAATTCCCCGCACAGGGGCGCTTTCGGCTGCGCACCACAGCATTCACAAGACCGACGGCGATCAGCCCCAGGAGAAGATAGTCCAGAACGCCCATAGAGCTGCCTCAAAACAGCGCAGTCAGCGCATATACGCCAAACGCGCAGAGCCATGCAATGGCGCATTGCAGCAGACTCACGCCAGCGGCCCGCAGTCCGGAGCCCAACTCCCGCTTGATGGCAGCGATGGCCGCGACGCAGGGCGTATAGAGCAGCGTGAACGTCAAAAACGAAAAAGCTGTCGCCGGAGTGAACAGCGCATACAGCGCCGCGCCGGAGTTACTGCCCAGCAAAACGCCCAGCGTTGAAACGACAGATTCCTTGGCGATAAAGCCGGAGATCAGCGCCGTGGCCGCCCGCCAATCGCCGAAGCCCAGGGGCCGGAACAGCGGCGCAAGCAGCTGCCCGATGGCAGCAAGCAGACTATCGGCAGAATCTGCCACAACATTGAGATGGGCATCAAAGGTCTGCAGGAACCAAACAATGACCGTCGCGACAAAAATCACGCCGAAGGCACGCTGCAAAAAGTCCTTGGCCTTGTCCCACATCAGCAGCAGGACACTCTTCCAGGACGGGAACCTATAATTCGGCAGCTCCATGACAAAGGGCACCGGATTGCCCCGGAAGCCCGTCGTTTTTAAAATCAATGCGACAATAACACAAACGGCGATGCCCATTGCATACATGCCCACCATCACCAGCGCCTGGCCCCGGGCAAAAAACGCCGCGGCAAACAACGCATAAATGGGGATCTTCGCACTGCAGCTCATAAAGGGTGTCAGCAGGATCGTCATGTGCCGGTCCCGCTCTGAGGAGAGGGTCCGTGTTGCCATGACCGCGGGGACGCTGCAGCCGAAGCCGATGAGCATCGGCACGATACTGCGCCCGGAAAGGCCGATCTTTCGCAGCAGCTTGTCCATAACAAAAGCGATCCGGGCCATATAGCCGGTATCCTCCAAAATAGAGAGGAAGAAAAACAGCGTCACAATAATAGGCAAAAAGCCCAGCACACTGCCAACACCTGCAAAAATGCCATCGATCACCAAGCTGTGCACCACAGGATTGATCCCATAGGCCGTCAGCCCTCGGTCGACCAGAGCCGTCAGTTGATCAATACCCTCTCCCAGCAAATCGCTCAGAGATTGCCCGATGACCCGGAAGGTCAGCCAGAAGATCACCAGCATGATAACAAGGAAAATCGGAATGGCAAAGACCCGGTGGGTCAGCACGCTGTCGATGCGGACGCTGCGCCGGTGCTCCTTGCTCTCTGCACAGCGGACGACCGTCTTGCGGCAAACCTGCTCAATAAAATTATACCGCATGTCAGCCAGCGCCGCTTGCCGGTCCAAGCCCCGCTCTTCTTCCATCTGGAGCACAGCGTGCTCGATGCCATCCAGCTCATTCTGCTCCAGCTCCAGCCGCTCAATGATAGAAGGATCTTCTTCAATCAGCTTTGTCGCAGCAAAACGAGGCGAGATTCCCGCTTTCTCCGCGTGGTCCTCAATTTGATGGGAAACCGCATGGATGCAGCGGTGCACCGGCCCGGAGGGGCAGAAATCATAAACCTTCGGCCGCTGCCGGTTTTTGACCGTGTGCAGCAGCGTCGTGATCAGTTCCTCAACGCCCTCGCCCACAAACGCACTAATCGGCACCACCGGGATGCCTAACGCATCCGCCATCCCGGTCACGTCGATTGAGCCGCCATTGTTGCGGACTTCATCCATCATATTTAATGCCAGCACCATTGGAATACGCATCTCCATAAGCTGCAGGGTCAGATACAGATTGCGCTCAATATTCGTCGCGTCAACAATATTGATGATGCCATCCGGTTTTTCGTTCAAAATAAAATCTCGGGTAACGATCTCCTCATTGGTATAGGGCCGGATTGAATAAATCCCCGGCAAGTCGACAACGGTGGCATTTTTCACGCCGCGAATCTGGCCCATTTTCTGGTCCACCGTCACACCTGGGAAATTGCCCACATGCTGATTGGAGCCGGTTAGCTGATTGAAGAGCGTCGTTTTGCCGCAGTTTTGATTCCCAACCAGTGCAAAAATCATACCTGCTCCTCCCCATGTACAGCTGTCGTCTGCGCCTTCTCCAGGGCAGTTACCTCAATATCTGCCGCATCATCCTTGCGAATACTCAGGGTATAGCCCCGCAGCTGCAGCTCAATCGGGTCGCCCATTGGTGCGATTTTTGTTAAGGTCACCTTCGTTTTAGGAATAAGTCCCATATCCAGCAGCCTACAGCGCAGCGGTCCGGCTCCGCCGACCCTTGTGATGACCCCGGATTGCCCGACAGTAAGTTGGTCCAGTGTCATAAAATTCCCCCTTGCATGTCATCGTGTATCTGTGTATCATTGTGTTCTGTATCGATTATGTAGCACCAGTATAATGCACCGCTGCCGCAAATGCAACAATTTTCCCACATTTTCTCCTTCGGATCCAGCCTGTACTTTTCCAGAAAAGTACAGTATAATAGCCCCAGAAAAACAGAACGTACCGGCGTATGCCGGGTTCAAGGAGCGCATACCATGAAATACGCCTTTTATACCCTGGGCTGCAAGGTCAACCAATACGAGACCCAGGCCATGGAGCAGTGGCTCACCGCCGCCGGGCATACCGTCGGCAGCTTTGAGGAGCCCTGCGACTGCTATATTATCAATACCTGCACTGTCACCGCCGTGGCGGACAAGAAAAACCGCAACGTCATCCGCCGCTGCCGGAAGCTGAATCCGGCGGCGATCCTCGGCGTCTGCGGCTGCTATGCCCAGCTTAAGCCGGACGAAGTCGCCGGGCTCGGGGTAGACGTCGTGGCAGGCTCCGCCGGGCGGGAGGACTTCCTGCGCATGATGGACGAGGCCGCCCGCACCCGGCAAAAGCAAATCCGGGTGGATGATGCCCTGCGCCGCCGCAGCTTTGAGCTGCTGCCCGCCGGGGGGCTCCTGGGCCGCACCCGGGCCATGCTCAAGGTCCAGGACGGCTGCTGCAACTTCTGCTCCTACTGCATCATCCCCTTCGCCCGGGGCCCGGTGCGCTCGCTGCCCCTGGCAGATGCTGTGGCCCAGGCCAAGGCCCTGGCTCAGGAGGGCTATCGGGAAATCGTCATCACCGGCATCGAGATCGCCTCCTGGGGCGCGGAATGGCACGACGGCAACACCCTGGGCGACCTGCTCCAGGCCATCCTGGCCGCCATTCCGGAAACCCGCGTCCGCCTCGGCTCCCTGGAGCCCCGCATTATTGACGAAGCGCTGTGCCGCAGGCTCCAGGGCTTTGCCAATCTCTGCCCCCAGTTCCACCTCTCCCTCCAATCCGGGTGTGACACCGTGCTCCAGCGGATGAACCGCCGGTATGACACGGCCCGGTATCTGGAGAGCGTCCGCCTGCTGCGGCAGTATTTCCCCGGCTGCGCCATCACGACGGACCTCATCGTCGCCTTCCCCGGCGAAACAGAGGAGGAATTTGCAAAGACGCTGGCCTTTCTCCAGACCTGCGACTTTGCCGCCATGCACATCTTCCCCTATTCCCGCCGCCCGGGGACGAAGGCCGACACCATGCCCGGCCAGCACGGCAACGCCGTCAAGCAAGCCCGCGCCGCCCAGGCTGGCGCCGTGGCAGACGCCATGACGCGCCGCTATCTTGAGGGCCTGATCGGCAGCACCCAGGCCGTCCTCTTTGAAGAGGACCAGGACGGCTGCGCCACCGGCCACGCCCCCAACGCCGTCCGTGTCTACCTCCCCACCGGCGGCCTGCACAACGAGATCCGCCCCGTCCGCATCACCGCCCTGTTCCGCGACGGCGTATTGGGGGAGCTGATTGCGCCGTAATACAAAAATCAGGCGGCAGCCAGCACCCTAAAGCCAGGGTCCAGGCTGCCGCCTGATACTCGTTTCGTCAAATACTACTGCGCACTATGACTATGTTTTTTCGCGCAAAGCCGCAGAATTGCACTGCAAGCCGTGCCAGTCAGTGCAAACCATCCGCACGGCCAAAGGCAATTAAGCGCATTCGCCGGTAAAAGGCTCCAAGCATTCTGCGGGAACGCCACAACGAAAGCCAGCAGAAATCCCAAGCCCATGGCCGCGCAATACCACCAATCCAACTTTTTCCGCAGCAATGCGACGAGAATCCCCGCCAAGAATCCAAAGAGCGGCATAATGAATATTACCAATGCCAGCGGTGCATCTACATCCCACTGCAGCAGGACATACGTCCCCGCAAAGCAGATCGCAAGCAGAAACGCCCGTCCGATCCATAGCAGCCTATTTTTTGCCTGTTTCGTTTCTTTCATAGGTTTCACCCCTTCCCATGATTTTTCGATGCTTTCACTGGACCGCTATAAACGCAATGCCAATCAGGTCAGCTCCAGATTTCCCTGTTCCCATTGTCCGTTTTTGTGTATTACTTAATTCCAATATACCATAGTTTCTCGCAATTGCAAGCACTTTGCGAAAACTTAATATTGAAATCATCCTATTTAAACCGCCAACGCCCCGCCGTACTGTATCCGGTGGGGCGTTGGTGCTTGGGGTGGCATTATGTCTTTTTCATAAACTTCTCGCCGCACTTGGGGCAGCGGATGTTGATCTTGCCCTTGCCCTTGGGGACGCGGACCATCTGGCGGCACTTGGGGCAGCTGAAATAGCGGTTGTCCCGGTCCCGCAGGCGGGAGAAGAAGCCGACGAAGCGCTGATTCTCCCGGCGGCGCGCCGAAATATTCCGGGAGAACATCCGGAAGATCACAGCAAAAAACGGCACCCAGGATAAGTACGCCAGCCACGGCAGGCGGGAGAACGAGCCTGCCAGCGAAATGGCCAGCCCGAGCACCAGCAGCACGACATTCAATTGGTCCGACCCATACCGGCCATACATAAACCGGGCAAACCACCCATTGAGTCTGCGAAACATACCATCACCTAGCTTCAAAAAGGATAAAAGCGCCGCACCTTGCCCGGCCTTTGCCGCTGCGGCCCGGTGCTTAACTTCTCTTAATAAATTATACAGCAATTATAGCCATCCCCCCAGCAAAAAACAATGCCCCCGGGGAATTGTTTACGGATTATTCATGTTTGCCCCCCACTGCCGTGATAGACTGTCCGCAATGCAGCCAGGTTGGCGGAAAATTCCCTGATTTTCCGGTCAAAGGATGGTTTTTGTATTGAGAAACGGAATATAGTCTGATATAATATAAGGAAATGTTTTTAAATTGGATGGGAATTTGAATGAAGTACGGAACCTGGAACACAGCAACCTATACCGCACCGCAGGTGGACGCGCTGCAGCAGGCGGGCTACAGCCCGCTGACTGCGCGGGTGCTCTGCAGCCGCGGCATCACCACCCCGCAAGACGCCGCCCGCTTTCTCGCCTGCGACGCCCCCCTCTGCGACCCCTTCCTCCTGCGGGAGATGGACGCCGCAGCCGCCCGCATCCTGCAGGCACTGGAGCAGGGCGAGAAAATCGCCGTCTACGGCGACTACGACGTCGACGGCATCACCGCCACCTGCCTGCTGACAGACTTTCTGCGCACCTTAGGCGCAGACTGCTGCTATTACATCCCCAGCCGCCTGGAAGAGGGCTACGGCCTGAACCGCGACGCCATCGCCCGGCTGCACGCGCAGCATGTGCGGCTCATCGTCACGGTCGACTGCGGCATCACCGCCGTAGAGGAAGCGGCCCTGTGCCGGGAGCTGGGCATCGACCTGATCATCACCGACCATCACGAGTGCAAGGCAGAGCTGCCGGACGCCTGCGCCGTTGTCGACCCGCACCGGCCGGACGCGACTTACCCGCACCAAGGCCTGTCCGGCGTCGGCGTCGCCTTTAAGCTGGCCTGCGCCATCTGCGGCGAGCAGGAGGCAGCCCTGGCCCGCTACTGCGACCTGGTCTGCCTGGGGACGATCGCCGACGTGATGCCCCTGCGGGGCGAGAACCGCCGCTTTGTCCGCGACGGGCTCCAAGCGCTGCAAAAGCCCCGGCGCGTCGGCCTGGCGGCCCTCATCCGGGAGTGCGGCCTGGGCAATCAGGAGGTCACTGCCACGACCGTGGGCTATATTCTTGCGCCGCGGATCAATGCCGCAGGCCGGATGGGCCGGGTCGAGCTAGCGGTCGAGCTGTTTTTGACGGAGCAGCCCGCCCAGGCTGCCCAGCTGGCGCAAGGATTATGTCAACTTAACAAGCAGCGGCAAGCCGTCGAAGCCGGGATCTACCGTCAGGCTGTCGCCATGCTGCCCGCTGAAAAGACGCCTCCCGCCATCGTCCTGGCTGGGGACACCTGGCACCAGGGCGTTGTCGGCATCGTCGCCTCCCGTCTGGCGGAGGAATACAGCTGCCCCACCTTCCTAATTTGCCTGGACGGGGAACACGGCAAGGCTTCTTCCCGCTCCTACGGCGGCTTCAATCTCTTTGCCAGCCTGCGGGACCTTGCTGACCTGCTGGAAAATTACGGCGGGCACGAATTGGCCGCCGGTTTCACCATCGCCAGAGACAAGATCGATACCTTCCGCACCGAGATCTCCCGCCGGGCGCAGGACTTTGCCGAGTCCGGCCAGGCCCACCGGGCGCTGGAGGTCGACTGCACGATCCCGCCAGAGCTGCTGACCCTGCAGAACATCGACGGGCTGCGCCAGCTAGAGCCCTGCGGCGCCGGCTGCCCCCGGCCTGTCTTCTCTCTGGAGCAGGTACTCGTCGAGCAGCTCTCAGAGATCGGCGGCGGCAAGCATCTGCGGCTAAAGCTACGCTGGGGCCCCCGGCCGGATCAGACCCTCAGCGCCATCTTTTTTTCGACCAACGCACTACAGGCAGCGATCTTCGCCGGAGATACCGTCGACGTCGCCTTTACCCCACAGATCAATGAATACCGGGGCGTCCGCTCCGTGCAGCTGAATTTAGTCGATATCCGCCCCTGCCAGGCAGAACGGGAGGCCACCCAGGTCCAGCGGGAGGTTTATCTGCGTCACCGCAGATGCAAGCCCATCACGGCGGACGAAGCCGAGAGCCTGCTGCCGCGCCGCCCGGATTTTACCGCCGTCTGGCGCTATCTCATCTCCCACCAGGACAAGGGCCGGGTGCAGGACGATTTTGCGTGCCTGTGCCGCAAGATCCTGCGCCACACCGGCGCCGCCTGCTCTATGAGCCGCATCCGCGTCTGCCTGGACGTCTTTGACGAAATGGGCCTGATCGACCTGGAGCAGCAGGCCAAATACCTCTCCATCACCATCACGGCCCAGGGGAAAAAGGTCGATCTGGCCAAAAGCGCCATCATCCGCAGCCTGGAGCGCTGCAAACAGGAGGACACACATGGAAACGTTCCAACAACGGTATGACGCCATGGTCCGGGCCATCGCCCGGTATACGCCATATGTGAATATGCAGCTCATCAACCAGGCAGTGGATTATGCTGCCAATAAGCACGCCAATCAGGTCCGCAAGGACGGCTCCCCGTATATCATCCACCCCTTGGCCGTGGCGGAGATTGTCGCAGAGATTGGACTGGATACAGATTCCCTCGTCGCCGCCCTGCTGCACGACTGCATCGAGGACACCGACTCTACCCACGACGACCTCTCCCGCCTCTTTGGTCCGACGGTCGCCGAGCTAGTCGAGGGCGTCACAAAGCTGACCCGGGTCGAGTACAGCACGCTGGAAGAGCAGCAGATGGAGAATCTGCGCAAAATGTTTCTGGCCATGAGTAAGGACATCCGCGTCATCCTCATCAAGATTGCCGACCGGCTTCATAATACCCGCACTATGCAGTACCAGACCCCGGCCAAGCAGATTTCCAAATCCCGGGAGACGATGGATATCTATGCCCCCCTGGCCCACCGGCTGGGCATGCAGAAGATCAAATGGGAGCTGGAGGACGCCAGCTTAAAATACCTAGACCCGGAGGGCTACGCCAGCCTGACGGAGCATTTAAATGCCCGCAAAGCCGAGTCCGACCGCTTTATGAAGGCCATCCAAACCCAGATCACCGCCCGACTGAACCAAGTCGGCATCCAGGGCAGCATTTACGGGCGCATCAAGCATATCTATTCCATCTACCGCAAAATGAAAGCCCAGAACAAAACCATTGACGAGCTCTATGACCTCTACGCCTTCCGGGTCATTGTCGATTCCATCCCCGATTGCTACAACGTCCTGGGGCATATCCACGACCTGTTCAACCCCGTCCCCGGGCGGTTCAAGGATTATATCTCCACGCCGAAGCCCAATATGTATCAGTCGCTGCACACGACGGTCATCGGCACCCAGGGTATCCCCTTTGAGGTGCAGATCCGCACGTGGGACATGCACCAGACGGCAGAGTACGGTGTCGCCGCCCACTGGAAATACAAGCAGGGCGTCTCCGGCAACGAGGAAAAGGAATTTGAATGGATCCGCCGTCTGCTGGAAAACCAGCAGGAAGCCGACGCTGAGGATTATATCCACTCCCTCAAGGTCGATATGTTCGACGACGAGGTCTTCGTCTTCACCCCCAAGGGCAAGGTCATCTCCCTGCCCGCCGGGTCGACTCCCATCGACTTTGCCTATGCCATCCACTCCGCCGTAGGCAACTCCATGGTCGGCGCCAAGGTCAATAACCGCATCGCAGGCTATGACCTGCCGCTGAAAAACGGCGATATCGTTGAGGTTCTGACCTCAAAGACCGCCAAGGGCCCCAGCCGCGATTGGCTGCAGATCTGTAAGAGCAACCAGGCCCGCAGCAAGATCAAGCAGTGGTTTAAAAAAGAACGCCGGGAGGACAATATTCTCCACGGCCGCGCCAGCTTCGAGGGCGAACTGCGCCGGATGAACCTGCAGCCGTCGATTCTGCAGAATCCAGAGATTCTGCGGGCCGTTTTGAAAAAAAACAGCTTCGACTGTCTGGACGATATGTACGCTGCCATCGGCTATGGCGGTCTGACCGCCGTCAAGGCGGCAAACCGTGTGCGGGACGACCTGCAGCACGCCACCCGGGCTGCCCGGGAGCAGGCCGCACTGGAATCCCGCCAGACGGACGACAAGCCGTCCCACCGCAACACCAGCGGCGTTGTCGTGGAGGGCATCGACTCTTGTATGCTGAAATTCTCCCGCTGCTGCACCCCGGTGCCCGGCGATGAGATCATCGGCTTTGTCACAAAGGGCTACGGTGTCTCCATCCACCGGAAGGACTGTCCCAATGCCCGGGGCTCTTTGGACCCGGCCCAGCAGGGCCGCTGGGTCAAGGTCTCTTGGGCCAATGATGAAAACGAAAGCTTCTATACCACGCTGGAAATCGAATCAACCGACCGCGACGGTTTGTGGCTGGATGTTACGACTGTTATGACCCAGGCACGGGTAAAAATCTCCGAGCTCTCCGGCAAGGACCTGCCCGGGAACCGCGCCATCACGACCTTGACCTTTGAGGTCCAGAATGTAGAAGAATTAAACCGTGTCCGCAGCAAGCTGCGGAGCCTGCCCGGCGTGATGAACGTCCGCCGCGGCCAGCCGTAAGAACAGGAGGGTACCCCGTATGCGAGCAGTTGTCACAAGAGTCACAGAGGCCAGCGTCAAAATTGACGGCGCCGTCTGCGGCAGCATCGGTCAGGGCCTTTTGATCCTGCTGGGCGTCGGCCCGGAGGATACGCCCGCTCACTGCCAGAAGCTGGCGGATAAGATCCTCGGTCTGCGCATCTTTGAGGATGACGACGGCAAAATGAACCGGAGCCTCGCTGATGTCGGCGGCCAGGTCCTGGTCGTCAGCCAATTTACCCTCTACGGCAACTGCCGCAAGGGCCGCCGCCCCAGCTTTGTCGGCGCCGCCGCACCTGATTTGGGAGAGCAAATGTACGAGCTGTTCCTGCGCACCTGCGCAGAGCTCGGTTTTCCGCCGCAGCACGGGCAGTTTGGCGCGGATATGGCCGTTGCCTCCATCAACGACGGGCCGGTCACGCTCATCCTGGACACGGCGGAATTGATGTAAGCGATCTGCAGGGGGAAACGATATGAAGATCAAACAGCTGACACTTGGCTTATACGCCACCAATTGCTATATCGTCTACGACGAGGCGACGCGCGACAGCGTCGTCATCGACCCCGGCTATACGCCGGAGCTTATCTCGCAGGAGCTGGCGCAGCTGCAGCTGCAGCCCCAGGCCATCCTGCTGACCCACGGCCACTTTGACCATGTCGGCGGCGTTGCACCGCTGTACGCTGAGCTGGGCTGCAAGGTCTACCTGTGCCAGAAAGACACCCAGCTGCCGCCGTATATCACCGCCGGGCAGCTGTGCTACACAGATTTTTACGCCGAGGGCGATGATTTGACCTTTGGCACGCTGCGGTTCCACGTGATCGAAACGCCGGGCCATACCCCGGGCTCGGTCTGCCTGCTCTGTGAGGATGTCCTCTTCTCCGGCGATACGCTCTTTAAAGGCAGCTGCGGCCGGACCGACGGCCCCGGCGGCAGCTGGAAGGACATGTGCCGCTCCCTGCAGCGCCTTGCAGAGATCCAGCGGGACTACCAGGTCCTGCCCGGCCACGGCGAGGCGACGACCCTCCGCCGGGAGCAGCTCTATAATGCCTTTATGCAGGAGGCCCGTGGCCAATGAAGCTATATCTGCAGGGCCACGACTGCCGTTACGCCGTGGAGCAGCTGCAGCTGGCCCTCTTCGGCCAGCCGCTGGAGTTTGTCAAAGCGCCCTTCCCGGCTGGGGAAGACGGCGCCGTCTCTGCGCTGCACACCGGCCCCCAATGGCTGACAGCGACATGCACGATCACCCGCGGCGGCAAAACAGCCAGAGCCAGCCGCCGCCTGCGCCGGGACCGGCAGACGCCGACCCTTCTGCGGCGCATTTTGCAGCAGAGCTATTATCTGGCCGCCGTCCAGCTGCTGGACGCGCCCCCGGCCTGGGGTGCGCTCTCCGGTGTCCGGCCCACGAAGCTGACAACGCAGCATCTTTTAGCCGGCGGCGACCGCCGTTCTGCCGACAAGCTGCTGCGCGATACCTTCTACGTCAGCCCCGCCCGGCGAGCGCTCTGCCTTGACGCCTCGGCAGCCAGTGTCGAAGCGGCGGGGCTGCTGGAGCCGACGGACCTTTCCGCCTATATCGGCATTCCGTTCTGCCCGTCGCGCTGCATCTATTGCAGCTTCGTCAGCCAATCTGTCGAGCGGTTCTCCGAACTTCTGGAGCCGTATCTGGACGCGCTGATCCGGGAGATCCAATATACCGGCAAGCTGCTGGCAGATTCCCCCTACCGCATCCGCACCCTCTATATGGGCGGCGGCACGCCGACGACCCTCTCCGCCGCCCAAATGGGCCGCCTGATGGACGCCATCGGCGACGCCTTCGATGGCAGCCGTCTTCTGGAATACACCGTCGAGGGCGGCCGACCAGACACGCTGGACGCGGAAAAGCTCCGCCTCATCCGCAGCAAGGGCTGTGCCCGGACGAGCATCAATCCCCAGACAATGGACGATACCGTGCTGGCCGCCATCGGTCGCCGCCATACGGCCTCTGACGTCCGCCGGGCCTACCGGCAGGCGGTGGACGCCGGTTTTTCCAGCATCAATATGGATTTCATCGCCGGTCTGCCCGGCGATACCCCGTCCCGCTTTGCCGCGTCCCTGGAGCAGGCGCTGGAGCTGGGGCCTAGCAATATCACCGTCCATACCCTGGCACTGAAAAAAGGCGCGGCACTGTTTGAAAGCCGCGGCGGCCTACCGTCGGACTGCGACGTCGCCCAAATGCTGGCGGACGCTGCGCAGATGCTCCGCAGCGCCGGGTATACCCCGTATTATCTCTACCGGCAGAAATATATGTCCGGCAATTTTGAAAACGTTGGCTGGTGCAAGCATCATGACATCGGCCTGTATAATATTTATATGATGGAGGAAATGCACACGATCCTCTCCCTGGGCGGCGGCGGGATGAACAAGGTCAACCTGCCCGGCGGTAAGCTGGAGCGGTTTCACAACCCCAAGTACCCCGCCCAATACATTGAACGGCTGGATACCGTCCTGGCCCAGAAGGAGGAGATCTTCCGCCTGCTGGCGCAGCAGGCCTGATACGCATTTCTCCATGCCGCCCCCGGCGGCAGGAAGGAGCCTATGGATCTTCTGATTTCCGGCGCAACGGTCCTGACCATGGATGCGGACCTGCGTGTCCTGCCCGACGCCTTTGTCGGGATCACCGGCGGCAAGATCAGCTTTCTCGGCAAAGCTGCCCCGGTGGAAAAACCGAAAAAAATCATGGACGCCACTGGCTTGGTGCTGATGCCCGGCCTGATCGACGCCCATTGCCATCTGACCCACGCCATCTTGCGCAACTACCGCGACGATCTGCCCAAACTTGAGCGGCTGGAGACCCAGCTGCTGCCCAAGCTTGACCGGATGGACCGGCGCATCGCCGCAGCGGCGGCGACCCTCTCGATCGCCGAGGCCCTGCGCAGCGGGATCACCTCCCTGAGCGTTCTGGACCGCTTCTGCGGCCCCATCGCCCAGGTCGCAGCGGACAGCGGCATCAAATGCAACCTGGCCCCGGCGGCAGAGTGGTACGAGGAAGAATTTGATTTGGACGAAGACCTGCCCGGCCAGCAGCTGCAGGAGCTGCACCGCCGCTGGGCAGGCTTTGACGGCGGCCGCCTGCAGATCGAGGCGGGCATTCACAGCGAATACACCAGCGGCTACCAGCTCTGGGAGGCCCTGGGACGTTATGCCGCCCAGGAAGGGCTCGGCCTGCAGCTGCACCTGGGCCAGACGGCGGCCGAATGCGACCGCTGCCTGGACCGCTACGGCATGCCGCCCGCCCAGCTGCTGGACTGCCACAGGCTCTTCGGCAAGCGAGTCGCCGCCGCAGGCGGCGGGGCCCTGACGCCGGAGGACCGGCAGTGCCTGGCGCGCCACGGGGCGACGATTGTCTATACCCCCGTCGCCGCCCTGCGGCAGGCGCAGCCGCTGCCGGATATCCCGGCGCTGCTGCAGTGCGGCCTGAACGTCGCCCTGGGGTCTGACGGCCCGATCTATGGCGGAACGATCGACCTCTTTGCCCAGATGCGCGCCGCCGCGCTGGCATCTGAACACGCAGCCCACGCGCTGCCCCCGGCGGCGCTCCTGACCATGGCCACCATCTGCGGGGCCCGGGCCCAGGGGCGGGAAGCCAACTGCGGCCAGATCCGCCCCGGCATGGATGCGGACCTCATCCTGCTGGACTTCACCGCACCGCACCTCATCCCCTGCCACGACCTGCTCTCCGCGCTGGTCCACAACGCCAGCGGGCAGGATGTCTGCCTGACGATAGTCCGGGGCAAGGTGGTCTACGCCGGCGGCAAATTCCCCACGCTGGATCTGGCCAGCGCCGTGAATGAGCTGACCCAATACGGGATCGAAACGATGTTTTCTGAACCGGCCCAGCAGCCCGCCGCGGCGGACGAACCGAAAGGAGCGGAACAATGAGCAATGAAATGCCTATGAAAAAGCAGAGCTTCCTAGGCGGCGCCGCCGTGCTGGCACTGGCCACTGCCGTCGTGAAGCTGATCGGGATGTTTTTCAAGATCCCGCTGCAAATGGTCATCCACGAGGCGGGCTACGGCTATTTTACAACAGCCTATGATATCTACTCCGTCCTTCTGATGATCTCCACCACCGGCCTGCCGGTGGCCATGAGCCGGATGATCTCCGAGGCCCAGGCCCTGGGAGAATACGCCCAGATCAAGCGGATCTATAAGGTCTCGTTTTCCGTCTTCCTGGTGCTGGGCCTGGTCGGGTTTGCCGGGATGGCCATCTTCTGCAAGCAGCTGGCCAGTCTCCTGGGCCAGCGGGACGCTTGGTACGCCGTACTGGCGCTGTCTCCGGCGGTGCTGTTTATCGGTATGATCTCCTCCTACCGGGGCTTCTTCCAGGGGCAGAGCAATATGCTCCCGACGTCCATCAGCCAGGTCATGGAAGCACTCTGCAAGCTCTTCATCGGCCTGACCGCCGCCTGGATCATCATGAAAAAGTGGAACAATGTCCCCCTGGCCGCAGGTGGCGCGATCTTAGGCGTCACCGTCGGGACAGTCATTGCCACGCTCTATCTCTCCCGCAAGCACCGGCAGGCGGAGCGGCAGCTCGCGGCGGCCGGTGGCCATTGCAAGAGCAAAAAGGCGACGCTGCGCCAGCTTCTGTACATCGCGATCCCCATCACCATCGGCTCGGCTGGGCTGCAGCTCATCAATCTGCTGGACGCGATTATTTATATGTATCGTCTCAAAGGCGCCGCCGGGTTTACCCAGGCGGAGGCGGATGTCCTCAAGGGCATCTATAACTACTGCCAGACGATCTTCAACCTGCCCTGCGCTTTTATCACCTCCATCACCATCAGCGTTATCCCCGCAGTGACGGGCCACCTGGCGATGAAAAACAACCGGGGCGTCCGGATGGTCGAGGATTCCGCCATCCGCGTCATGGCGCTGATCGCGCTGCCCTGCGCAATGGGGCTTGCCTGCCTATCGGGCCCGGTCTATCAGCTGCTCAGCTCCTACACCGCCACCAGCCTGCTCACGGCGCGGCCGGTCCTGGCGATTCTGGGCGTGGCCGTGATCTTTAACTCGCTGGTGCTGGTCACCAACGCCATTATGCAGGCCCACGGCGATGTCATGACCCCGGTTATCAATATGCTGCTGGGCGGCGTTGTAAAGATCATCGTTAACTTTATTCTCGTCGGCAATCCGGCCATCAATATCGTCGGCGCGGCCATCGGCACGCTGTGCTGCTATATCGCCATCACGCTGCTGAACCTCATCGCGTTGCGACGGAAGCTCCACTCGAAGCTCTCCGTCCCGCGGCTGCTGGCAAAGCCCCTGCTGGCGTCCCTTATCATGGGTGCGGTCGCGATCTTGGCCTACAAGCTGGTCAGCGCCGTCATCCCCTCGCAGCGGATCGACTGCCTGCTGGCCATTGCCGTGGCGGGCGTTATCTACCTCGTTCTGGTCGTCGTGCTGAAGATCATCACCGCAGACGACTGCGCGCTCCTGCCGAAGGGTGAAAAAATCGCAAAAATCCTGCGAATTCGATAAAATTTCCCATTTTTACTTGTCATAGGCAAGAAAGTGTGATAAAGTATGATAGATTTTAAAGAAAAAGAGCATTATACCTATGCAGACCTGCTGCAGCTGGTGCAATTCTTGCGGCAGCCCGGCGGCTGCCCGTGGGACAGCGCGCAGAACCATCACTCCATCCGCCGCTGCTTTTTGGAGGAGACGGCGGAAGCCTGTGAGGCCATCGACGAAAATGATGCGCCCCATCTGCAGGAAGAGCTGGGAGATGTCCTTTACCAGGTGGTATTTCACGCGGATCTGGAGCGGGAAGCCGGGCGCTTTTCTATGGACGACGTGATCGACGGGATCTGTAAAAAGCTCATCGTGCGGCATCCGTTCCTGTTTGGCGCATCGGGCGCCGCCCGGCCGGACGAGACCCAGGCCCTGGAGGGCTGGGAGGCGCGCAAGCGCGAGCTGCGCGGCAATCCGACCGTCACCGCTCAAATGCAGGCCGTTTGCAAGACCCTGCCGGGGCTGTGGCGCGCGGAAAAGCTTTGCAAAAAAGCCGCGCCGCTGGACCCGCAGACGCCGCAGGCCGCCGCCGCCCAATTGGCGGACGCCCATACCGCGCTGCAGGCGGCCTGTGCCGCCGGGCAGGACATTGGAGCGCAGCTGGGTACCTTGCTCTTTTCCGCCGCCCAACTGGCCCAGTGCCTTTCGCTGGACCCGGAGCAGTGCCTGCACCAAGCCTGCGAAGGCTACATGCAGCAAATCGCAGCGCGAGAGTCCATCGCGCAGACACAAAAATGAGATCGCATTACACAAAGAAAAGAGGATACGAATTATGAACAAAACGGAATTGATCGCAAAAGTCGCTGAGCTGACGGGCTCTGCCAAGAAGGATGCTGAGAAGGCTGTCTGTGCTACGCTGGATGCTATTTCTGGCGCGCTGTCCGAGGGCGACAAGGTCCAGTTGGTCGGCTTCGGTACCTTCGAAGTCAAAGAGCGCGCTGCCCGCACTGGCCGCAACCCGAGAACGAAGGAAGAGATTGAGATTCCTGCTTCCAAGCTTCCGGTCTTCAAGGCTGGCAAGGCCCTGAAAGATACCGTCGCAAAATAAAGCAAATCGTCCGGCGCGGGTGCATGCACCCGCGCCGTTTTGCCCAGAAAGGAGCGCAATGTATGCGTCTGGATAAATTTCTAAAGGTTTCCCGCCTTATCAAGCGGCGGACCGTCGCTAACGAGGCCTGCGACAATGCCCGCATCAGCGTCAACGGCAAGCCAGCCAAGGCGTCTTACGCCGTCAAGCCTGGCGACGAGATTGCCATCGCCTTCGGAAGCCGCACGCTGAAAGTCGAAGTGCTGCAGGTGGCGGACAACGTCCGCAAGGACGACGCGGCCGGCATGTACCGGGAGATTCCGGAGTAACGCCGCCATGCTGTATCTTGCTTGCCCGGCTGCGCCGGGCAAATTTTACGCCATCGTTTATCTTTTAAAAATACAACAATTCGTCATTGCGGAACTTTTTCGCTTGATTTTCTTCTCGTCGAATGGTATTATTTAATCAATCGATCGCATTGTCGTCAAAATGGCAGTGTAATCATTGCAAATACATTTGGGAAGGAATAGAAATGAAAAAATGGATCGCACTATTGCTGGCCTTGGCTATGCTGGTCTGCCTGTGCGCTGGCTGTGGCAAAACAGACGACCCTGGCTCGACGCCAGACACCACCCAGACAGATACCCCAGGCAGCGACGTACCGGACGAAACCACGGACGCCGAGCCGGTCGAGCTGATCGTCTTTGCCGCCGCCTCCATGACGGAGACCCTGAACCAGATCGCGGAACTGTATCGCGACGTAGCCCCGAATGTCACGCTGACCTTCAACTTCGACTCCTCCGGCACGCTGAAGACCCAGATCCAGTCCGGTGCAGACTGCGATATCTTCATCTCTGCCGGTCAGAAGCAGATGAACGAGTTGGACATCAGCGCCGACCCGTCGGTCAACACGGAAGGCCTGGATTTTGTCCTGGAAGGCAGCCGCTTTGATATTCTGGAAAACAAAGTCACCCTCTGCGTTCCGGATGGCGTGGAAAATGGCGTTACCTCCTTTGACGACATGGCCCAGAAGCTGAAGGACGGCAGCATCCTGCTAGCCATGGGCAACGAGGACGTTCCCGTCGGCCAGTACACACAGAAGATTCTCGCCTACTATGAGCTAGATGAGGCTGCCCTGGCCGCTGCCGGTCATATCACCTACGGCAGCAACGTCAAGGAAGTCACCACCCAGGTCTCGGAGGGCACCGTTGACTGCGGCGTCATCTACTGTACCGACGCTTACTCTGCCGGTCTGACCGTCGTCGACTCCGCCACAGCGGACATGTGCGGCCAGGTCATTTACCCCGCCGCCGTGCTGAACACCTCCAAGCATCAGGAAGCCGCGCAGGCGTTCCTGGAATACCTGAAAACACCGGAAGTCTCTGCGATTTTCGAGGGCGTCGGCTTCACCGCGCTGCAGTAATGCCGCGCCGCACAACACCTTGACATTCCGCGCCGGTCCCGGCGCGCTGCAAAGTCTGCCGCACCTGCGGCAGACTTTGTGTGCGCATTTTCCCGCTTTCCCGGCACAGAAGGAGACTGCTATGGATTGGTTCCCCCTTTATAATTCTCTGCGTATCGCAGCCATCTCGACCGTTTTTATTTTCTTCGCCGGGCTCTTCGCCGCCTATTACATCGCCAAGATCCCCCGCCTGTGCAAGGGTATTCTGGACGTCATCCTGACGATGCCCCTGGTCCTGCCGCCAACCGTCGTTGGCTATTTGATCCTGCGGGTCATCGGGCCAAGGCGTGTCGTTGGTGCGTGGCTGCTGTCGCACTTCGGTGTAAAGCTCGCCATGACCTGGTGGTCTGCGATCCTGGCCACCATTGTCGTGATCTTCCCACTCATGTACCGCACCGCCCGCGGCGCATTTGAATCCTTCGATGAAACGTTGGCCCAAGCAGGCAAGACACTGGGCCTCTCAAACACAAAAATTTTTTGGCGCATCCGCCTGCCCTACTGCAAGCAGGGTATCCTGGCCGGGACAGTCCTGGCTTTTGCCCGGGCCCTGGGCGAATATGGCGCGACAAGCATGGTCGCAGGCTACACACCGGGTAGGACTGCCACGATCTCCACGACGGTCTACCAGCTCTGGCGTACCAACAACGACGGCCTCGCCTTCCGCTGGGTCATGCTGAACATGGCCATTTCCGCCGTCGTCCTACTCGCGGTCAACCTGCTCGAGACCCGCCAGAAGCAACTGCAGGGGGTGCGTCATGCTGCACGTTGAACTTCACAAACAGTTGGGCGCCTTCCAGCTGGACGTCGCCTTTGAAACAGACGGCGATATCCTCGCCCTGCTTGGCGCCTCCGGCTGCGGCAAGAGCATGACCCTCAAGTGCATCGCCGGGATTGAAACGCCGGACTGGGGGCATATTGCATTAGACGGCCATGTCCTTTTTGACAGCCGGCGGCGGATCAACCTCCCACCCCAAAAGCGACAGGTTGGCTATCTTTTCCAGCAATACGCGCTGTTTCCCAATATGACAGTCCTGCAGAATATCCTCGCCGGGTGCCGCCAAAAAGACCGCGCAGCGCGACTGGCTGAAGCCGATGCGCAGATTGCCCGCTTCCACCTGACGGGACTGGAGGGCAAAAAGCCCGCCACCCTCTCCGGCGGGCAGCAGCAGCGGGTCGCACTGGCGCGGATCTTCGCCAATCATCCCGCGGCGCTGCTGCTGGATGAACCGTTCTCTGCCCTGGACAGCTATCTCAAATGGCAGCTGGAGATGGAGCTTGCCGATCTTCTGCGCGGGTATGACGGCGATGTGCTCTATGTCTCCCACAGCCGCGACGAGGTCTATCGGCTCTGCGACAGTGTCTGCGTCCTGGCCAATGGCAGCAGTGAGCCGAAGCTGCCGGTAGAGTCGCTCTTCTCCGCACCGGGGACAATCAGCGCCGCGCTGCTCTCCGGCTGCAAAAACATCTCCGCTGCCGAAGCCCTCGATCTGCACACCGTGCGGTGCCTGGACTGGGGCGTCACGCTGCGCACGGAGTTTGCCGTCCCGCAGGGCCTGACCGCCGTCGGCGTCCGGGCGCATTTCATCCAGCCGGGCACGGGAGAAAACACCTTCTCCTGCCGGGTCGCCCGGGTGATCGACAATCTGTTTTCCACGATCCTGATGCTGGAGACCCCCGGCGGCAAAACCGGCCGCAGTCTGCTGCGCATGGAACTACCCAAGCAGACCTGGCCAAATGGCCAGGCACCGGAGTCGCTCCAGATCGCAATCACCCCCACCCATGTAATGCTGCTGACAGGAAAGGAGACCGTATGAATGACACTTGTGGCCGCGTAATCGACTACCTGCGGCTATCCGTCACGGACCTGTGCAACTATCGCTGCCGCTACTGTATGCCACCAGAGGGCATCTGCAAAAAGAACCACCGGGATATCTGCTCCCTGGAGGAGCTGGTGGAGATCAGCCGGGCTGCCATCGACTGCGGCATCCGAAAAATTCGCCTAACCGGCGGCGAACCGCTGGTGCGGCAGGGGATCGTCGATCTCTGCCGCCAGCTGCGGGCTCTGCCCGGGCTGGAAACGCTGGCGATGACGACAAACGGCGCGCTGCTGCCCGCCCTGGCCCAGCCACTGCGAGACGCCGGTCTGGACCGGCTGAACCTCAGCCTCGACACCCTGCAGCCAGAAAAATTTGCCCAGATCACCCGGCTGGGAACGCTGCGGGATTTTCACCGCGGGCTGCAGGCAGCCCAGGCGGCGGGCTTCACCGGGACCAAACTAAACGTCGTCCTCATCGGCGGCTTTAATACCGATGAGATCGGCGATTTTGTCGCCCTGACCCGGGAGAATGATCTGTGCATCCGGTTTATTGAGCTGATGCCCATGGGCCCGTGCGCCGCCTGGCCGGAACGTTGCTTTGTGCCCGCCAGTACCGTCCTGCAGGCTGCGCCGCAGTTGGTCCCGGCAGGTCAGAACGGCGTCGCCCAGCAGTACCAGGTCCCCGGGTGGCGGGGCAGCGTTGGGCTGATCTCTCCCATGCACCACCGTTTCTGCGGCCAGTGCAACCGCATCCGCGTCCTGGCCAACGGCAATCTCAAGCCCTGCCTGCACGCGGCGGCGGAATACCCCCTGCGGGGTCTGCCGCCGGAAGCACTGCGCGCGGCCATCGCCCAAGCCATTTTGCAAAAACCGCAGCAGCACACGATGGACGCCCACCACGCAAGCCGCAGCTGCCGCAATATGCACGAGATCGGAGGATGACAAATGGAACTGACCCATTTTAACGAAGCAGGCCGCGCCCGGATGGTCGACGTCTCTGAAAAAGCGGCGACGGATCGGGCGGCCACCGCTACAGGCTTTATCGCCATGCGGCCAGAGACGCTGGCCCTCGTTCAGCGCGGCGGCATGAAAAAGGGCGATGTGCTGGCCGTCGCCCAGGTCGCCGGGATCCAGGCCGCGAAGCACACTGCCAGCATCATCCCCATGTGCCACCCGCTCTTGCTGACAGGCATCGATCTCGCCTTTTCCTATGCGCCGGACGGCATCGCCATTGAAGCCCGCGTCCGCTGCCACGGCGAGACAGGAGTCGAAATGGAGGCGCTGACTGCCGTCAGTGCGGCGGCTTTGACGATCTACGATATGTGCAAGGCCGTGCAGCGGGATATGGAGATCAAAAATATCTGTCTTTTGGAAAAAAGCGGCGGAAAAAGCGGCGTCTTTTCCCGCCAGACCGCGAAAGGAGCCACGTATGAAGCTGATGAAAACCGTTGACGCCGTCGGGCATGTGCTCTGTCATGATATGACACAGATCCTCCCCGGCGAATATAAGGACGCCCGCTTCCGCAAGGGCCACGTCGTCACGCCGGAGGATATCCCCGTGCTGCTCTCCATGGGCAAGGAGAATCTCTATGTCTGGGAGTGCAAGCCGGGTATGCTGCATGAAAACGACGCCGCTGCGCGGCTGTGCCGCCTGTGCGAAAACGACGGCATGACCCGCTCCGCCGTCAAAGAAGGCAAGATCGAGCTGACCGCCGCCCATGACGGGCTGTTTCGCGTTAACCGCGCCGCGCTGCTGGCGATCAACAGCATCGACGAGATCATGATCGCCACCCGCCACGGCGACACGGCCGTGCACACCGGCGATAAGCTCTGCGGCACCCGGGTCATCCCCCTGGTCATTGACGAAAAAAAGCTGGAGGCGGCGGAGGCAGCCACCGGAGGCCGCCCCATTCTGGAGCTGCTGCCCTACCGGCTGAAAAAAGCCGCCGTCATCACCACCGGCAGTGAGGTCTTCCACGGCCGCATCCAGGATCGATTCACCCCCGTCGTCGCGCAAAAGCTGGCGGCCTTCGGCATCACAATGACGGAGCATGTCACCGTCGACGACGGGATGACGCACCTGCTGGATGCCCTGGCTGCGATGCGGCAGACAGACGTCGATCTGATCCTCTGCACCGGCGGCATGAGCGTCGACCCGGATGACAACACCCCCGGCGCAATTCGCGCCAGTGGCGCGCAGATCGTCACCTATGGTGCGCCGGTGCTGCCGGGCGCGATGTTCCTGCTGGGCTATTACCCCGGCGGGATGCCCGTGATCGGCCTGCCCGGCTGCGTGATGTATGCCGCGGCAACGATCTTCGACCTGGTCCTGCCCCGCATCGCCGCTGGAGTCCGGCTGGAAAAGCAGGATTTCACCGTACTCGGCGAGGGCGGCCTGTGCCTGGGCTGCAAGCCCTGCCATTACCCGGCCTGCCCCTTTGGAAAGGCAGGTGGCCGCGTATGAGCTTCACCGCCATGGTCATCACCGTCAGCGACCGCTGCGCCCAAGGCCAGCGGGAGGACGTCAGCGGCCCGCTGCTCGTGCAGCTGCTGCAGGACGCCGGGTATACCGTCACCGGTACTGCGATCGTCCCGGATGAATATGACGCCATCTGCCACGCCCTGCGCCAAGCCGCCCAGGCGGACACGGCGCTGATCCTCACCACCGGCGGCACCGGCTTTTCTCCCCGGGATATCACCCCAGAGGCCACGGCGGCAGTGTGCCAGCGCATGGCCCCTGGCATCGGCGAGGCGATGCGGGCCGCCTCTCTGCGCATCACGCCCCGGGGGATGCTCTCCCGGGCCACTGCCGGGCTTCTGGACCGCAGCCTGATCGTCAACCTGCCGGGCAGCCCCAAGGCCGCCCGGGAAAACCTGGGGGCCGTCTTACCCAGTCTGGCCCACGGCTTAGAAATGCTCCGGGGCGGCCAGGCCGACTGCGCAAAGCTGGACTGAGCCTTCACGCCCAAAACGGACCCGGCGCAAAAAGCGCCGGGTCCGTTTTTGATGTATCCTATTTTATTTTTCCAAAAATTTCACCTGCTGCCGCAGCAGCTCTGCGTGCATCGGACGATCGCTGCTGATCAGCTCCAGCACCAGGTACGCCGGCTGAATCCTGTCGATCAGCTCTTGGACGCGAGGCGTTGCAAACGGCTGATGCCGATCCACCTGGAAAATATGGCCGATGACCTCCCAAATCCTGGTCTGATAATCGCCCGGGATTGGCTGCCAATGCTGCATCAGATCCATCGCCACCGCACCGGTCAGGGATTGGTGCAAATGGATGCCCTTAATAAAGGAGAGGTCCCCATACCGGTCCAGGATCTTGTGGATGTAATCCACTGCCTCATCCGGCGTGCGCAGCGCGGGATTCGTGTGCATCAGGTGGCCGGTATCGAGCATGACGCCGCATTTGGGGTAGCGCACCTGCGCCAGAAGGCGGGACGTCATCTCCGGGTCCAGCATCGTCAGGCCCGGGTACCAGAGATTTTCAAAGAGCAGCCAGGGCACCCCTTCGATCTCGCCGGTCACGGCATTGCAAAGCGCCGCCGTTGCGTCGATCACTTCGTCGTCGCGGTAATGATAATTCCGCCGCATGGATTCGATCATCGAGCAGTCGGAGACATGGTAGACCAGGTACTCCGGCGCCATCGTATTGGCAAACGCAATATCCTGCCGGCAGGCGTCCTCCAGGACGGACGGTGTCTTGCCGCCGTAATACCGCCAGCAGGTCTCCAGATCGCCATATTCCAGCTCCAGGCGCGGCACATCCTGCCGCCAGAAATCCATCCACCCCGGCCAGTAGCGCAGATGCACGCCGATGACATCCGCCGGGTCGATCACCGGCGGAGCAAAGGCACCCGCCTGCATGACCTCGAGCCCGTCCAGGCCGTAGTCACGGAAAAATGCTTGGATATCCGCCCGGTCCGTATAGCGGTCGGTATCCTCCGCACAGGTCGTGATATTCATGATCTTTTTCATCGGCTGCCCTCCTGCTGTTTTCGTAACGTGTTATTTTAGTCTCTGGGGCAGCCCGGCAAAGACGCGCGTCACCCGCGCCGCCTGACCGGATAGCCGCGCCAGATAATGCCCCGTCGCCTCGCGCCAGGCCCGCAGCGCCGGATCTGTCGGCACCACGCCGCAAAACAGATCGCCGCACACCAGCACCGCCGCCGGATCAAAGCCGAGCCGGGGTGTTTGCCCCGTCTTCAGGCAATAGCGGACGTAATGCTCCAAGCCGCAGACATAGCGTGCGGAAAAATCCGGCGGCGCATCGTCCCGGCAGTGATGCAGCACCTCTGGCCCAACGCCGTAGGTCCGCTGCACATAGTCCAGCGCGCCCTGTCCGGTGCCGGCAATGACAAGCTCCCCCACCGCAGCCCCCACCGGCTGCTCCAGCAGCAGCGGCAGCGTTCCCTTGTGCAGGGTCACTGTCGCACCGCAGATCTCTGCCACGGTATCGCAGGCGGCGGCTAGGGCCCGGTCTGTCTGGGCAAGGCATTTGCAATAATGCTGCGTCAGCGTGTTATAGTGGCCAGCGTCGCTGTAAATATAATCTGTTATAAAAATCACATGGGCCGCCTGGCGGGAAAACACCAGCAGCTGCTGGGCAACCTGCGTCGGCCCGGCGGGAAATGACCCGTTCGCCCAGAGCAGCTCATTTTGCACCAATGCCGTGACACTGTCAACTAGGACTGTCGCTCCAGCCCGGGGCAACTGGCAACGGTCGATCCGCCGCCCCCACTCAATGGTCTGCAGACCCAGCCCCTGGCGGCGGCGGACATGGTATGCAATACGCGCCTCATCCTCCGCATCCCGCGGCAGCATCGTCGCGACATAGTAGGCAGGGCCCCCGCGGGCCAGCTGCGCCGCCAGACGCAGCGCCGTGGAGGATTTCCCGTTTTTGCAGCCGCCAGAGATCAATAGTTTCATCGCGCGCCCTCTTCTGCGGGCCCGATCAGGCTTCAATCAGGCCGTATTTGACTTTAATGCGATCCAGCTTCTCCAGCAGCGGCTGGGAGAGCACCCAGAGGAAAAAGACCGTCGCCGCCGCGTGCATCATATCCACCGGGAAGCCCGTCAGATACGCGGTGAAGAACATCGGCAGCGTCGGATCGTTCTGGCTCATCAAAACAGACGCCGGGTTCATCAAGCCGCCGTAGATGATAATAATCGTCAGCGCCGCATAGACGCACAGGGCAAAGCGGCTGCGCCGCAGCACCCCCTTGCGGAACAAAACGCCAGCCAAAAAGCCGATCAGTCCCATGGCAAACATCTGCCACGGCGTCCACGGCCCCTGGCCAAAGAGCATATTGGAGCCAAACATCGTCATCGCCCCCACCAAAAAGCCCGTCTCGCCACCAAAGGCGACACCAGCAACAATCACAATCGCTGCCACCGGCTTAAAGCTAGGCACGGCAATAAACGCCGCCCGGCCGACAATGCCGATGGCGCACAGGACCGCGATGACGACCAGCTCTCTGGCCTGGGGCTTGCGGCTCTCAAAGACCAGCACAAAGGGCACCATCGTCTCCAGAATGATCAGAAGGGACATCAGCAGATACTTCCGGTCTC
This sequence comes from uncultured Oscillospiraceae bacterium, assembly GCA_934615645.1. GTDB lineage: Bacteria > Bacillota > Clostridia > Oscillospirales > Oscillospiraceae > SVMC01. The sequence continues at coordinate 197 of CAKTTR010000008.1, read as the reverse complement.
CAAAGAAGTGATAGCCCAGAATAAACGTCAGCGGGATCAGCAAGACGATCATCACCGCTGCGGCGATCGTCCGTTTTGAAAGCTTGCCCTTCTGCCGGGTCGGCACCGTTGTCCCTGCTCCCTTTTGCGTGATGGAGACAGCAAAAATCGCCAGTGCCGTCAGCAGCCAGGCGTAAATGCTGGTATAGCTGTTGGAG
>CAKTTR010000007.1 GCA_934615645.1 uncultured Oscillospiraceae bacterium | reverse complement strand
GTATAAATCCCCCGCAGCCCGGCTATGCTTTTGCTGGGAGGGATGCAATTTGAGATACAAGTGGAAGCCGCTGCTGCTTGCCCTGGCCATTCCGCTGGCCGTTGGCGGCCTGTCCGCCCTGCTGACCCGGCAGGGCATGGCCGTGTTCCGCGCCCTGGAAAAGCCGCCGCTGGCGCCGCCGGGCTGGCTGTTTCCCGTCGTCTGGACGATCTTGTTTTTGCTGATGGGCTTTGCCTCATATCTGGTCTTTGCCGCCGGGCGCGGCACGCAGTCTGGCAGGACGGCGCTCTGGTTTTACGCGGTGCAGCTGCTCTTTAACTTTTTCTGGTCCATCTTTTTCTTCAACTGCGGCGCGTATTTATTCGCCTTTTTCTGGCTGCTTGCCCTGTGGGTGCTCGTTTTTACCACAGCGGTGCTATTTTTCCGGATCTCGCGCCCGGCGGGCTGGCTGCTGGCGCCGTACCTCGTGTGGATCACCTTTGCCGGGTATTTAAATTTCGGCGTCTATCTTTTAAACTAAAAAAATTTGCATTACAGCGTGATTTTGCTTAGAAAGCCGCAAAATCATGCTGTTTTTCTGTGCAAACCGGCTCTTGTCAATTGCAAAGGGCAGTACTATAATAGGGCGTGCAAAAATGGAAGTGAAGGTGTTATCTTATGAGCCGGAGCAAGGCACGCAAGGAATTGGATATGCTCCACGGCCCGATCTGGAGCAAGCTGCCGCGCTTTGCGCTGCCCGTCGCCGCCACGGCGATCCTGGAGCAGCTCTTTAACGCGTCAGACCTGGCCGTGGTGGGGAATTTTGCCGTATCGGACCGGACGGCAGCTGTGGCCGCCGTCGGCGCCAACAGCGCTGTAATCGGGCTGCTGGTCAATCTGTTCGTCGGCATCGCCCTGGGGGCGAACGTCGTCATCGCCACTGCCATCGGGCGGGGCGACCGGAAAACTGTCCAGCAGGCGGTGCATACGTCCATTGTCATGGCGCTGGGCGGCGGCGTACTGGTCGCGCTGCTGGGGCAGCTGCTTGCAGGCCCCTTGCTGCAGGCGCTGCATGTGCCGGAGGACGTTTATCCGCTGGCGGTGCTGTATCTGCGGATCTATCTTCTGGGTATGCCGGTCATCCTGCTCTATAATTTCGAAGCGGCGATCTTCCGCAGCATTGGCGATACGAAAACGCCGCTGCTGGTCCTGGCCATCTCCGGCGGCCTGAATGTCATCGGCAATCTGTTTTTCGTCATCGTCGTCAAAATGACCATCGACGGTGTCGCCACGGCGACAGTCCTTTCCAACGCCGTCAGCTCTCTGCTGCTGTTTCGGAAGCTGCGCCGGGCGGATGGGGCGATCCAGGTCGTGCCCCGGCAGCTGCACATCAGCTGGCCGGTTTTTGGCCGCATCCTGCGCATCGGCCTGCCGGCGGGGATCCAGAGCGCGATGTTCTCGGTCTCCAATATCGTCATCCAATCGGCCATCAACCAATTGGGCACCGATGTCATGGCCGCTTCCAGCGCTGCGTTCAATATTGAAATTCTGGCCTATTACGTCCTCAACGCCTTCAGCCAGGCCTGCACGACGTTTGTCGGGCAGAACTACGGCGCGGGGCAGATCAAGCGCTGCCGCCGGACGCTGCTGCTGTGCATTTTGGAGGATGCCATCGCCACCGCCGCTGCCATCGGGCTGGTCCTGCTCTCCGGCCGCTTCCTGCTCTCGCTGTTCAACCGGGAGCCCGCCGTAATTGAGCTGGGCTACCTGCGGCTGCGCATCGTGTTCAGCGCCTATCTGTTCACGATGCTCTATGAGACGATGTCCGCCTATCTGCGCGGCTTCGGCCGCTCGCTCGTCCCGGCGATCCTGACAGTCTGCGGCGTGTGCGGCGTCCGCATCGCGTGGATCTATACCGCGTTCCCCCACGACCCGACGTTCCGGACGATCCTCAACGTCTACCCCATCAGCCTGGCCGCCACCGCGGCGCTGGTTTTCATCGCGCTGCTGCTCTACCACCCCGCCCGCCGTTTTTCCGCAAGCAAACCAACCCCAGCAGGCTGAGCGCACTTCGCTGCGCAGCGCGCTTTGACGCCGGAAGCCATCAGATTCAGAACCAAAATTTCCCCCCAGCGCCTCGCTGGGGCAATACCAAAAAGGAAACTGCGCCCAGCATCTGACTGGACCCAGTTTCCTTTTCTATTTCTTTCCTTTTATACTGATTGAAAAATGCGCAACGGGAAAGGAAGCGAAGCATATCAAATCTTGTACTTATGGCTACATCCGCGTCTCCACGAAAGAGCAAAATGAGGACCGGCAGGTGAACGCCTTGCGGGAAATCGGTGTAACGGAGGAGAATATTTACAGCGACAAGCAGTCCGGCAAGGATTTTGACCGCCCGCAATATAAAAAGCTGCTGCGGAAAATGAAAAAAGACGATCTGCTCTATCTCAAGAGCATCGACCGTCTGGGGCGCAACTATGCGGAAATTTTAGAGCAATGGCGGATCCTTACAAAGGACAAAGGCATCGACATCGTGGTGCTGGATATGCCGCTGCTGGATACCCGGCGCGGCAAAGACTTAATGGGGACCTTCCTCAGCGATATTGTGCTGCAGGTGCTGTCCTTCGTCGCCGAAAACGAGCGCGCCAATATCCGCCAGCGCCAAGCAGAGGGCATCGCAGCGGCAAAGGCCAAAGGCGTCCGCTTCGGACGGGTCCCCAACCCGCTGCCAGAGAATTTCCACGCCGTCTACCAGCGGTGGAAACGCGGCGAGATCACAGGGACCGCCGCCGCAAAGGAATGCGCAATGCCGCTGTCCACGTTCCGCTACCGGGCGGAGCGTTACGAAAATGCCGAATGATCGTAACAAATGCGTTTTTACAAGAATGTGTACTTTCCTGTAAAAACGCATTTTCTATGTATATGCTAATTATATCACAAGTTTGGAAAGATTTCTACACACAAATGACGAAAATATTTGCATTTTAGCGAATGCTTTTCAACAAAGCAAGTCTCTGCAGAAAAGTACACTTTTTAGAAAAAGCAAGGGGGTCAAGCTATGGCAGCAATCGCTTCTGTCATCAAATACGAAGGCGATAACAGCACCTTTATCTGGAAGCATCCCTGCGAGGATTTCAACACATCATCCCAGTTGATCGTCCACGAATCGCAGGAAGCAATCTTCTTTCTGAACGGCCAGGCCCTGGACCTATTCGGCCCTGGGCGCTACACGCTGGAAACGGAGAATATTCCGATCCTGCGCCATTTGATCAATCTCCCGACTGGCGGCGTAAGCGCCTTTCATTGTGAGGTCTATTTTATCAACAAGACCGAACAGATGGCGATCCGTTGGGGGACGGACAGCAAGGTGCAGTATGTAGAGCCTACATATCGGTTCCCGCTTTCCATCGGCGCGAGTGGTGAAATGTCCCTCTGCGTGGATGATTCCCGCAAGCTGCTGGTCAAACTAGTCGGCACAGAGCGGATTCTGGACCGTCAACAGTTGACGCTCTATTTCCGCAGCATCCTGATGACCAAAGTAAAAACCTATATCGCGCAGACGATGCGCGCCAATGCCATCAATATCTTTGAAATTGACGAAAGCCTGGAAACCTTTTCGGCGGACATTCAGCAAAGGCTGATCCCCGATTTTCTTGACTACGGCGTACAGCTCAAGCGCTTCTATGTCACTACAGTAGTCAAGCCGGACGGTGACCCGCAGTATGAAAAGTTCAAAGACCTGCACTTCCGCCAGTATGCCGATATCGCAGAAGCGAAGCTAAAACAGCAAACTGATGTGATCAATGCACAAACGGAAGCGCAGAAAGTCGTCATTGATTCTCAAGCGCAGGCCACCAAGCGGAAGCAGGAGGGCTACACCTACCAGCAAGAGCGCGGATTTGATGTAGCGCAGGATGCCGCCAAAAATGAAGGGGCAGGACAGTTTTCTAACATGGGCATCGGGCTGGGCATGATGGCTGGCGTTGGAGGTACCGTCGGCGGCATGGTAGGCGGAGCCGTGTCTGACGCATTTGCGGGGATAACGGCGCAACCGCAGGCAGCAAACCACTTCTGCGACCAATGTGGCGCTGCGCTGACACCAGGGGCAGCATTCTGCGATGAGTGCGGCGCGCCGCAGACAACGCCCGACACCTGCGCAAAATGCGGCTTCAAATTCAGCAAGCCTGGTAATTTCTGCCCCAAATGCGGCGCAAAGAGGGAGGGCTGACAATGAAAAAGAACAGCACAAAAGGGTATATCCTTCTCGGCATTCTATTTGTTTTAGTGAGCGTAATTGCTTTTACCGTTCCCGCAGCAAAGACAACGGCATTTTGGATCTCTTACGCATTTACCGTGATCGCATTTGCCGCCCAGATCGTCATTTGGAAAGCGGCGCTTGGACGCGCCGAATCCTTGAAGAGCAAATTTCTCGGCTTTCCGGTGGTTCATATCGGCATGGTATATCTTGTCGTTCAGATCATTGCATTCGCTGTATTTTTGTTTGCCCCTGCGCTTCCAATTTGGAGTGCAATCGTTACCGGTGCTGTGATTGCAGGTATCTCTGCTATTTGTATGATCGCCGCCGATGTTGGGCGCAGCCAAATCGAGCAGGTATCTGCAAAGGCACGGGAAAGGACGTTCTACATCAAGCAGTTACAAACGGACATTGAGAGCTTGGCCAATACGGAGACCAACGCAGAGACGAAAGCACGGCTAAAGCAGCTTGCCGAAAAGATTCGTTTCTCCGACCCTATGTGTGACGCGCAGACAGCAAATATAGAAAACCAAATCACATTGAAAATTTCCGAATTAAAATCCGCGACGGGTAAATCAAGAATCATTAACGAGATCAATTCGCTTTTGGACGAGCGAAATAAAAAAATCAAGATACTGAAATAATTGGAGGATAGAGAAAATGAACCAGCTAACTTGTGAAATGTGCGGAGGGACTGACCTCATCAAGCAGGATGGCGTATTTGTATGTCAAAACTGTGGCATGAAATATTCCGTTGAAGAAGCTAAAAAAATGATGATTGAGGGCACAGTTGATGTCCAAGGTACCGTTAAGGTGGACAATAGTGCGTTTGTTCAAAAGTGCCTTTCAAATGCAAGACGTGCTTATGAGAAAGAAGATTGGGAAGAAGTCGAAAAATATTACAATTTGGTGGAGCAGAACTCACCCCACAATATGGAAGCTGTTTTCTTCAGCTCCTTTGGCAAAGCGATGCTTTCCTTAACTGACAGTGCATACTTTAAGCGTGAGCAAAAATTTGGAGTATTAAACCGGTCTATTTCTGTCATCAATGATTATTTTGAGGAGAGCGACGAAAACAAAGAAGATGTACTCCGCAAAATCAGCAATGCAATTGAGAAAATGTATGATGTCACATTTATCTTTGAAATAAACGGACAGCCTCGCCAGGCAAGCCAAGCCTATACTATCAATTTAGAAAACTCTGTTCGTTCAGCTTTTTTGATTGAATTGAAACAGATAAAAGCTGTTCACCCTGATCTTTCTTACCTTGACGAGCTAATTATGAAAAATTCTGAACAAAAGTCTACAAGTGGATGTTATGTAGCTACCGCTGTTTACGGTTCCTACGATTGCCCGCAAGTCTGGACGCTTCGTCGCTTCCGTGACTATACTCTGGCTGAGACATGGTATGGAAGAGCATTTATCCGCACCTATTATGCAATCAGCCCCACGCTTGTCAAATGGTTCGGCCACACAGAATGGTTCAAGAAAATGTGGAAAGGCAAACTCGACCGCATGGTGGCAAATCTGAAAGCCAACGGCGTTGAAGATACGCCTTACAAGGATAAGCAATGGTAACGAAAAAACGATTCTTTATAACGCAACCAATTTAAAGCCTATTGATTGGCCATATCCTTGATCAGAGTCAACCGACATGTGCCTTGAAACCATTACCAAATATTTAAAACATCACCTAACCCACAAACGCCAGAGCCTGGGTGGCTCTGGCGTTTGTGGGGTTACCGCTTGGCGAAGGACTGGCAGTCTGTGCACTGATCCATCGTGGGGTTGCACTCGTGGGTGCCGACCTGGATCTTGCTCAGGGAGCAGTAGTCCTGGGCGTCGCAGTGATGCTTGCAGGAAGTGACCGTGCAGGCGATACATTTATTGGCTTCGCAGTTCATAAAAAAGTCCTCCTATTTCTTTGGGATAGACTCAGTATGCCCCTGCAAAGGGAAGAATATCAGGCCGCGGCCTGGCAATTTTTTCCGTCATACCCGGCGCTGCGCAAAGGCATTGCAAGCAGTTGACCCGCGGCTGTATCTGGCGGCGCAGCAAGCATCGCGCTGCATGCGCACGCGGCGCGATGCTTGCTGCGTGAAATTCTCTCCCCTAAAATTCATTTTAAATTATTTTAAAACGCATCTCCAAACCAGGCCTGCTTCAAAAGCGCACAGCCCTGATCGATCTGACCCCGGCTCAGGCCGCCGAAGCCCAGCAGCACCTTGCTCTCGTACATGGCGGGCATCGGCCCGATAAAATACGGGCTGATGGGATATACCCGCGCCCCCTGCGCCAGGGCCGCCTGGCAGAGGGCCTTCTCGTTCATCCCATTGTGGACCCGAACCGCCAGGTGATGCCCCGCCGCCTCGCCGATGGATTCGATCCCGCTGCCAAAGGGCTCCAGACGCTGCAGGAAATAGCGGCGCTGCCCCTTATAATAGACCCGCATTCGGTTGACATGCCGGGCAAAATCGCCGCAGAGGATAAACTCCCGCAGCGCCGCCTGCTCCAGGCTGGAGACGCCGCAGGCAAAATACCGGCAGGCTGCCTGATACCGCTGCAGCAGCGGCTCCGGCAGCACCATATAGCTGATGCGCAGCCCCGGGCAGACAGAACGGGAAAAGGTCCCCAAATAAATGACCCGGCCGCTGCGGTCGATGCTCTGCAGGGAGGGCACCGGGCGGCTGTCGTAGCGGAATTCCGAATCGTAATCGTCCTCGATCACATAGCGGAACGCGCCGCGGCTGCACCAGTTCAGCAGCTGGGCCCGCCGCGCCATGGGCATACACAGGCCCAGCGGATACTGGTGCGACGGCGTCGTATAGACGACTGCCTCGTCAAGCTGCTCCAGCTTTTCGACTGTCACGCCGCTGTGGTCGATCTCCACCGGGACGACCGGGTGCCCCATCCGGGCAAAGAGCCGGTAGGCCTGGTTATAGACGGGATTCTCGACGGCAAAGGCGCAGCGATTCGGCAGCAGGTAGCTCAGGCGCTGGAGCAAGCTGTCCGTCCCCGCACCCAGGATCATCTGCGCCGGGGTACAGCGCACGCCCCGCGCCTCAAAAATATACTGGCAGATCGCGCTGCGCAGGGCAGGGTCCCCCGCCGCCGGGGTGCGGCTGAGGATCTGCGGCCCCTCCGCGCAGGCGCGCAGAAGCTGCTGCCAGCGCCGCAACGGGAATTTCTCCGCCGCGATCCCGCCGGGGGAGAAATCCACCGCCACCGGTGCGGCCCGGACCGGCGCGGCGACTGTAGGCGCCGGGGCCGTACTGTGCGGGGCCAGCGCTTCGATCTGGCAGACATAAAAGCCGCTCCTGGGCCGGGCGGCGATATAGCCTTCGGATTCCAGCTGCCGGTAGGCCCCGTCGACGGTATTGACGCTGATATTCAGCTGCTGGGCCATGGCCCGCTTTGCCGGAAGCTTCTGCCCCGCCTGGAGTTCGCCCCGGGCGATCTGCCCCCGCAGCTGCCGGTAGAGCTGCTGATACAGCGACGGCCCGCCCGGCTCCCGGGAAAGTACGATCATGCTTCTTCCTCCCATCGCGCCAGCACAGCGGCGCACAATAACACAGCAGCCCCGGCGCGCCGCAGCGGGCCGGGGCCGTATCTTCTCTTACGCTTGGCTGTCGCCACGGCGGACCTCCAGCAGCTTCTGCTTGAGCTCGCCTTCGATCTTGCGTAGCTCCGCCTGGGCAGCCGCCCGCTTCTGCGCGCCCTCGGTCTGGATCTGCAGGACCTCGTCCAGCGTCTCGATCAGGCTCTGGTTTGTGTGCTGCAGCGTCTCCAGATCGACCACGGCCCGCTCGGACTCCTTGGCCGTCTCCACGCTGGCTGTCTTGAGCATGTCCGCATTTTTCTTCAGCAGGGTGTTCGTCATATCCGTGACCTGCCGCTGGGCTTCCATCGCCTTTTGCGCATGGCTCAGGCCCAGCGCCAGGACCATCTGGCTCTTCCACAGCGGAATGGTATTGACCAGGGAGGTCTGGATCTTTTCCGACATCAGCGTATCGTTGTTCTGGATCATCCGGATCTGCGGCGCCATCTGCAGGCAGATGACCCGGGTCAGCTCCAGATCGTGCAGCTTCTTCTCAAAGCGCTGGCACTGATTGGCAAAGTCGTTGGCCCGCTGCGCGTCCTCCGCCAGGCCGGACTGCTGCGCCGCCGCCTGCAGGGCGGGCAAGGTCTCGTTCTGCTCCTTGGCAAGGCGCTGCCGCCCGGCCAGGATATACATCGTCAGCTGCTTGTAGTACTCGAGGTTCTTTTCATACATCTGGTCCAGCAGGGCCGTGTCCTTCATGAGCTGGATCTGGTGGCTCTGGAGCTGGCGGCTGATCTTATCCACATTGGCCTCGGCCTTATCGTACTTGGCCTTCATAAGCTGGGTGCCGCGGCTGGCCTTTTTGAACAGGCCCAGCAGCCCCTTGCGCTCCTGCTCCGCGTCGAAGCCCTTGAGCTCCACGACCAGCTCGCTGACCATATCCCCAACCTCGCCCATGTCCTTCGTCCGGACATTTTCCAAGGCGTTGGCGGAGAAATCCGCGATATTTTTCTGCGCCGCCGCACCATACTGCAGCACCAGATTGGAATCGGTGATGTCGATCTTCTCCGCGAAGGCCGCTACCGCCGCCTGCTCCTCCGGGCTCAGCTGCGCCAGCTCCGGCCCGGCCTCCGGGCGCGTATCCGGCTGGTCGCTTGTGGGGGCAGTCTGCAGCTCTGCCGCCGGTTTTTCCGCCAGCTCCGGCGTCTGTGTAAGATCCGGGGTCAAGGTCAACTGCGGGATTTTTTCTTCCATGGTAGCATTCTCCTTCCGGTCACCGGCCAAGCGGCATTTTTCCATTTCTAGTATAAAGCCCAGGGCATCGGAAGTCAAGATTTTCACGAAAACAGGCGGTTGACAGTCTCCGGCTCTGTCGAATATAATAGCCTTGCTGCGCATTTTGCGCGCAAGTGTGAAAAAGGGGCGCTTTTCAAGAAAGCGCCCCATCGAAACAAAGCGGAACGGCCTGCGCCGGAGTGGTCTGAGCCAGTGTGCCGCCCTGGGCCTTGCTTCTCTACCGTTCTATGACAGGCAGCGACGATTTGTGACAGCCGCGGCAGTTCTATTGTTTCAGAATTCGGAGGTATTATGTATGATTAAGCTCGCTCCCTCGATTCTCTCTGCGGATTTTGTCAATCTGCAGCGGGATATTGACGCCCTGGCAAAGGCCGGTGCGGACTATGTCCACGTGGATGTCATGGACGGCGCATTTGTCCCGAATATCACCATTGGTATGCCCGTCGTCGCCGCGATCCGGCGCATCACCGATCTGCCGCTGGACGTTCATCTGATGATCGACCGGCCGGTCCGCTATGTAGAGGAATTCTGCAAGGCCGGGGCGGACATCGTCACAATCCACGTCGAAGCCGATACCCTGGAGCACAACCTGCAGGCACTGCAGATCATCCGGCAGGCAGGCGTCCGCGCCGCTATCAGCGTAAAGCCGAAGACCCCGGCGGAGGCTGTCGCGCCGTATCTGGAGCTGGTCGATCTCATCCTGGTCATGACCGTGGAGCCCGGCTTTGGCGGCCAGAAATTCATGGCGGACATGATGCCCAAGCTCGCGGCGATCCGGGAAATGATCGACCGGCAGAACCCCGCCTGTGAGCTGGAAGTCGACGGCGGCGTCAATCTTGAGACCGCCAAAACTTGCGTCCGCAATGGTGCCAGTGTCCTGGTGGCAGGCTCTGCCTATTTCAAGGCGCAAGATCAAATCGCCTTTGCAGACGCCATTCACCACACGGTTTAAGCGCGCTGCTTTTCATAGAAAAACGGAACCAACCAGCCCTGGTCGGTTCCGTTTTTTCGTATCGTTCAGCGCAGGAAGCCCAGCGAACGGATGATGGCAGGCTCCTTGGCCTTGCCGCCGCAGATCTGGAAGAAGCTGATGATCCGCAGCACCAGCAGAATGATCATACACACGCCGCCGGCGATGGGGATAATAAATGTCCAGCACAGCACGGCGGAGATCAGCACCAGCAAAATACCCACGACCTCGATCTTCAGCGCCTGGCGCAGATGGAACGCCACATAACGTGACTCCTTGCTGGCCAGCAGCGCGATGATAATGCCGATCCAGCCTGTGAGATACATCAGCATGGCAAAGACCTTGTTATCGGAAATATCCTGGGCGGAAAATTCCTTCGTGTGGTCATATGGGTCGACATACGGCGCGGCCTGCGCCGTATTCTGCTGGGGCGGCTGGTATGCAGCCTGGGGCGCCGCCCCCGGCGCCGGATTGCCCTCCGATTGGGGCGCTGCCTGCGCTTCCGGGCCTTGCCCATCCCGCAGCGGCGTGCCGCACTGGGTGCAGAATGCCGCCTCGTCATTTAACTGTGCGTTACACACAGGGCAGTTTTTCATATTCGATGCCTCCTATTGCTCTGTTTTCTCCAGTATAATGCCATCTTACGCCAGAATCAATAGAAATTTTCTTAATAATTCCCCTGCCGCTCCGGGCCGAGGAGCGCGACGCTGAGATCGTTGACATTCGTCCCCGTCGGGCCGGTCTTAATCAGGCCGCCGCAGGCCTCCAGCGCGTGGTACGCGTCGTTCTGGGCCAGCACATCAGGAATTGAGATCCCTTGCCGCGCCAGAGCCGCTTGGGTCTGGCCGTCCACATAGCCACCGGCGGCGTCCGTCGGGCCGTCTGTTCCATCGGAGCCGAAGGAAAAAATGGCAAGCGCCCGCTGCCCCGCGATCTGCGCCGCCGCGGACAGGGCAAGCTCCTGGTTGCGCCCACCCAGGCCTGGCCCCATCACATGCACGACGGTCTCGCCGCCTGCCAGCAGCGCCCGGGGGCCGGATCTTACCAGGGCCTCCCGCGCCAGCCAGCGCCCGGCATCCCGGGCCTCGCTCTGCAGGCAGTCGGTCAAAATTTCCACGTCGTAGCCCAAACGCCTGCACGTCCGCGCCGCGGCATCCACCAGCTGGCGGACGCTGCCGGTGACGATGCTTTGGGCGTTGGGCAGCGCGCTTGGCGTCGGGCGGCGCAGGCAGGCAAGCGCCTGGGGTGAGAGCCGCAGGCCATACGCATCCACAATGGCCAGCGCTTCATCCGCCGTCGAGCGGTCCGGGCAGGCCGGGCCCGAGGCGATCATATCCAGCCGGTCGCCCAGGACGTCGGACAGGACGACGGACCAGACCTGCGCCGGGGCGCAGTGCAGCGCAAACCGCCCGCCCTTGACCGCGGACAGGCGCTTGCGGATGGTATTGACCTGGGTGATCGCCGCGCCGCAGGCCAGCAGCTGCTGCGTCACATCCGTCAGCTCCCGGGGTGGCAGGAGCGGCTGCTCAAACAGCGCCGAGCCGCCGCCGGAGAGCAGGAACAGTACCTGATCGGCTGGGGTCAAATTTGCCGTCAGCGCCAACGCCTGGGCCGTGGCGGCATACGTCGCTGCGTCGGGGACCGGGTGCCCCGCCTCCAGCACCTGCAGCGGCGCAGGCAGCGGCACCCCGTGGCCGTGCTTTGTGATAACGATGCCCGCGTGCATATGCCCGTCCAGGGCCTGCAGCGCAGCAGATGCCATCGGGCAGGCCGCCTTGCCCACCGCGACTAAAATACGCCGTCCATGGCACGGCGGCAGCTGCGCCAGCGCCCGGGTGACCGCCGCCTCCGGCTGCACCGCTGCGATGGCCTCGCGCAGGATCGTCTGCGCATCCGCATAGAGATTCATGCAGTTTCCTCCTGCGCCGTCAGCACGCCGCCGCCCAGGACCAGATCTCCGTCGTAAAATACCGCCGCCTGGCCCGGCGTGATGGCCCGCTGGGGCGTGTCAAATACCAGCTTCGCCCAGCCACCGGCCAGCGGCGTGACGACGGCGTCCTGCTCCGGCTGGCGGTAGCGGATCTTTACCCGGCAGCACACCGGCTCCGCCGGGGTCTGGCCCGAGATCCAATTGACATCCTCCACAAACGCCGCGCGCCGATAAAGGGCCGCGCTGTCAGACAGCACGACGGTATTGTCCGCCGGGCAGATCGCGCAGACATAACGCTTGACCGGCAGGTCCAGCCCCAGGCCCCGGTGCTGACCGATGGTATAGCGGATAATGCCCCGGTGCCGCCCCAGCACATGCCCCGCCGGGTCGACAAAATCGCCGCAGGGCGCGGCTTTGCCCGTCAAGCGTTCAATGGCGGCGGCGTAATCGCCGTCGGGGACGAAGCAGATATCCTGGCTGTCCGGCTTTTGGGCGTTTTGCATGCCGCCCTTCGCCGCCAGTGCCCGGGTCTCGGCCTTTTCCATCTCCCCCAGGGGAAACAGCGTCTTTGCAAGCTGCGCCTGGGTCATGGTGTAGAGGACATAGCTCTGGTCCTTTCGCTCGTCCCGCGCTTTGCGGAGCTGGTAGCGGCCGTTTTCCTGCGTGATACGGGCGTAATGGCCAGTGGCAATGGCGTCGCAGCCCAATTCCTCCGCCCGGTGGAAGAGCTTTTCAAATTTCAGATAGCGATTGCAGTCGATGCAGGGGTTCGGCGTTTTGCCCTGGCGGTAGCTGGCAATGAATTTGCCCATGACCTTTTCCCGAAATTCATCGGAGAAATTGAACGTATAATGCCGCATCCCCAGTTGCCAGGCGGCACTGCGGGCGTCCTGCACATCGTCGAGACTGCAGCAGGTGTGGCCCCGGCTCAGGCCGACGTCCTCATTTTGATAGAGCTTCATCGTGCAGCCGATGCAGGTATGCCCCGCGTCGGTCAGCAGCTTTGCCGCCACGCTGGAATCCACACCGCCGCTCATGGCCACTAGAATTTTCACGCTGTCGCCTCCCGCTGTAATTTGTAACTATTTGCAACTAATTTAGTATGTTATTCGCATTATAAACCGGCGGCTGCCCGTTGTCAACAGCAGCCGCCGGTGTTTCCTATTTTTGCAGATAGTCCTTCAGGAATAAAACTGCCTTTTCATACCCCGCAAAGCCGTAGCCCGCGTAGGTCTGGACACAGGCCATCCCGGCATAAGACACCTGCCGGAACGCCTCCCGGGCGCTGACATCGGAAAGATGCACCTCCACCGCCGGGATGCGCACCGCCTTGAGGGCATCCAGGATTGCCACACTCGTATGGGTATAGGCCGCGGGGTTGATGACGATGCCGTCATACACGCCATAGGCCGCCTGGATCTCATCCACCAGGGCCCCTTCGTGGTTGGACTGGAACACCCGGCATTCGATACCCTCCCACTGGCAGACCCCCTCGACGTAGGAGACGAGGGCGGCATAATTCCGGTCGCCGTAAATTTCCGGCTCCCGCAGCCCCAGCAGGTTCAGGTTCGGGCCGTTCAGGATCAAAAGCTTCATTGCAGCACCTCCAAAAGCTTCGCCAGCGTCTCGGCAAGCGGGCCGTCATTTTCCACAGTATAGGCGGCAAAGGCGGCGTAGCGGTCCCGCCGCTGGGCATAAATTGCCGCCGCGCTCATCCGCTGGGAGACAGGCCGCCCGCTCACCGGCAGCCGGTCCAGCGGCCGCTTGACCCAGACAACGCGCCCATTTTGCCGCAGCAGCGGCGCGTTTTCCGGCCGGGTGACGCAGCCACCGCCGGTGGCGATGACCGCGCCGGAGCATTTCCCCAGCTCCGCCAGCGTCTGCGTCTCCAGCGCGCGGAAGGCCGCCTCGCCATCGCAGCGGAAGATTTCCGGGATGCTGCGGCCTGCCCGCTGCTCCAGGACGGTGTCGGCGTCGTAAAAGGAGCGGTCTAACCGGGCAGCCAGGGCCTTGCCCAAGGTCGTCTTACCGCAGCCGGGCATGCCGATGAGGACGATATTCTGCATCTGCCCCGCCAGGCAGCGGGTAATGCGTTCGATCTCACCGTCGGCAATGGCGCGGCCGGTAAAGAGCTCCGCGGCCCGCTTTGCCTGGGCCACCAGCATCCCGAGGCCCCCATTGCAAGCGATGCCCCGGCGCTCTGCCTGGAGCAGCAGCGCTGTCCTGGCCGGATTATAAATGAGGTCCAGGACCCCCTCTAACCGTGGGAACCCGGCCAGGTCAAGCGGCGACGCGCCATTGTTTGGGTACATGCCCACCGGCGTGGCGTTGGCAATGATCTGCGCGTCGGCATGGCGCGCCAGATTTTGATAATTATCCGGCCCCCGGCGGGAGATGACGACGACCTCCCGCGCCCCCAGGTCCCGCAGGGCCTGCTGGACGGTCAGGCTGACGCCGCCGTTGCCCAGCACCAGGGCTTTTTTCCCGGCGATGGCAAAATCCCGGGCCATATAGCAAAAGCCGTCGTAATCCGTGTTATCGCCATACCAGCCATCGGCGCGGCGCACCAGGGTATTGACGCTGCCGATCCGCGCCGCTGCCGGAGACAGGGCCTTGCAGTACGGGATCACCGCTTTTTTATACGGGATCGTGACGTTCATCCCGGCCAGCTCCGTCGTGCGCAGAAACGCATCCAGCCGCTCCGGCGCGACCTCGTAGAGGTCGTAGGGGTAAGACGCCAGCTGGGCGTGGATCTGCGGAGAATAGCTGTGGCCCAGCTTCTCCCCCAAAAGGCCGTAACGCTGCATCAGATGACCTCCGAATAGCTGCCCAGATACTTGCACTCCTCGCACAGGTCGCCCAGCTCGCAGATGAGCTGCACGAATTCATCGGAATAGATGGACGTCTCCAGATCAAAATAGAACATGAATTCAAAATCCTGGTCCGGAAGCGGGCGGCTCTCCAGCTTCTGCAGGTTGATGCCCAGGGCATACAGCCGCGCCAGGACCTTATACAGCGCGCCGGGACGATGGGGCAGGATCATCATCAGCGTCGTCTTATCCGCACCGGGATAAATTTCCGGCTTGCGGGAGATGCAGATGAAGCGGGTGTGGTTATTGCCGTTGTCCTGCACGGTGGATTCCAGGCACTGCAGGCCGTAGAGCTCCGCGCAGCGGTAGGACGACAGCGCTGCAACGTCGCTGCGGTCCGACTGGGCGACCATTGCCGCCGCCTCGGCGGTATTTTCGCAGCAGGTGACCTTCACATCTGGCATGGACTTGAGGAAATCGGCGCACTGAGCAATGGCCTGCTCGTGGGAATAGATCTCCCGGATCTGGGCCTTTTTCGTATTGGGCTTGGCCAGCAGGCAATGATTGACCTTAATGCGGGTGGAGCGGACGATATAGAAATTGTGTTCGATCATCAGATCATAGACCTGCTTGACAGAGCCCGCCGTGCTGTTTTCAATGGGGATGATGCCATACTCGCACAGCCCGCTCTCGATGGCGGAGAAGACGCCCTCGAAATTCTTCACATACATCACATGGGGATTGGCAAAGATCCGCTCACAAGCCATGGTGGAGAAGGAGCCGTCGACCCCCTGGCAGACGACCTGGGCCGTCTTCGGAAACAGCTTCGGCGTGTTCTCGATGGCGTTGTGGATCAGCTCATACTGCTCCGTTGTATTGGCCACCAAGCGGCTCTGGTAAGAGCGGCTGAGCTCAAACAGCAGGGAGTAGAGGACCCGTGTATAGTCCTGCATATCCGGCCGGGCTGCCGCCGAGACCCGCGCCAGCTTTTCCCGCTCTCTGGCCGCATCCAGGACCGGCAGATGGTTTTCCTTTTTGTAGTCGGCAATCTGCCCGGCAATATCCATCCGCTGCTCGATGAGTTGCACCAGTTGGCCGTCGACCTCGTCGATTTTTTCTCTGAGTTCCTGCAAATTCATAGCGCTTCTCCTTCCAATAATGCATCATATACCGCAACTGCCGCCGCCGCCTCGACACAAGGCTGCGCCCGCAGCACAATACAAGGGTCATGCCGGCCATGGATGACCAGCTCTGTTTCTTCCTGCCGCGCCAGGTCCACGCTGCGCTGGGGCAGCGCGATGGACGGCGTCGGCTTGAAGGCTACTCGGAATGTCAAGGGCATCCCGGTCGTCATGCCGCCGAGGATCCCGCCGTGGTGGTTCGTCTTCGTTTTAACAACGCCGTTTTCCAGATAAAACGGGTCGTTGTGTTCGCTGCCCGTCAGGTTGGCCGCATCAAAGCCGCTGCCAAAGTCAATGCCCTTGACCGCCGGGATGCCGAAGGCCGCCTGGGCGATGCGATTTTCCATCCCGCTGAACATCGGCTCGCCCAGCCCCACCGGCAATCCCGTGACACAGCATCCGATGACGCCGCCGACGGAATCACCCCGGGCCATGGCCGCCTCCACAGCGGCGTCCATCCCCGCCGGGTCCGTTTTGCCGCCGATGGCGAGAATTTCTGACGTGACGGCGATGCCCCGCTGCTCCAAAAGCTGCAGGCAGATGCCGCCTGCGATGCACAGCGGCGCTGTCATCCGGCCGGAAAATTGGCCGCCGCCTGCTACATCGCGGCTGTCGCCGAAGCGGCACATGGCCGGGTAATCCGCATGGCCGGGCCGGGGCACATGGCGCAGGTTTTCATAGTCGCCGCTGCGGGTATTCGTATTATAAATGATGGCCGTCACCGGCGCACCGCAGGTGCGGCCTTCAGCCAGGCCCGCGATAAATTCCGGCTTGTCCGCCTCGCGCCGGGTCGTCGTGCCCCGCTTTCTGCCGGGGGCGCGGCGGTCCAGAAACGCCTGGAGCTTGGCTTCGTCGATCGAAAAGCCCACCGGCAGCCCCTCTATCGTCACGCCGATGGCCGGGGCGTGGGACTGGCCGAAGATGGTAAAGCGGAACCGCGTTCCGTAGGTGTTGCTCATGCCTCTTCCTCCCATGCGATCTGCCCGCCCAGGCTGGCAAAGGCCTGCCAGAAGGCCGGGTAGGATTTTTCCACTGCCTGCGCGCCCCGCAGCATGACCGGCCCGGTGCAGCGCAGCGACGCGATGGCGGCGCTCATGGCGATACGATGGTCGCCGCAGCTGTCGCAGACGCCGCCGGGCAGGCGGTCCTTGCCATAGATCTCCAGACTATCCGGCCCCGCCGCGCCGCTGCCGCCCAGCGCCTCGATCAGCGCCAGGGTCGTGGCGATACGGTCGCTTTCTTTTAAGCGCAGGCGGCCGATGTCCTTGAACCGGGTCGTCCCCGGTGTCCCCGCGGCAACGACAGCCAGGGCGGGGATCAGGTCCGGGATATCCCGGCCGGAGATCGTTGCATTCCCCCCTCGGATCGCCGCTAGGGCGTCATTCACGCGGCGGTCGCCCTGCTTGGACGCCGGGTCCAGGCCGGTGCAGTCGATCTCCGCCCCCAGGGCGTTGGCGCAGAGCCAGAAGGCCCCGCCGGACCAGTCGCCCTCCACCTGCAGCCTGCCGGGGCTGCGATAGCCCCCGGGCACAACGGTGATGGCATTTTCCTCCCAGCGCGTCTCGACGCCGAAGCAGGCCAGCGCCTGGCAGGTCATCTCCAGATAGCCCACCGATTCTAGCTGCCCGGTCAGGTCGATCCGCCCGCCGCCCAGAAGCGGCAGGGCAAAGAGCAGACCCGTGATAAACTGGGAGGAGATATTTGCCGCCATGGTAAACTGGCTGCCCGCCAGGCGTCCCGTCAGCCGGATCGCATCCGGCTGGGGCCGTGCTAGGGAGGCACCGTGACGGCACAGCTCCTCCCACAGGGGCGAAAGGGGCCGCTCCGGCAGCCGCCCCGCCAGGCGGAAGGTGCAATCCGCGCCCAGGGCCGCCGCCACCGGCAGCAGAAACCGCAGCGTCGAGCCGCTCTCCCGGCAGGGCAGCACCCCGCCGGGCCGGGCTGCCCGAATGGGCATGACCCAGAAGCTTCCATTTTTATATTGTATCTCCGCCCCCAAGGCCCGCAGACAATCGGCTGTGGCGTCGATATCCGCCGAGCGGGCCGGGCAAAGGATCTCCGTCTGCGTATCCGCCAGAGCCGCGCAAATGAGCAGACGATGAGCCTGGGATTTGGAGGACGGTGCAGCCACTCGGCCGGAGAGGGCATGCGGTGTCAGGATTGCCAGCATCGTCACAGCCCCGCTTTCATAAAGTCTTCCAATGCCGCAACGGGCATCTTCTCCAACCGGCAGGCGCCGATGCGCTCCGGCACGACGACGCGGATCGCGCCGCCCCGGCGCTTTTTATCCGCCAGCATAACGCCGCACAGCGCGGGCAGCGGGTAGGCCGTCCGGTCCGGCAGGCCAAATTTCTGCACCACCGCGCCGATGCGCGCTGCGCAATCAGCCGGGCAGATGCCTCGGGCGCTGGCCGCCCGGGCGACCGTCGCCATGCCGATGGCCACCGCCTTTCCGTGGGAGACGGCAAACGCGCTGCATGCCTCGACGGCGTGGCCCAGCGTGTGGCCCAGATTCAGGAGCTGGCGCTGGCCGTTGTCAAATTCGTCGGCGGCCACGACATCCCGCTTCATCTCCACGCAGCGGGTGATGACCCGCTCCCGGTCAAACGCCAGGCCGTACTGCTCCAAATGTGCAAACAGCGCTTCGTCGCCGAGGACACCGTATTTGATAACCTCCGCGCAGCCGTCGGCAAAGATCTCCTCCGGCAGGGTCTGCAAAGTATCATAATCGCACAGGACGAGGCACGGCTGCCAGAAGGCGCCAGCCAGGTTCTTCCCGGCGTCTAAATCAATGGCCGTCTTACCGCCGACGGAGGAGTCGACCGCCGCCAGCAGCGTCGTCGGGACCTGGGCAAAGGCGATGCCCCGCAGGTACGTCGCCGCCGCAAAGCCCGCCAGATCCCCGGGAACGCCACCGCCCAGGGCGACAATGGCATCCGTCCGGGTCAGGTGCTGCTCCGCCAGGAAATTCAAAAGCTTCAGATACGTCGCGGCGCATTTGGACTGCTCCCCATGGGGGAAGGCAAACGTGCAGACCGCAAAGCCCGCCTGCGTCAGCGACTCTTCCGCCTGCGCGCCGTAGAGGGCCTGGACGGTATCGTCCGTCACGATGCAGACCCGCTCCCCCGGCACCTGCGCCCGCAGCAGCAGGCCCAGCTCCGGCAAAATGCCGCTGCCGATGTGCACCGTGTAATTCCGGGAGGCTGTCACTTCGATCTTTTTCATCGCTTATCAATCTCTTTCTTCCGCATTCTGCCCTCGTCCAGCAGCTGCCGGAGGCGGGGCGCGTCCGCCGACGCAATGGCGTCGCGGTACTGGCTCAGGGCTCCAATGAGCCCATCCAGCTCCCGCAGCAAATACTCGCCGTTTTCTAAAAACAGCTCTGTCCACATATCCGGGTTCAGCCAAGCGACCCGGGTCAGGTCCTTATAGCTGCCAGCGGAAAAGCCCTTGTGCTGCCCCGCCGTCGGGCTTTTGATATACGCGTTGGAGACGACATGGGCCAGCTGCGACGTGAAGGCGATCATCTCGTCGTGCTTCTCCGCCGTCGTGACGGTGATGCTGCCGAAGCCCGCCGGGGCCAGCAGCGCTTTGATCTCCTCAAAAAACGCCATGTCGTCGTACCGGGGCGGGACGATGACCATCGGCGCGCCGTGGAAGAGATTGCTCCGGGCGTATTTTAACCCCGAATTGTGCGTCCCCGCCATGGGGTGCCCGCCGATGAACGTAAAGCCGTAGCGCGCGGCCAGGGCAAAGCCCACCTGGCAAATATGCCGCTTCGTGCCCAGACAGTCGATGACCGTCCGGCCCGCCAGGCACGGGGCCATCTCCTGCAGCCACGCCTCGCTGCCAGCCGGGTAGGCTGCCAGGAGGATGAGGTCGCATGTGCTGATTTTTTCCTCCGTCAACGCGCCGTCGATGCAGCCGATCAGGGCCGCGAATTCCTGGGTTACCTGGTTTTGGTCCAGCCCCCAGACCGTATGCCCTGCCTCATGATACGCCTTGGCCATGGAGCCGCCGATGAGCCCCAATCCGACAATTCCGACCGTCATGCGCCGATGACCTCCCGGATGCGCAGGACCTGCTTGGCAACTGCATCAAACTGGTCCGGCGTCAGAGATTGGGCGCCGTCGCACAGGGCGTGCATCGGATCGTTGTGGACCTCGATCATAATACCATCGGCCCCGCTGGCAGCAATGGCGTTGGCCATCGACGCGACAAGGCGCGCTTTGCCCGTGGCGTGGCTCGGGTCGGCGATGACCGGCAGGTGCGTCAGCTCATGCAGCACTGGGATGGCCGAGACGTCCAGGGTATTGCGGGTGAAGGTCTCGTAAGAGCGGATCCCCCGTTCGCAGAGGATGATCTTTTCATTGCCGCCGGACATAATATATTCTGCGCTCATCAGCAGCTCCTTCAGCGTCCCGGCGATGCCGCGCTTGAGGAGGATCGGCTTATCTGTCTTGCCCAGGGCCCGCAGCAGCTCGAAGTTCTGCGCGTTTCGGGCGCCGACCTGGATGATATCCACGTCGTCGAACAGGTCCAGATGATTGATGCTCATGATCTCCGAGACGATGGGCAGGCCCGTCTCCCGTTTGGCTTCGGAGAGGAGCTTCAGGCCGTCCGCCTTCAGGCCCTGGAAGTCATACGGCGAGGTGCGGGGCTTGAACGCGCCGCCCCGAAGCACATTGGCCCCAGAGGCCTTGACCCGCTTGGCAATGCCGATGATCTGCTCCTCCGTCTCCACGGAGCACGGCCCGGCGATCATGCAGAAATTGCCGCCGCCGATCTTGACGCTGCCCAGGTCGATGACCGTATCGTCCGGGTGGAATTTCCGGTTGCACTTTTTATAGGGTTCGCTGACCACCTGCACATTGGAGACAATGTCCAAGCTCTGCAGCAGTTCCTTATCGATCTTGCTCGTATCGCCGACGAGGCCGAGGACGGTATAGTCCTTGCCTTCGGAAATGTGCACCTCCAGTTCCTGGCGTTCCAGCCAAGAGATCAGGTGCTCTCTTTGCTCCTTGGTTGCGTTGGGTTTCAATACTGCGATCATACTTCATTCGCTCCTGTGACTGATTTTTTGCCGCTGCCTGTGCGGGGCAAAAAGAAAACGCCGCACAGTCTGTTCTGTGCAGCGCCCGAAGGATTCAAATACATGGGATTTTATTTTTCTGCAGCACAAAACACTATTACTTTGTAATAAAGTAATAGGTAAAAAACTTGCCTGCAGAAACAAAATGCATCATGCGATTTGATCTCCTTTCCTGATTTAACACTAAACTAGCACAAAATAACCCGCTTGTCAATTCCCCGCGAAAAATTTTTTACGCAGCCGGGAAACCACGGCTGGGCTCCGCTAGGCTCCTCAGAAATTGATATTATCCGTCTCCAGGGCGGAAAGGTCAAAGGAAATGGACTTGGCAGCCTCCGTCACCAGCTTGACCGCCTGGTCAAACTCCCGCCAGGATGCGCCGCGCATGGCGCTGACGATGCTGATAGCGTACCGGGCGCGGCCCGTCCGGTCAAAGATCGGCGCGCCGACAGATTGCAGACCGGTGTTATACTCGCCCCGCTCCACAGCGTATCCCCGCTGCCGGACCTCCTCCAGCTGGGTCTTGAGCGAATCCATCGACTGGATGGCCTGGGGCGTATAGGGCCGCAGGGCAAGCTTTTCCAGCACGCGCCGCTGCTCCAGCTCCGGCATAAAGGCCAGGATGGCCTTGCCCTGGGTCGTGCAATGCAGTGGCACGCTGCTGCCCGCCTCGGCGCAGACCTGGAAGCCCTCATTCGGCTCAGCACAGGCAACCAGCAGCAGCTCATCCCCGCACAGCCGGGAGAGATAGACCGACTCCTGGATCGTATTGACGATATGCAAAAGCCGCGGCCGCGCCAGCTGCACGCCCTGCCAGGAGCTGCTGACCTTGCCGCCCAAAGCCATCAGGCGATAGCCCAGCCAATAGCGGCCGTCCGCCTCGCTCTGCTCCACAGCCCGCACCTCCCGCAAAGAGACCAGCATTGCGTGAATCGTGCTCTTGGCCCAGCCTGTCATATGGGTCAGCTCCGTCAGAGAGAGCGGCCGCCCGGCAGCCCAAAGCTGATTCAGGAGGACAAAGGCCTTTTCCACGGATTGTACTTTTTTCTTCTGCTCCGGCATACCGGCAACCCCTTTCTGTGCGGCGGCGAGGGGATCGACGCCCGCATAATCCAGCGCGGCGCAGCGCCGCGCGACATAATTTCCAGCAAAGCCGCCGCGTTAGACCGGGCGGCCGCCCCGATAGCCCAGGTCATAGGAAATAGCCGCAGCCGATTCCATCAAAAGCTTGAGCGTCTCGTCGAATTCATTCCAGGCCGTGCCCCGCATCACGCCGACAATGCTGATGGCATAGCGGCACTGGCCGTTGCCGTCAAAGATCGGCACACCAATGGACTGCAAGCCCACCTGGTACTCGCTCCGCTCCAGGGCGTAGCCCCGCTGACGGATCTCCTCCAACTGGCCCCGCAGCGTCTCCCAATCCTGGATTGTCCGGGGCGTGTAGGCGTGCATGCCCTTGCGCTCCAGCATTGCCTTGGCCGTAGCCTCCGGCAAATTGGCCAGAATGACCTTGCCCTGAGACGTGCAGTGCAGCGGGATGCGCGTGCCCTCCTCCGTCGAGACCCGGAAGCCCTCGCTGGGCTCAGCGCAGACCGCCAGTAGCAGGTCGTCCCCGCAAAGGCGCGCCAGATAGGAGGATTCCTTCGTTGTCGTCACGATATGCAGCAGGCGAGCTCTGGCCCGGGAGATCTCGCTCCAGGAGGAGTTGACCGCACTGCCCAGTTCAAAAAGATGGTAGCCTAGCCGGTATTTGCCGTCCGTCTCGTTCTGCTCGATCACCCGGGAATCGGTCATAGAAGAGAGCATCCCATGAATGGTGCTCTTGGCCCAGCCTGTCATCTGCACCAGCTCTGTCAGTGCCAGCGGCCGCCTGGCTGTCCAAAAGCAGTCCAGCAGTGTGATCGCTTTTTCGATCGAATGTACTTTTCTGCCCTGTGTCGGCATCGTCACATCTCACCTCTCTATCGGCTTGCAAAATCGGTATTATTATACATAATCCGTCCGTCCCTTGTCAAGGAGTTTCACTCTATCCCCCCGTTCGTTCGGTTCTTCCGAACATTTTTTGTGATTTTGCATAGAATAATTTACAGTTGTAAACTGTTTTTGGCCGTTTCGCACTTCTCCACCGTCCATCGATGGCGCAGGCGGGAATTTCACCAATCGTCTCTTGACAGATAAACCTGACTGCTTTTATAATAGTAAGAAGGTTTTTCTGTCAAATGCCCCCGGACGCTGCATGCCACCGCACTGTCCTGCGGCCAAAGGCCTGCCCGGCGGCATTTCGGCAAACAGGAGGGCTTTTATGCGCATATTCGTCATCAACCCCGGCGCTACCTCGACGAAGATCGCCATCTTTGAAGAAGAGACCGCCGTTTTTTCCAAGACCATCGCCCACGATGCCGCCGCGCTGGCGCCCTTTTTCCAAGTTCTCGACCAGGTAGACTACCGGCTTTCGCTGATCCGCCAGGCGCTGGAGGAGAGCGGCTTCTGCTTGCAGGCGCTTGACGCCATCTGCGCCCGGGGTGGGCTGCTGCGCCATATCCCCGCCGGGACCTACCGGATCACCGACCGGGTCCTGGCGGATATTTACCATCCGCCCTACGGGGAGCACGCGGCAAATCTCGGCGTCGTCCTGGCCGACCGGCTGGCCCGCCCGGCAGGGCTGCCTGCGTTTTTTGTCGACCCTGTCAGCGTGGACGAGCTGTCGGACCTGGCGCGTATCTCCGGCTGCGCCGGGATGGAGCGGGAGAGCTTTTTTCACGCACTGAATCAAAAATGCGCCGCCCGCAAGGCCGCGCAGCAGCTGGGAAAGCCCTATGAGGATCTGCGGCTCATCGTCGCCCATCTGGGCGGCGGCGTCTCCGTCGCAGCCCATGACCATGGCCGCGTGATCGACAACTATAATGTCAAGGACGATGGCGCCATGGGGATGGATCGGGGCGGTGCGCTGCCGGTGGGCGCGGTCGTGAAGCTCTGCTTTTCCGGCCTTACCCAGGCGGAGGTGCAGGCAAAGCTGGGCAGCCGGGCCGGTGTCTTCTCCTACCTCGGCACCCGGGACCTGTGCCAGGTCGAGCGCTGCGCCTTTCAGGAAGCAGACACCCAGGCGCTGCAGATCTTCCAGGCTCTGGCCTATCAGCTGGCCAAGGACATCGGCGCCATGGCCGCCGTCCTGCGCTATCAGGTCGATGCCATCGTCTATACCGGCGGCATGGCCCATAGCGACCGCCTGTGCCAGGAGATCAGCAGCTATGTCGGCCCCCTTGCGCCGGTGCTGCGCTTTCCCGGCGAATTCGAGATGCAGGCCCTGGCGGCAGGCGCGCTGCGTGTCCTGCACGGGCAACCGGCGCTGGACTATTGCCCTTAGCCATTTGGAGGTACCCCTATGTATATCCAATCCTTCTATAAGCTGCTCTCTGTCGCCTCCAGCCTGAAAGGAGAGCATACCATGGCCGTCGTCCGGGCCGACGATGAGGACGTCCTCGACGCCGTCGTCGACGCCCAGGAGGCCCATATGGCCCGCTCGATTTTGATCGGCGACACAGCCAAGATCCAACGCATTCTGGAAAAGCACCGCATCGACTGGCGGGATTACACCATCCTCCAGGAGGATAACGACGTCCGCGCCGCCAAGCTCGGCGTGCAGCTGGTGCGCCAGGGCAATGCCGATATTTTGATGAAGGGCCTCATCGGCACCGGCACGCTGATGCGCGAGGTCGTCTCTCCGGAGCGGGGGATCCGCACCGGCGCGCTGCTCTCGCACCTGATGTTTTACGAGCCCGCCGGGTACAAGCTCCTGTGCGTGACCGACGGCGGCATCAATACCTTCCCGGACCTGGAAAAGAAAAAGCAGATCCTCGCCCACGCAGCCCGGGTCTTTCAGAAATTCAACCACGATCATATCACCGCCGCCTGCATCTGCGGCGCGGAGACGGTCAATCCCAAGATCGCCTCGACGGTAGACGCCCAGGCGCTGAGCGCCATGAACGATGATTGGCGGCGTATGTATCATATGACGGTCTACGGCCCGGTCGGGCTGGACCTGGCCATATCCAAGGCCGCCGTCGCCCATAAGCATTACCCCGCCGCCTACGCGGGGGACGCGGATATCCTCCTCGTCCCCAATTACGAGGTCGGCAATGCCATCGGCAAGGCCATGAGCGTCTTTGCCCACGCCAGAAATGCCGGCGTCGTCGTCGGCGCCCGGGCGCCCATCGCCCTGGTCTCCCGCAGCGACAGTGTCGAGAGCCGTCTCAACTCCATCGCCCTGTGCTGCCTGCTGGCGGAACAAGAACCAACGCAAACGGAACAAAACGTTTAGAGAATAGAAAGGTGGAACACCCCATGAAGCATCTTATGTCCGGCAATGAGGCCGCTGCCCGCGGCGCTTATGAGGCTGGCGTCAAGGTATGCTCGGCATACCCCGGCACGCCCAGCACGGAAATCTTCGAAAATCTGCCCCAGTACGGCGACGCGCTGTACTGCGAGTGGGCCCCCAATGAAAAAGTCGCCGCGGAGATGACCTACGGCGCGTCCCTGGGCGGCGTCCGCAGCCTGTGCGCCATGAAGCACGTCGGCGTCAACGTCGCAGCGGACCCGATCTTTACCGCGGCCTACAACGGCGTCGGCAAGGGCTATGTCATCGTCTCGGCGGACGACCCCTCCCTCCACTCCAGCCAGAATGAGCAGGACAACCGCCACTATGCCAAGGCGGCAAAGCTTGCCATGCTGGAGCCGTCGGACTCCCAGGAGTGCAAGGACTTCATGAAGGCTGCCTTCGACCTCTCGGAGCAGTTTGATCTTCCCGTCCTCTTCCGCACAACGACCCGGGTCTGTCATTCCAAGAGCCTGGTCGAATTTGGCGAGCACGAGGAGCACGATTATCCCCCCTTCCAGCGGGATATCCGCCACCGGGTCTGTACCCCGGCCAATGCGTACTTAAACCATCCGCTGCTGGAGCAGAAGCTCAAGGATCTGGAAGCCTACGGCAACACCTGTCCCTTTAATAAAGTCGAGATGGCGGGCAGCAAG
Organism: uncultured Oscillospiraceae bacterium; assembly: GCA_934615645.1. Taxonomy (GTDB): domain Bacteria; phylum Bacillota; class Clostridia; order Oscillospirales; family Oscillospiraceae; genus SVMC01. The sequence continues at coordinate 15,202 of CAKTTR010000007.1, read as the reverse complement.
ATCGGCGTGATCACCGCCTCCATCGCGTACCAGTACGCCAAAGAGGCCTTCCCGGAAGACACCTCCTTCCTGAAGCTGGGCCTGACCTATCCCCTGCCCATGGACCTTATCCGCGACTTTGCTTCCAAGGTCGAGACGCTTTACGTCATCGAAGAGCTAGACAGCTTTATGGAAGATGAGATCAAGGCCGCTGGCATCGCCTGCATCGGCAAGGAGCTGACGGGCCGCCTGTACGAGCTCAACCCGCAGCTGCTGAAGGAGCGCATCTTCGGCCAGAAGCCGGAGACGGTGGACGTCGGCGTCAAGGCCGTGCCCCGCGCCCCGGCGCTGTGCCCCGGCTGCCCCCACAGAGGCTTCTTCTACACCATGGGCAAGCACAAGGACTATGTCGTCTCCGGCGATATCGGCTGCTACACCCTGGGCTGCGCCGCACCTCTGAGCGCGGTGGACTCGGTCGTCTGCATGGGCGGCGGCTTTACCGTCGCCATGGGCATGTCCAAGGCCTTTGAGATGGCTGGCGACACCAGCCACAAGGTCTTCGGCGTCATGGGCGACTCCACCTTCTTCCACTCCGGCATGACCGGCGCGGCGGAGATCATCTATAACAAAGGCAATGTCATCCCCGTCGTCCTGGATAACCACATCACCGGTATGACTGGCCACCAGGATAACCCCGGCTCCGGCTACACGCTGCAGGGCGAGATCGCCGACCAGATCAAGATTGAAAAAGTCCTGGAGGCGTACGGCTTCCAGAATGTCATCGTCGTGGACCCGCAGGACCTGGCCGCCATGCAGAAGGCCGTAGACGACGCCCTGGCCTCGACCGTCCCGGCGGCCATCGTCTGCCGCCGTCCCTGCCTGCTCATCAAGCGCATCAAGCACGATATCGGCAAATGCATGGTCGATACGGACAAGTGCATCGGCTGCAAGAAGTGCTTGAAGGTCGGCTGCCCGGCGCTGATGATGCAGGGCAAGAAGTCCCACATTGATCCCACCCTCTGCGTCGGCTGCACCGTCTGCGCACAGGTTTGCCCGGTGGGCGCGATTTCCAGAAAGGAGAACTGAGATGAACCAGACAAAAAGTGTTCTGCTGGTCGGCGTTGGCGGCCAGGGCGCCATTTTGGTGGCAAAGATTCTGGTAAACGGCCTGATGCAGGCTGGCTATGATGTCAAAATGTCCGAAGTCCACGGCATGAGCCAGCGCGGCGGCTCTGTCTCCACCCAGGTCCACTGGGGTGATAAGGTCTACTCCCCGGTCATCGGCAAGGGCGCGGCAGATATCATCGTCGCATTTGAAAAGATGGAAGCCGTCCGCTATGCCGACTTCTTGAAGCCCGACGGCATCGCCGTCATCAACGACTACGAGATGGCCTCCTCCTCCATCGCAGCCGGGCAGTTTGCCTACCCGGAAGGCTGCCTGGAAGCCATGCAGCAGCATTTCAAGACCTATAGCCTGAATGCCGCCGAGATCGCCATGTCCCTGGGCAACCCGAAGTGCATGAACGTCGTCCTCTTCGGCGCGATGACAAAGGCCCTGGCGATGGACCACATCGACTGGGAGGCCGTCATCCGCGCGACGGTGCCGGAAAAATTCATCGACCTCAACCTCAAGGCGTTCCATGCGGGCTACGACGCAGCCCAATAAGCCTACCCCACGCGCAAAGGAGAGACCCATTATGTTGAACCAAACCATGTATCAGCTGGGCGCCGTCCGCTCCGGCATCCGGGAGCTGTTTGAGTACGGCCTGCAGCAGGCCGCCCTCTGCGGCAAGGAAAATGTCTTTGACTACTCCCTGGGCAACCCGTCCATCCCGGCCCCTCCGGAGGTCAACGATTCGATCGTGGACATTGCCCGCAACGAGGACACCCTGCTCGTCCACGGCTACACCTCCGCCCCCGGCTATGACGGCGTCCGCCAAGCCGTGGCGGACGATCTGAACCGCCGCTTCCAGGCAGGCGTCCGGCCCCAGGACCTGTTCTTCACCTGCGGCGCCGCCCCGGCGCTCATCGCCGTCCTACGGGCCCTGGCTGTCCCGGACAGCGAGGTCATCGCCATCGCTCCGTTCTTCCCGGAGTATCGCCCCTTCGCGGAGACGAACGGCCATAACTTCGTCGTCGTTCCGCCGGATATGGCGCATTTCCAGATCAATTTTGACGCCCTGGCCCAGTGCCTGACTCCACACACCCAGGCCATCATCATCAACTCCCCCAACAATCCCTCTGGCGTCGTCTACACCCGCCAGACCTTGGAGAAGCTGGCCCGCCTGCTGGAAGAGCGCAGCGCGGCCTACGGCCACCCCATCTATCTCATCGCCGACGAGCCCTACCGGGAGCTGGTCTACGGCGGCGTCGAGGTCCCGTTTATCCCGACGATCTATCAAAACACCATCGTCTGCTACTCCTGGTCCAAGTCCCTGAGCCTGCCGGGCGAGCGCATCGGTTATGTCTATGTCCCCGAAGCCGCGGCGGACAGCCAGGCGCTCTTTGCCGCCGTTGCCGGGGCCAGCCGCGCCTGCGGCCATGTCTGCCCGCCCAGCCTGCTGCAGCGGGTCGTCGCCCGGTGCGTCCAGCTGCCGCCGGACCTGAAGGCGTACGACGAAAACCGCACACTGCTCTATAACGAGCTGACGAAAATGGGCTATTCTATGGCCAAGCCCGACGGCGCGTTCTATCTCTTCATCAAGGCCCCCAATGGCGACGCCGACATCTTCTCGGACCTGGCGAAGAAAAAGAACCTCCTCGTCGTCCCCGGCACCAGCTTTGGCTGCAAGGAATACTTCCGGATCTGCTACTGCGTCTCGAATGACATGATCCGCCGCAGCCTTCCCGCCTTCCAGGCCATGTGGGACGAGACCCACATATAAAAATGCTATAAACTGTCCGCCGTTCTGTCTGTACAGAACGGCGGACTTATTTCATAAGCAAAAACCGCGGCAGAGACCTTGCTTGGTCTTTGCCACGGCTTTCGTTTTCATTGAATCTGATCTTGCGCTTAGTACGCAACGCCCCAGTAGATCATCTTCTTGGCGGGCTTGCCGCAGATGGGGCAGACATCGTCCAGATGCTCCTGCTGGAAGGGCATGCAGCGGGAGGTCATCCCGGCCTCTTCCTTCATGCGGGCCTCGCATTCGGGGCTCTCGCACCACATCGTCTTGATAAAGCCGCCGTGCTCCTGCTGCAGGGCGCGGGCCTCTTCCAGGCTGTGGGCTTCGTAGGTGTGCTCTTCCAGATTTTTCTTGGCACGCTGGTACAAGCCCTCATGGACGGCATCCAGCAGCGAAGCGGCGGACTGCTCCAGCTGCGCCAGCGGAACGAACGCCTTCTCCCGGTTATCCCGGCGGACCATGCAGCACTGGTTCTGCTCCAGATCCTTCGGGCCGATCTCGATGCGCAGCGGCACACCCTTCATCTCCCACTGGGCGCACTTCCAGCCGAGGGAATTATCGCTATCGTCCAGCTTCGCGCGGAACCCAGCCGCCTGCAGGCGGTCCAACAGCGCAGCGGCAGCATCCAGCACGCCGGGCTTATGCTGCGCCACGGGGACGACGACGATCTGCACCGGGGCGATCTTCGGGGGCAGGACCAGGCCGTTGTTATCGCCATGAGTCATGATAATGCCGCCGATGAGCCGGGTGGAGACGCCCCAGGAGGTCTGGTGCGGGTAGACCCGCTGGTTGTTCTGGTCGGTGAAGGTGATATCAAAGGCCTTGGCGAAGCCGTCGCCAAAGTAATGGGACGTGCCGGCCTGCAGGGCCTTGCGGTCGTGCATCATGCACTCGATGGTATACGTTGCTTCTGCGCCGTTGAATTTTTCTTTTTCCGTCTTGCGGCCGCGGGTCACGGGCATGGCCAGGATATTCTCACAGAAGTCGGCGTAGACGTTCAGCATACGCTCCGTCTCTTCCTTGGCCTCCTGGGCTGTGGCGTGCATGGTGTGGCCCTCCTGCCAGAGGAATTCCCGGTGGCGCAGGAAGGGGCGGGAGGTCTTCTCCCAGCGCAGGACACTGCACCACTGGTTATACATCTTCGGCAGGTCCCGGTGGGACTGGATGACGTTGCGGAAATGCTCACAGAACAGCGTCTCCGACGTAGGACGGATGCAATAGCGCTCTTCCAACTGGTCGCTGCCGCCCATGGTGACCCAAGCGCACTCCGGGGCAAAGCCCTCGACGTGGTCCTTCTCCTTCTGCAGGAGGGATTCGGGGATCAGCATCGGCATATAGACATTTTCCGCGCCGGTCTCTTTAAACGCAGCGTCCATCAGCTTCTGGATATTTTCCCAGATCGCGTAGCCGTATGGGCGGTAAATAAACATGCCCTTGATGGAGGAATAGTCGATCAGCTCCGCCTTTTTGCATACGTCTGTATACCACTGGGCAAAGTCGACCTCCATATCGGTGATTTGTTCCACTTTTTTCTCTTTTGCCATTGCTGTTTGCCACCCTTTCGGTTTCATTATGGAAATCCCGTATTGCATTATAATATCCGAATTTCCCATGCAAGTCAAGCCCACAGGGATTGGAAATTCCACGCTCCTTTTGCGCTTTGGGGGGGTGTTGTTCGACTACGCTGTATGAGCTTGAGGCGCAAAATCAGCACGCTGTGTAAACTAGAGCAACAAAATCAGAGATTTTGACTTTCGCTTATTCGCCAGTCATACAGCTCTAGGCTGCGCACTTAGCATCCCACCTACTAGCCGCCGGTGAAAGTGATTTTCCCTTGACTTGCGCCTGCAGCCACAAACTCTGCGAGGCTTTTGTGCGTCTCAGGGGGAAAGCCTGCTGTCAGTGCGGCAGGACACTGCCCAGGGCCAAGACCGCATTGCGGACGCAGTCCGGGCAGCTGCACAGCGGCGTTCCCGTCTGGACACCCTTGAGGTCCTTACAGAGCGTCGCGCCGCTGGCCTGCTGGAACGCCTGCAGCAGCTGCTTGGCGATGCGGGGCGTACCGGTCCCGCCGGTCAGCGCCCCAGCGACCAGGACTGCGCCGATCAGCGCCCCGCAGGTGCTCTCCATGCAGCCCATCCCGGCGGCAAACCCCGCCGTCAGCTGCAGCAGCGTTTCCGGCTCTATGGGCAGCTCGTTTTCAAACACTTTTACGACAGACTGGGTACAGTTATACTTCCCCGACTTTTTCAGTTCGGCAGCCATCGCCGCCCGTTCTTCGATCGTCATAACGCAACGCTCCTTTTTCTATCTAGCCGGTTTTCTATACGGTCCGGCGCGTTTTCCTTATTATAGGCCGGTGCGCGGCGGGTGTCAATAGCAGACAGCGCTGCCTGTATAGCGCGGCGGAAACTGGGCAAAACTAGCAGCAGATGCAGGCGCGCCCCGTCAAACCGAGGCCGCCGGAATGAGGAGGACCTGACCTTTGTCTGAGATGTTTTGCTTTCAGTGCCAGCAGACCGCTGGCAACAAGGGCTGCGTACGCACCGGCGTATGCGGCAAGCAGCCGGATACCGCCGCGCTGCAGGATGAGCTGATCTGCGCCCTGATCCAGCTTGCCACAGCAGCCCAGGACCACCGGACGCCGGAGACCGACCGCCTTTTGATGGACGGCCTGTTCACCACGCTGACCAATGTCAATTTTGATAACGCCGCCATCGGCGCGTTCCTTGCCCGGGTCCGGGCGGCGCAGGCGCCCTTCGGCGCGCCGTGCGAGACCGTCAGCCTCTGGAAGGGCGAGACGGACCTTGTCAGCCTGCGCTCTACCTTGCTCTTCGGCATGAAGGGCATGGCGGCCTATGCCCACCATGCGGCAAACCTGGGCTATTTTGACGAGGAGGTCTCCGCCTGGTTCTACCGGGGCCTGATGGAGATAAACCGCAGCCACACCGTCGCCGAATGGCTGGCGCTGATCCTGGAATTTGGCAAGATCAACTACCAGTGCATGGCGCTGCTGGACCGGGCCAATACCGCGTCGTTCGGCCAGCCGTCGCCGGTCAAGGTCCGGACGGATATCAAAAAGGGACCGTTTATCGTCGTCTCCGGCCACGATCTTTTAGACCTGGCCCAGCTGCTGGAGCAGACGGACGGCACTGGCGTCCGCGTCTATACCCACTGCGAGATGCTCCCGGCCCACGGCTACCCAGAGCTGCGGCGCCACCCGCAGCTGGCAGGGAATTTCGGCACCGCCTGGCAGAGCCAGCAAAAGGAATTTGAAAATATCCCTGCGCCGGTGCTCTTTACGACCAACTGCCTGATGCCGCCCCGCCCCAGCTACCAGGACCGGGTGTATACGACCTCCGTCGTCGGCTATCCGGGGCTGCAGCATATCGCCCCGGGGCGGGACGGGAAAAAGGACTTTTCCGCCCTGATCCGCCAGGCCCAGGCGCTGGGCGGCTACACCCACGACCACGCCATGAGCGGCATCAACGGTGGCCATATGCTGATGACTGGCTTTGCCCATCACGCGGTACTGGAGCAGGCGGACGCGATCATCGCGGCAATCCGCAGCGGCGCCATCCGGCATATTTATCTGGTCGGCGGCTGCGACGGCGCGCATCCGGGGCGGAATTATTACACGGAATTCGTCAAAAAAACGCCGATGGACAGCCTGGTCCTGACCCTGGCCTGCGGCAAATACCGGTTTAACGACCTGGATCTTGGCACTGTCGCGGGCATCCCGCGTATTCTGGACATGGGCCAGTGCAACGACGCCTACAGCGCCATCCGCGTCGCTCTGGCGCTGGCGGACGCCTTTGGCTGCTCCATCAATGAGCTGCCGCTGACGCTGGTGCTCTCCTGGTATGAGCAGAAGGCCGTCTGCATTTTGCTGACGTTGCTGGCGCTGGGCGTCAAGCGGATCTATCTGGGGCCGACGCTGCCGGCATTTCTCTCTGAGACAGTCGTCAAAACGCTGGTCGACGCCTACGGGCTCCAGCCCATCACCGCACCGGAGCAGGATCTGGACGCCATCCAGGGCCGGGGCTGAGGCAGCATGCCCAGCAATTGGCACAAAAATGACACGGAAAATCCAATAAAACCTATAGATAAAATAGGATAGTATTTTCCCGCATTCCATGCTACAATGAGGACGATAAACCAGCGCCTTACAGGGGGACGGTGCGGAAAAGGAGGCCCGGAGATGGAAGAACAATTGGGAAAGCGGATCGGCACCGCCCGGAAGGACCGGGGCCTGACCGCGCAGCAGTTGGCGGCACGGCTCGGCATCAATGCAGCTTACCTGCGCCAGATCGAGTGCGGCGTCAAGACGCCCAGCGTCGGCCTGCTCGTCAAGATCTGCAATGCGCTGCAGGTCTCGCCGGACTATCTGCTGCAGGACCTGCTGGTGGAAAACGAAGTCAGCGAGATGCGCGTACTCGACCGGCTTTGGCACAATACCCCGCCCAGTAAGCAGAAGATGATCTGTACCATGCTGCAGGCCCTGCTGGAAGAACCCAGCAGCGCGCAGCTGGCATGACCCCTGCAACAAAGCCCCAAAAAACCGGAAGCGACCGAATCGTATACGGCCGCTTCCTTGTTTTTGTTTTTTATTTGGTCACTTCCCGCCGCGTTCCATGAGGTACGCTCGCAGAACGGCGGCTTGGGTCTTGAGATCCGGGATCTCGCCCCGGAGGATTTGCTCCGCCAGGTCCGCCAGCGGAACGCTGGTGACCTCTAAAAATTCATCCGCATCCAGCTGCTGCGCCCCCAGGTGCAGGCCCTTGGCCAGGAACATATGGATCGTCTCATCCGAATACGCCGGAGCCGGGTAGAAGATTCCAAGGCTTTCCCAGTGGGAGGCCGTCAGCCCCGTCTCCTCCCGCAGCTCCCGTTGGGCGGCCAGCAAGGGGTCCTCCTGCTTATCGTTCAGCTTCCCCGCCGGGATCTCCGTGATGATCCGGTCGACCGGATAGCGGTACTGCCGCTCGATAATCACCCGCCCATCGTCCGTCACCGGGACGATGCACACTGCGCCCACATGACGGATCAGCTCCCGCCGGGCCGGCGCGCCGTTGGGCAGGCGCACTTCGTCGCAGTAGACGCGCAGTACCGTGCCGTCCATAATCTGGCGGGAGGCGGTCTGGGTTTCCTTTAATTCGTGTCCCTCACGCTGCATTGCAAAGCCTCTTTTCTGCCCCACTGGGCGTTGGATTCTGCGCATCATTATACTTCGCTTCTGCCGGGATCGCAAGGGAAAATCCCCGTCACTCCTCCACGTCCTTCAGCCTTGCAGCAAAGGGTGTTTCCATGGCGCTTTGCCGCTTGGCCCGCTGCTTGAACTGAGTGACGTTCATCGCGCTCTCACGGACCGGGCGGATCGTCCCAGCCCCAGCGACACAGCCGCCGGGGCAGGCCATGCCCTCCAGCAAATAGCCGTTGCGCTTGCCCGCCTTGGCCATGGCCAGCATCTTGCGGCACTCCCGCAGGCCGTCGCCGTAATCTGTCGGGACCTCCCGGTCCGGATCCAGCTGCTTGATCGTCTCGACGACAGCCGCCGCGACACCACCGCCAACAGCGTAGCCCCGCCCCATGGCAGAGCCCTCGTGCATACTCTCTGACTCGTCCGCCTCGATCTCGGCGGGGATGATCTCCTTGGCGTCGAACATCCCCTGCAGCTCCTCAAAGGTCAGCACATAGTCTACGTCGGAGCGGACGGAGCGCCGGTTCGCCTCCAGCTTTTTCGCCGCGCAGGGGCCGATGAAGCAGATCTGCGCATCCGGGTGGGCCTTTTTGACCATCCGGGCTGTAATGACCATGGGCGTCAGGGCCATGGAGATATAATCCTTAAACTCCGGGAACAGCTTCTTTGCCATGACCGACCATGCCGGGCAGCAGGAGGTTCCCATAAACGGCTGCTGGGCCGGAACCTTCTCCAAAAAGTCGCGGCTCTCCTCGATGGTGCACAAGTCCGCACCGATGGCAACTTCGACGACATCGGCAAAGCCCAACTGGCGCATAGCCGTTTTTAGTTGGGCAGAGCTCACATCTTTGCCAAACTGGCCGACAAACGCTGGCGCCACACAGGCATAGATCTCCCGCCCCCGTTTCATATTATTGATAATCTGGAAAATCTGACTCTTATCGGCAATGGCTGCGAACGGGCAATTCACCAGGCACATGCCACAGGAAACACACTTATCATAATTGATTTTCGCCCGCCCCATCTCATCAGACTCGATGGCATCCATACCGCAGGCCGCGGCGCAGGGCCGCTCGATCTTGCTGATGGCGTGGTACGGACACTGGTTCACGCACCGGACACACTTGATGCATTTGTCCTGGTCGATGACGCAGTGCTTGTCCTTATCCAAAGAGATTGCATCCTTGGGACAGACATGCATACACGGGTGCGACAGGCAGCCCTGGCAATTATCCGTGATGCGCACCTGCTTCGTCGGGCAGGCGTTGCAGGCAAAGGTGATGACATTGACCAGCGGCTCTTCAAAGAATTTGTCGTCCGCCTCCGCTGCCTCCTTGATGCCGTCACTGACCAGGCTCATCTCACTAACAGGCTTGAGCGGCAGGCCGCAGGCCAGCCGCAGCCGCTGCTGGACGATCGCCCGCTCCAGGAAAATATCGTGCCGGTGGTGTGCGATCTCACCGGGCAAGATTTTATAGGGAATCCGATCCACCCGGGTATAGTCGCCACCCTCATAGGCCAGCTTGGCAATCTCCGTAAAGACACTGCGGCGAATCTCATCCACCGCGCTATGCACACCTCTCACAGCCATCCCTCCATTTTGCAAGCATTCCTTCATTTTATGTTCCAATCTTAAACTTCAACTGCATTATACTGACTTCTGACATAATGCGCAACATTTCCATCATTAAATATTTTAATATCTATATTTATTTACCGATTCCTAGTGCATTCTCGTCTCAGTTTTCCCCACGAGCGGCGAAATATCAGAAAATCTTAAGCTTTTCCGCCCCGCGGGCTAGAGACAGGGCCGCGAAAAAATGCTATAATTCAGGTATGCCAAACCATTCCCATTTCCCGGAAGGAGAGAGACTATGCCGGATAAAATTCTCGTCGTCGATGACGAGCAGGAGATCGCGGACCTGGTCACATTGTACCTGCAAAACGACGGCTACGAGGTCTATACCTGTTATGATGCCCACAGCGCCCTGGCGTGCGTCGCCAAGACACAGCTGCAGCTGGCGATCCTCGACGTGATGCTGCCGGATCTGAGCGGCTTTGCCCTCTGCCAGCAGATCCGCCAGACCCATATGTTCCCCATCATTATGCTGACAGCCAAGGGCGAGGACCTGGATAAGATCACTGGCCTGACCCTAGGGGCCGACGACTATATGACCAAGCCCTTTAACCCGCTGGAGCTGGTGGCCCGGGTCAAGACGCAGCTGCGCCGCTATACCCGCTACAACCCCGCCGGGCAGCCGGATGCGCCCCAGTGCTACGACTTTGCTGGGCTGACCATCTGCCGCGACAGCCGCAAATGCACCCTCTACGGCGAAGAGCTGGCGCTGACGCCCATCGAATTCGATATCCTCTGGTACCTATGCGCCCACCGGGGCAAGGTCATCTCGTCAGAGGAGCTGTTTGAGGCCGTCTGGCAGGAAAAATACCTCGATAACAACAACACCGTTATGGCCCATATTGCTCGGCTGCGGGAAAAGCTGCACGAGCCGAGCCGTAAGCCGAAATTTATCAAGACCGTCTGGGGGGTGGGGTATACCATTGCATAACGATCGCAGACGCATGATCCAAAGTCAGCTCTCCCGCAAGCTGACGATGCGCTTTTTGCTTTGGACGCTGGCTTACCTGCTGCTCCTCTTCGGCGGGTATTTTATGGCCGCGCTTTTCTGCTCGCAGCGGACATGGTACCCGGCAGAGCCGCTATATCATATTTTGAAGCTCGCCGAGCGCTTTGCCCCATTTCTGCTCGTCGTGCTTATTTTTCTCGGTGTATTTTTTATCACTCGGCGGTTTCTGCGCCTGGCGCTGCGCTATCTTGATACCGTCACCCTGGCGGCAGAGCAGCTGGCGACGCAGCCGGAAGCCCCCATCCGCCTGCCGGACGCTCTGCACGAGACGCAGATGGAGCTGAACCTCGCCCGGGAGCACGCTCTAAACGCTGCCCACCAGGCAAAGGAGGCTGAGCAGCGGAAAAATGACCTGGTCGTCTACCTGGCCCACGACCTGAAAACGCCGCTGACCAGTGTCATCGGCTATCTGACCCTGCTGCGGGACGAGCCGGACCTCAGCCCGGCCATGCGGGCCAAATATACCGGCATCGCCCTTGCCAAGGCGGACCGGCTGGAGGGGCTGATCAACGAATTTTTTGAGATCACCCGCTTTAACCTGGCCCATCTGGAGCTGGACCTGCAGCCGGTGAACCTGACCCGCCTGCTGGAGCAGAGCACGTTTGAATTTGCGCCGGTGCTGGCGGAGAAGCAGCTCACCTGGCGCCTGCAGCTTGCGCCGGATGTGACGCTCCACTGCGACCCGGATAAGCTGCAGCGGGTCTTCGACAATCTCTTCCGCAATGCCGTCAACTACAGCTACCCCGGAACAGAGATCTCCGTCTGCCTCACCCGGTATGTCGGCGGCGTCCGGGTCCTGGTGCAAAACCGGGGCGCAACGATCCCGGAAGAGAAGCTGACGCGGATCTTCAGCCAGTTCTTCCGCCTGGACACCGCCCGGCGCAGCGATACCGGCGGCGCGGGCCTGGGCCTGGCCATCGCCAAGAAGATCGTCGAGGCCCACGGCGGCTGCATCACCGCCCGCAGCGCCGACGAAACGGTCACATTTATCGTCTCCCTGCCGGAGACTTGTCAGAAAAACGTATGATTTGTGCAAGGCAATCATAAGCTCCGCAGCAGAAAAAACGAAAGCAAAATTTTCCTCGCGCTGGTATGCTAAAACCATACCAGCGCGAGGTTTTTTTCGCGTATTTTTTGCAAGGAGCTGCATGTTATGATGGCAAGAAAACGACTTACAGAGCGCTTTCCCTGGCTGCTGCCGCTGCGCAAGCGGCAGCGGACGTTCTGCTTTTATCGGGCCATGCGCCGCGATGGCAGCCGCTATTGCGCCAAGCAGACGACAGAGCGCCTGCCCGTCTGCCTTTTCACCTCCCGCTGCCCGATGTACAACACGGAGACGGGGTTTCCCATGGTCTATCAGGAAAACAAGGTTCACAATCTCAAGCTGGCCGCCCGGCAGCTGGACGGGCTCCTGATCGAACCCGGCGAGACGTTCTCCTTCTGGAACCGCGTCCGCTATGCCGACCGCGAAACGCCGTACCGCGACGCCCTGACGGAGCAAAATGGCCGCCTGACGACAGCCTACGGCGGCGGCCTGTGCCAGATCACCAACCTGCTCTGCTGGGTCTTTCTCCACACGCCGGTGACATTCGTCGAGCGCCACGGGCACAGCAAGAAGGACTTCCCCGAGCCGCCCAGCGACGCGCCCCTGGGCGTGGACGCGACCGTCGCCGAGGGGTGGATGGATTTTAAGGTCCGCAACGACACGGACACCTGCCTGCAGCTGTCTGTCACCTTCTCCGAGACGGAAATCATCGGCGCTGTCTACGCCGCCCGGGAGCTTGGACCCGGCTGCCGCGTCGTCAACCACGGCCTGGTCTACCGGCAGGTGGGCGACCGGCTACTGGAGGAGGTCGATATCGTCCGCCTGCCCAACGGTCCAGGCCCGGCCCAGACCGTCTATCACAACTGCTGCCAGATCAACTATCCCCTCCCGGCCGGTACGCCGGTTCGACTTGAAACAGAAAAGGAGCCTAGATCATGAACGAAAAGAAAACGATCGCCGTCGTCTTTGGCGGCTGTTCCCCGGAATATAACGTCTCGCTGGAATCCGCTGCAGGCGTCCTGGCGCATCTGGACCGGGACCGGTTCACCCCGGTGCCGGTAGGCATCACCCAGCAGGGCGACTGGTTCCTCTTTTCCGGCGACCTTGCGCAAATCCCGCACAACACCTGGCGCCAGGGCCCCTGCACCCCGGCGTGCATCAGCCCGAACCGCAGCGACCATGCGCTGCTGGTTTTTGACTCGGCAGGGCTGCGGCGCATCCGGCTGGACGCCGTCCTGCCCATTTTGCACGGGCAAAACGGGGAGGACGGCACTGTCCAGGGGCTGTGCGCTCTGGCAGGTATCCCCGTGGCAGGCTGCGGCGTGCTGGCATCGGCCCTCTGTATGGACAAAGACCGCGCCCACCGCCTCATCGCTGCCGCCGGGATTCCCGCACCCCGGGCCATCACGCTGACCCAGAGCTATGACCGGGCCACCGTCGCCGCACAGGCCGCCGAGCTGGGGTATCCGCTCTTTGTCAAGCCCGTCCGGGCCGGGTCCTCCTTCGGCGTCGCAAAGGTCCGCCGCCCCGGCGACCTGTTCGCCGCGATCGACAACGCGTTTTATTACGACGACCATGTCATGCTGGAGGCGCAGATCTCCGGCTTTGAAGTCGGCTGCGCCGTCCTCGGCAGCGATGCGCCGCTGACCGGCGTCCCCGATGAGATCGAGCTGCAGGGCGACCTCTTTGATTTTCAGGAGAAATATCACCTGACGACGTCCAAGATCCATATCCCCGCCCGCATCACACCGGAACAGACCGCCGCGGTGCAGGAGACCGCCCGGCGAGTCTATCAGATTCTCGGCTGCAGCGGCTTTGCCCGGGTCGACCTGTTTCTGACGCCGGAGGGCCGCATCATCTTCCACGAGGTCAACACCATCCCCGGCTTCACGCCCCACAGCCGCTTTCCCAGCATGATGCAGGCGGCGGGCCTCTCCTTCCGCGAGGTCCTCTCCCGCATCCTGGACGCGGCGCTGGAGGAAGCCTGATGCGCTGGCGGCTCATCGCCTGGTCCCGGGGCAACAGCCTGGTTTTTTTCTGGCGGCTCTACCGCTGGCAGCGCCGGGCAAAAACCAGGCTGGGGCGGGATATTCTGACCTTTTTCCTCAGCCGCAGTGCCCACCGCCACGGCGGCTATCTCGGCCCGGGCGCGGAGATTCAGGGCGTCCCCTCGCTGCCCCACGGGCTCCATGGCGTTTTTATCTCCCGCTATGCTGTCCTCGGGCCGGACTGCTGTATTTATCAAAATGTGACCATCGGCGAGGTCGCAGGCCGCGCCCCGGTCATCGGCCCCCGCTGCCTGATCGGCGCAGGCGCCGTGCTCATAGGAGGGATTCGAATTGGAAGCGATGTTAAGATCGGCGCAGGCGCCGTCGTCTGCCAGGATATTCCCGACGGCGCCACGGTCGTCAGCCAGCCGCCGCGGGTCCTGCTGCGGCAGAGCGCCGACAGCGCCGCAGATACCGCTGCAGAATCAGATGGAAGCTGCCACTGCCCGGGCCTGGGCCGCCCTTGACCTGGAGGCGCTGGCCTGGAACCTGGGCAGGCTGCGCCGCCGACTGCCCGCCGGCTGCCAGGTCATGGCTGTCGTCAAGGCCGATGCGTACGGCCACGGCGCGTTGCCGGTGGCAAAAGCCCTGCAGGCAAACGGTGTCCGCGCCTTCTGCGTCGCCTGCCTGGACGAAGCCGTGGCCCTGCGCCGGGGCGGGATCCGGGGTGAGATTCTGATCCTGGGCTACACGCACCCGGCCCAATTCCCGCAGCTCCTGCAATATGACCTGACCCAGGCGATCTTGGACCTGGACTACGCCAAAGCCCTGGCCGCCTGCGGCCCTATCAAAGGCCACCTGGCGCTGGATACCGGGATGCACCGCCTCGGCCTGGACGCGGGCGATCCCGATGCCATCGGGCAAATTTTTGCGCTGCCCCACCTGCGTGTCACCGGGCTGTTTACCCACCTGTGTGCCGATACCGGCACTGCCCCAGCGCAGCGGGCCTTTACGCAGGCCCAGGCAGATGCGTTTTGGAGCGCCGTCCGCCTGGTCCGCCGCCGCGGTTACACGCCCCGGGCGCATCTGCTCAGCAGCTACGGGCTGCTCTATTATCCGCAGCTCGGCGGCGACTATGCCCGCCTCGGCATCGCCCTCTACGGGCTCGGCAGCTGCCGGGATCTGCCGCCGGGCATCGCGCTGCGGCCGGTCCTATCCCTCCACGCCCGGGTCAGCAGTGTACGGACCGTCGCTGCAGGCCAAAGCGTCGGCTATGGCTTTGGCTACACGGCCCCCGGCCCCCGCACCATCGCAACGCTGGCCATCGGCTATGCCGACGGCATCCCTGCGGCCCTTCCCTCCGGCGCGGGCCACGTTGGGCTCCATGGCAGGCTGGCCCCGATCGTCGGCAGCGTCTGCATGGACCAGCTGATGGTCGA
>CAKTTR010000006.1 GCA_934615645.1 uncultured Oscillospiraceae bacterium | reverse complement strand
CAGGAGAACATATGGCCCATGGCCAGCTCGGCGACGGACTCGGAAGAGGCGCGCGGGGTGTTCTTCACATCGATGCCGGCGGCCTTGGCGTAGTCGACATCAATGTTGTCAACGCCCACACCGCCGCGGATGATGAGCTTGAGCTGGCTGCCCTTGGCCTCGTCGATCTGCGCCGCGCGGACCTTGGTCTTGGAGCGGACGACGACGACATCGAAGTCACGCAGAGCCTTGCCGAGCTCGGCGGGCTCATAGAACTGCTCAACGACCTCGTGGCCCTGCGTCTTCAGCTCGGCCATCGCGGTCTTATCCATACCGTCAGTAACAAGAATACGCATAACGAAATTCTCCTTAAATATTTTATTCAATGAGCTTACTTGTGCTCAGCCTCGAACTTCTTGAGGAACTCGACCAGCGCCTCGGCGCCCTCGATGGGCATGGCGTTGTAAACGCTCGCGCGCAGACCGCCGACGCTCTTGTGGCCCTTGAGGTTGTCGTAGCCCGCAGCCTTGGTGGCGGCGACGACTTCGGCGTCCAGCTCGGCGGACTCAGTGACGAAGGGAATGTTCATCAGGGAGCGGAACTCCGGCTCAACGGTGCCCTTGAACATCTTCGAGGAATCAAGGAAGTCATAGATGACCTTGGCCTTGGCGACGTTGCGCTTGTGCATCTCCTCGAGGCCGCCGATGCTCTTGAGGTACTTGAACACCTTGCCGCAGCAGTAGATGGCCCAGCAGTTGGGGGTGTTGTACATGGAGCCATTCTTGGCGTGGGTGTCGTAGCGCATATAAATGGGCAACTTGGGATCGAGATCCTCGCGGATCAGATCCTCGCGGATGATGACGACGACCATACCGGCAGGGCCGACATTCTTCTGCACGCCCGCGTAGATCATACCGTAGTCGCTCACGTTGCAGGGCTGAGAGAGGAACATGGAGCTCTGGTCGGAGACGAGGATGTGGCCCTTGGTGTTGGGCAGCTTCTGCCAGGTCACACCGTGGATGGTCTCGTTTTCGCAGATGTAGACATAGTCGGCATCGTCGGGAATGTCGAGATCGGAGCAATCAGGAATATAGGTGTAGTTCTTATCCTTGGAGGAGGCGGCCACGATGACCTCGCCGTACTTCTTGGCCTCCTTGATGGCCTTGTTGGACCACGCGCCGGTGTCGATGTAGACGGCCTTGCCGTTTTTCATCAGGTTCCAGGGAACAGCCGCGAACTGGAGGGTAGCGCCGCCCTGGATGAAGAGGACCTTGTAGTTGTCCGGAATGTTCATCAGATCGCGCAGGTCCTGCTCCGCCTCGTCGATGATCTGCTGATAGACCTTGGAGCGGTGGGACATTTCCATGACGCACATGCCGGAACCTCTGTAGTTCATCATCTCGTCACGGACTTCTTCCAGTACTGCCTCGGGCATGGTAGCCGGACCGGCGGAGAAGTTATAAGTGCGGCCGTATTTCATTTTATCGTACCTCCTGAAACGTCGTTCATAATGAAATCTTCAGGGCAAACCCTGTCACTACCTCGAGTATACCGCAGTTTCACCCAATAATCAACCTCTTTTCACAAAAATTTTTTGAAGGTCTAAAAGATTTTTGTTTGTAATTTGGTCAAATGCAGCAAAGCGCCGGTCCCCTGGGCAAAATGCGCGGCACGGCAGCGGGAAACACACCGCTGCCGTGCCGGGTATCGCTGTTTGCGCGCCGCCTTACCGCCCTGGATGGCCAGTAGGCTGTGACGCCGCCGCGCTGTGCTGCGCGGCCATGTATTTTCGCCGGGTGGCCTGCCCGCCGCGGATATGGCGTTCGGCCTTGTTTTGCTGCAAAATGGCCTGCACCTGCAGAGAAAGCGGCCGGTTATACTGGGGCAGCCGCTCGGTCAGGTCCTTATGTACGGTAGATTTGCTGATCCCAAACTGTTTTGCCGCAGCGCGAACCGTGGTGCGGTTTTCGATGATGTACACAGCTAGATCGCAGGCTCGCTGCTCGATGTCATGCTTCATAGATACCACTCTCCATATTCGCGTGGTTCATATATATGGCATCGGCCCGGCAAATATACGCGCCGTCCGCGGCAGTTTACGCTGCGAATTACTGGTTGACATTCCAGTATTATCTGCTACACTATAATAAGAGATCGGGCGGCGCGCCGCCCGGATATAGAGAGAAAGCGAGGATTATTTCATGAGTACAATCGCAAATCTGGGCGCTATGGGCATCGTTGCCATCATTATCGCCATCGT
Organism: uncultured Oscillospiraceae bacterium; assembly: GCA_934615645.1. GTDB lineage: Bacteria > Bacillota > Clostridia > Oscillospirales > Oscillospiraceae > SVMC01. The sequence continues at coordinate 43,654 of CAKTTR010000006.1, read as the reverse complement.
GGCCACGGTGCTGGCCTTCATCTTTATCGTCCCGGAAAAGCGCCGGGCGCAGATGGGCGCCTTCGGCAAATTCCTGCACGACACCTGCAACTTCAAGTACCTGATCGTCGAGAAGATCCTGCAGGCCCTGTACATCTTTGCCACGGCATATATCATTCTGGCGGGCTTTTTCATGCTCTTCATGGCGCCGCAGGATTGGTTCACCGGTACCCGCCATTGGCTCGGCGGCTACGGCCTGCTGACCATGATCGTCGGCCCCATTGCCGTGCGGCTGGTCTATGAGCTGCTGATGATGGGCATCCTGCTGGTCAAGCACGTCATTTCCATCAACTGCAAGCTGCGCAACCAGAACGACGGCGCCCAGGCAGACCCCTTTGCCACGCCGGACATGTCCGCCATGAAGGCCACGCTGCAGCAGAAGGCCGCCGAGCGCGCTCAGGCTACGCCCGCCGCTCCGGTTGAACCCGCTGCCCCGGCCGAACCGGCCGCCGCGCCCGAGAAGAAATTCTGCTCCACCTGCGGCACGCCCCTCGACGGCGCAGACCGCTGCCCCCACTGCGGCGCGCAGCAGTAAATCAAATAAGAACGCAAAATTATGCGGTCCCGCGATTCACGCGGGGCCGCTTTTTATCACTGCCCGGTTTCCAGGAGGAGAAACCAGGCGGTTTCGCGATTTATTTAAGATAAGCTGCGTTACGCTTCCGTCAAACGCGCCAACGCCGCCTGGACATCCTGCGTCGTTTCCTGCGCCATAACTTCGGCTGCGATGGCATCGGCGTCTGCCTTGCTCCAGCGGGCGATCTGACGCCGGGTCTCTAAGATCGCATTGGGCGAGACGCTGAATTCCTCCAGCCCAAAGCTCAGCAGCAGCGGGATCAGCCGCGGGTCTGCCGCCGCTTCGCCGCACATCCCCACCGGGATCCCGGCCGCCTTGGCCGCAGCGATGCTGCCACGGATCGCCCGCAGCACCGCCGGGGAGAGGGGCGTGTATAAATAGGCCACGTTTGCATTGCCCCGGTCCGCCGCCATGGTGTAGCCGGTCAGATCGTTGGTGCCGATGCTGAAAAAATCCGCCTCTTGTGCCAGCAGGTCCGCCGTCAGCGCCGCCGCAGGCGTCTCGATCATGGCGCCCAGGCGCAGTGATCTGTCATAGGCGATCCCGTCCGCCTCCAGCTCCTCCAGGATCTCGCGCAGCAGCGCCCGCGCCGCCCGGACTTCCTCAACGCCCGTCACCATGGGCAGCAGGATGGAGAGCGGACCGTCGGCACTGGCCCGGGCCAGCGCCCGCAACTGCGTCTTGAACAGGTCCTGCCGCTGCAGGCAATACCGGATGCCCCGGAAGCCCAAAAACGGGTTTTCTTCCCTCTCCCGGGCCAGGCACGGCGCTTCCTTGTCGCCGCCGATGTCCAGCGTCCGGATGATGACGGGCTTTCCTGCCATCTGCTGCAGCACCTGGCGATAGGCCGCCAGCTGCGTCTGCTCATCCGGCGGCGTCTGCCGGTCCAGGAACAGGAATTCCGTCCGGAACAGGCCGATGCCCTCGCCGTCATTGTCGCAGACGAGCTTTGCCTGGTCCGGCGATGTGATATTGCCGAACAAGCGCACCGCGCCGCCGTCTGCCAGCGTTGTCGCCCGGCCCCGGAAGGATTCCCGGGCCGCCCGCGCCGCCGCATCCCGCGCCTGCGCCGCCTGGTACTGCGCCAGGGTCGCCGCCGGCGGATCAGGCAGGGCGCGCCCCAAATCGCCGTCGACGATCACCCAGGGGGCATCCGCCAGCTGCTGCATCGCATCCGGCACCCCCAGAACCGTCGGCAAGTCCATTGCCCGGGCCAGGATCGCGCCGTGGGAGGTCTCGCCGCCCAGCTCCGTGACGATCCCGGTCACATGCCGCCGGTCCAGCTGTGCCGCCAGGCTTGGCGTCAGCTCCCGGGTCACCAGGACCGTCTCCGGCGGCAGATGGCGCAGGTCCAGCCGCGCTGTTCCGGTCAGGCGGGCCAGGAGCTCCTCTTTGATATCCCGGATATCCGCCGCCCGCTGCTGCGTCATTGCATCGTCCACACTGGAAAACAGCGCGATATACCGGTCGCAGACCGTCGCCAGCGCCTGCTCGGCGCAGTGCCCGGCCTCCAGCGCCTGGTTGATCTGCCCCTGCAGGGACGGATCCTGGAGCATCATCACATGGCCCAGGAGGATATCGCTCTCCTGCTGGCCCAATTCCTGGCGGACCTGCTCGGCCAGGCGCGCATTGTGCGCCGTGAAGGCCGCCTCCGCCTCCGCCAGCCGCGCCCGCTCAGCGGCCGGATCGCAGCCGTCCCGCGGGGTAAATTGCACCGTCTGCGCCGCGGCGACCAGTGCGCGGCCGATCCCGCAGCCGCGGGATACGCCAATGCCCTGCAGCATCGTCTCCGCCTCCTTCCCGCGTTTCTTACTCGTCGAAGCCGTGGGAGATCATCTCGACCGCCGCGGCCAGGGCCTCCGTCTCCTGGGGCCCGTCGCAGCGCAGCTCGATCTGCGCCCCGCGCTTCATGCAGGCGGCGATGATGTCCATCAGGCTCTTGCCATTTGTCACACTGCCATTGAACAGGATCTCCACCTGGCAGGGGTATTTCGTCATCTCATTGGCGAATTTCATTGCCGGGCGCATGTGAAACCCCTGGGCGTTTACGACTGTCACATTCTGCGATACCATGTTGCCACACTCCTTTTTCTATCTCCATGTTTTATTTATTCTTCCGCCGCCTGGGGCGCCTTCCGTTTGAAGGCCGCCAGCAGCAGCATACCGACCAGTGCCCCCGCCACAAGGGAGAGCAGATACAGCGGCCAATGGCCAACGACGGCAAAGACGAAGATCCCGCCGTGGGGTGCCATCAGCGTGCACCGGAAGAGCATCGAGAGCCCCCCGGCCAGTCCCGCGCCGAGGGCGCAGGCCGGGATGACCCGGGCCGGGTCGCTGGCCGCGTAAGGGATCGCGCCCTCGGTGATAAAGCTCAAGCCCATGATATAATTCACCGGGCCATTTTTCCGCTCCTCCGGCGTGAATTTTGCCGGGAAGAACGTCGTCGCCAGGGCGATGGCCAGGGGCGGCACCATCCCGCCGATCATGACCGCCGCCATAATATCGTAGTTGCCGTTTGTGATCGCCGCTGTGCCAAAGACATACGCCGCCTTGTTGCAGGGGCCGCCCATATCAATGGCCATCATCGCGCCTAAGATCACGCCCAGCGCGACGCGGCTCGTGCCGCCCATAGCGGCCAGCAGCTTGCTCAGCCCCGTGTTCAAAAAGCCCATGACCGGGTTCACCGCGCACATCAGCACCGCGATCAGCCCCAACCCCACCAGCGGGAAGAGCAGCACCGGCTTGATGCCGTCGAGGGACTTGGGCAGCTTCTGGCAGAGCTTTTCAAAGCCCAGCATCAGGTAGCCGCCGGCAAACCCGGCAAACAGCGCGCCCAAAAAGCCCGAGGGAACATCCCCGGCGACGCTTGCAAACGTCGCGCCGGTCGTCGCCAGATAGCCGCCGACAAAGCCCACCAGCAGCCCCGGCCGGTCGGCGATGGACATGCCGATATACCCGCCCAGGATGGGGATCATAAAGTTGAACGCCACATTGCCGATCGTCTTGAAAAACGCCGCCACCGGCGTATGCATGCCGAAATTACCGTCCTGCGGCGCACCGGCCACGGTGTCAATCAAAAACGCCAAGGCAATAAAAATACCGCCCGCCACCACAAAGGGCAGCATATGCGAAACGCCGTTCATCAAATGCTGGTACAGCGCATGTCCCAGCCCCGGCTTGCCCGCCTTGGCAGGCTGGGCCGCCGGACTGGACGGTGCCTCTTCTGCCGCCTGATACACCGGCGCGTCCGGGGCCATGGCCTGGCGCAGCAGCGCCTCAGGCCGCTTGATACCGTCGGCCACCGGAACGCTGATGAGTCGCTTGCCCCGGAACCGGGCCATGGCCACGCTCTTGTCCGCCGCGATAAGAATGCCCGTCGCCTGGGCGATCTCTTCGTCCGTCAGCGTGTTCTGCACGCCGCCGGAGCCGTTGGTCTCGACCTTCAGGCGGATGCCCATGGCCTGCGCTGCCTTTTCCAGCGCTTCCGCCGCCATATACGTATGGGCAATGCCCGTGGGGCAGGCTGTCACCGCCAGCACATCATAGGCGGCATCGTCCGCCGCGGGCGGCGCTTCCGGCGCAGCGGGGCCGTCTTTTTCCGCCTCCGCTTCGTCGATGCACTGCAAAAATGCCGCCTCAGTCGCAGCGCTGCACAGGCGGTCGCGGAAGGACGCGTCCATCAAAAGGCCCATCAGCTTCGCCAGCACCTCCAGGTGGAAGTCGCTCTCATCCGGCGCGGCGATCATAAAGAGCAGCCGCACCGGCGCGCCATCCATCGCCTCGCAGTCTACGCCGCAGGGGACGGTCATCGCCGCCAGCCCGGGCCGCCGCACCGCGCCGGACTTGGCATGGGGGATCGCCACGCCATTGCCGACCGCCGTCGTGCCCTGGGCCTCCCGGGCCAGGATATCCTGGCGGTAGCGGTCAATATCCTCCAGATTCCCTGCCGCCTGGTGCTGCTGCACCAGGGCCTCCAGAGCAGCCGCCTTGTCCTGCGGCGCGCTGTTTAATGCAATGCTGCCGGGATAGAACAAATCGGAAATTTTCATCTTGCAACCTCCTACTTCACAGCGGATCCTTCCGGTTTTTCCAATTTCTGCGTCGGGGCCAAGGCCTTTTGCAGCGCATGGATCTGCGCCGCCGCGGCCAGGCCCTCACAAAAGGCCGTCGCACTGCCGCAGGCTGTACCCAAGCGGAGCGCTTCTTGGTAGCTGCCCGTCTGGGCAAAGCCTGCCAGGAAACCCGCCACCATGGAGTCCCCCGCGCCAACGGTGTTCACCGTCTCGCCCCGGCAGGCGGGCTGCTGCCAGATGCACCCGGTCTCGTCCGCCAATACCGCCCCCTGCGCGCCCAGGGAGACCAGAACGTTCCGGGCCCCCAGCTCCTGCAGCCGGGTAGCATACTTAGCCGCCTCCGCCGCCGACGCGATGCGCACACCAAAGAGCTCGCCCAGCTCCTGCCCGTTTGGCTTGACCAAAAACGGCTGAAGCGGCAGGACGCTGCGCAGCTGCGCGCCTGTGGTATCGACCACAAAGCGCAGCCCCCGACCGGCAAGATGCGCCATCAGGTCCGCATACAGATCGTCCGCCAGCGACGACGGTACACTCCCCGCCAGGACCGCAATGTCCCCGGCCTGCAGGCGCGTCAGCTTTTCCTCCAGTGCCGCCAGGTCTGCTGGGCCGATCACCGGGCCGCCGCCGTTGATATCCGTCTCCACGCCGGTACGAAGCTTCAGATTGATGCGGGTAAAGCCGTCCGGCAGGAAGACAAAATCCGTCCCAATGCCCTGCCGCGCCAGCTCCGCCTCGATGGCCTGCCCAGTAAACCCGGCCAAAAAGCCCGTGGCGACGGATGCAATGCCCAACGTGTGCAAAACGCTGGAAACATTGACGCCCTTGCCGCCGAAAAAGACCTGCTCCCGGGTGCTGCGCAGAATCTGCCCCTGGGTCAGCGCCGGGACATGCACGACATAGTCCACCGCCGGGTTCAATGTCACGGTATAGATCATGGCTGCTCCGCTCCTCTCCGCGCCGCCGCCATCCGGCAGCTTTGGCGCGTTTTTATTTGCTTTGATTTGACGTTTTATGATTGTTTCTATCTTCTGTCACTAAATTACCACACGTTATCTTCATTGTCAAGCTTTTTCATTCATTTTCAGTCAGATATTGCCCGATTATTTTTCTCAAACCAAGCAATTTCCGTCAAGCCCGTCCCGCCAGCATAGTTTCCCCGGGACCGGGGCAAAAATTTCCGCCTATTTCATTTTTTCTCCGCTGCGCGCCCGCACAGCCGCCCAAACACCATCCGGCCCAAATACGCAGACAACGCAAAAACACGCCGCCCCACGCGCAAACAGCGCGGAGGCAGCGTGTTTCTGTTCTAAATCGGCTTATTCGCCTGCCGGGCCGGATCAGTCGGCTACGTCAAGCTGCTCTTTTTTCGCCCGGCGCGGGGGCAAGCGCTTCGCCAGGGCCGCACCGGCCAGCCCTGCCAAGGTGCCGACCAGTGCGCCGGCCAGGACATCCGTCGGGTAATGTACATATAAATAAAGCCGCGAGAGCGCCAGCAGGATCGCCAGCGCCAGGCTCCAGCCCCACGCCTTAGCATGGCTGGCCCCCAGCGCTGCCGCCGCGGCAAACGAGACTGCCGCATGGCCCGAGGGGAAGGAGTAATCCGACGGCGGCGCGATCAGCAGCTGCACCCCTGGGTGCAACTGATAGGGCCGCGCCCGGGCAATGAGCGGCTTGAGCAGGCCGTTGCAGAAAATGCCGTCCAGCACCAGGGCCAGGGCCAGCGCCAGGCCGAACCGCCGGGTCTTCGGGATCGCCAGCAGGACCACTGCCAGCAGGATCCAAAACACACCGCCGTCCGCCAGGTGCGTTATCGTCGAAAAAAACTGATCTGCCGCGCCGCAGCGCAGGTGGGCCTGGATCCAGTCCAGGATGGCAAAATCCCATGTCGTTATCCAATCCATCGCCGCTTGTTCCTTTGCATATAAAAATTTTCTCGCCGCCGGGATCCGACAGCAATTGCGCCGCGGGGCTGCTATACTGGCATTACAGCTTATCCAATACCGAGCAGCGATCCCATGCGCCCACGCAGGCGCGCTACGCTTGCCGCTTTTTGCGGCAAGCGATTTTTTTACTTTTTGCGATGCGTTTTTCTATAAAAAAGCCGTCGTCTGGTCCGGGGAGATAAAGCCCGCGCCGAAGATCTCATTCGTCTGGGAGACGATGATAAACGCGTTCGGGTCCAGCCGGAAGGAGGCCGTGCGGATCTTATGGGCCTCCGCATTGGCGCAGGCGCAGAGGATGACCTCCTTCTCCGTCCCGGTGTAGCAGCCCCGGGCCTGGAGCAGCGTCGCCCCCCGCTGGGACTGGGCGTCGATCTCCTTGGCGATCTCGTCGCCTTTTTCCGTGATGATAAAAATCAGCTTTCCCATGCTGGCGCCGTTCAGAATGCGGTCCAGCACGATAGAAGTCGCCGCCGTCGAAGCGACGCCGTAGAGCACTGCATCAATGCTGCCAAAGACCGGCCAGCCCAGGCAGATGATGACAAAATCGATCGCCATCGTGACAAATCCAATGGAAAGGTACGGCTTTGTCACCTTGATCGTCATCGTCAGCAGGTCCGCCCCGCCGGAGGACGAGCCGCGCATATAGAAGATCGCCATCCCCGCACCGACGAAGACGCCGGAAAACAGCGCCGCCAGCAGCTGGTTTCCCGAATAAGCCGGGATATGCACAAAGACCACGTCCAGCAGGATCGTACATAAGATCACGCTGCGCAGCGACCGCAGCAAAAAACGCCGCCCCACATAGCGATAGCTCAGGATCACCAAGGGGATATTCATCAAAAATGTGACCAAACCCACCGGCAGCTTCCAGAGGTGATAGAACAGCAGTGCCAGGCCGGAGATCCCGCCGGGCGCAAAGCCCGCATTCTGCGCAAACAGGCCGATACCGATGGAATAGAGCACCGCGCCGCCCAGATCCAATAAAAAGTCCGCAAAAAAATTCAAATGCTTCTGCTGCATCCCAGTCTCCTCCTTCCCTGTCCAGCGCTAGCTTGCCCGCCGGGCCGCGATTTTACCCGCCGCACTACGGCAGGTCAAACTCCCGGTCAATGCACCGGGAGACCATCTGGACGTTCTCTTCTGTATACTCCAATTCGCCGTTGTCAAACATCAGCGCCGCGCCGTAGATCAGAGAACGTACAACAAAGAGCTTTCTGTGCCGCACCTCCGGCGGCATATGGACCTCCTTGCAGTAGCGGTGCACCAGGATATAGGTCTGCCGGGTCAGCTTGTGGCGCAGGGTGGAGAATTTCTCGTCCGTATCGTCATACTTCATCATAATAATGGAGCGGAACTGGGCGTGCTCCACCAAAAAGCGCACGTATTCCATGCTGAGCTCCAGGATCTTCTTTCGCGTCGGCCCCTGGCAGTTTTGCAGGACCACATTCTGCCGGAGGATCCACTGCTTGTTGATGTATTCAAAAATCGCTGAAATAAATGTCTGCTTGTCTGCAAAGTGCTTGTAGGGCGCCGCGCAGGAGACGCCGCATTGGGACGCGATCCGGCGCACCGAGAAATTCTCAAACCCGTATCGCTGCAGCTCCTCCACCCCGGCCTCCAGCAGCCGCTCCCGCAGGGGTTGCTGCTGCTTTTTTTGCCGCATCCTGTGTTCCATCGTTCTTCTCCACCTAATGATAATAGTATCATTTTACCGATTTTCTGCAAGAAAGTCAAACAGTTTTGCCGCATCCCACGAAATGACCAAAAAGCGGGAACTGCCTATTGACACGCCCCAAAAAAGGCAGTATAGTAGGGAAAAAGTTATCAATGATAACCCATCTGTACTTTGCCGCAGCTCACCTGCTGCCGCTGCCGCATCCAGGCGGCATTCCTTTTTTCTGTTTTGTTGGTTATCGGTGATAACTTATTGCCTGCCGGGTATCCCGGTGCAGGCATTACAATCAAAAATTTGGAGGTATTGATTATGGTATTCGAAGCAATTGCAGAGCTTATCGCAGAGCGGAACGACTGTGACCCTTCCGAGGTCACCATGGAGACGTCCTTCCAGGACCTGGGCATTGACTCTCTGGATACAGTCGAGATGCTGATGAACCTGGAGGACAAGCTGGGCAAGGAGATCGAGCTGGACCAGCGGGTCGAGACGGTCGGCGACCTGGTCCGGTACATTGAGGCAAAAATGTGATGCTGAGATCAAAGCTTTGTAGCCTTCTGGGGATCGAATATCCCATCTTCCAGGGCGGCATGGCCTGGATTGCCGACGGCAAGCTGGCCGCGGCAGTCTCCAACGGCGGCGGGCTCGGCATCGTCGCAGCGGGCAACGCCCCGGCGGACTATGTCCGCCAGCAGATCCGCATTGCAGCCGCTGAGACGGACAAGCCCTTCGGCGTGAATATTATGCTCATGAGCCCCTTTGCCGATGAGGTCGCCCAGGTCGTGGCAGAGGAAAAAGTCGCCGTCGTCACGACGGGCGCGGGCAACCCGGCCAAGTATATGCCCCTGTGGAAGGAGGCCGGGATCCAGGTCATCCCCGTCGTGGCGTCTGTCGCCATGGCGAAGCTGATGACACGGGTCGGGGCCACAGCCCTGATCGCCGAGGGCGGCGAGAGCGGCGGCCACGTGGGCGAATTGACGACGATGGTCCTCGTGCCGCAGGTCTGCGACGCGACCGATCTGCCGGTCATCGCCGCCGGCGGCATTGCCGATGGCCGCGGCGTAGCAGCCGCCTTTATGCTGGGCGCCTGCGGCGTGCAGCTTGGCACCCGCTTCTTGTCCGCCACGGAGTGCAGCATCCATCCGACTTATAAAGAAAAGCTCTTCAAAGCAGGCGACCTGGCCACGACCGTCACCGGTAAGCGCCTGGGGCACCCCGTCCGCAGCCTGCGGACGCCCCTGATGCGCCGTTATACGGAAGCGGAGTACGCCCAGACGTCGGACAAAGAACTGGAAGCCATGACGACCGGCGCGCTGCGCAAGGCCGTCCAGGAGGGCGACGTGCAAAACGGCTGCTTCCTGGCGGGGCAGATCGCCGCTATGGTCAAAAAAGAGCAGCCCGCCGCGGAGATCATCCGCGAAGTCATGCAGGGCGCGGAACCGATTTTGAAGGGGGCAGCGCAATGGATCGGATAGCCTTTGTCTTTGCCGGGCAGGGCGCGCAATACCCCGGCATGGGCCGCTCCCTCTACGAGAGCAACGCCGCCAGCGCCGCCGTTTTAGACCGGCTGGAGCAGCTGCGCCCCGGCACGCTGGACCAGTGCTTTTCTGCCAAGCCCGAGGACCTGGCCCGGACAGACATCACCCAGCCGTGCATGTTCGCCGTCGAGCTGGCCGCAGCCGCTGCGCTGCAGGCCATCCCCTGCCAGTGCGCCGCCGGGTTCTCCCTGGGCGAGATCGCCGCGCTGACCTACACCGGCGCCGTCACGCTGGAGGACGGCTTTCACCTTGTCTGCCGCCGCGGTGAACTGATGCACCAGGCGGCCAGCCAGTCTGACTGCGGCATGGGCGCCGTCGTCAAGCTGGAGGACGCCACGGTGGAATATCTCTGCGCCGGGTACGAGCATATTTACCCTGTCAACTACAACTGCCCCGGTCAAGTCGCCGTGGCAGGCATGCGGGAGGAGCTCAAGCTTCTGGCCGATGACGTCAAGCAGGCAGGCGGCCGCCTGATCCCCCTGAAGGTCAGCGGCGGTTTCCACTCGCCGTATATGACTGCCGCTGCCGTCGGCTTCTCCCAGGTGCTGCAGGACGCAGCGCTGCACGAGCCGCGGGTGCAGCTCTATTCTGATTACACTGCCCGGCCCTACGCCGGGGACTACCGGGACCTTCTGACCCGGCAGATCTGCAGCCCGGTCCGCTGGAAGCAGATCATCGTCCATATGCGGGAGCAGGGGATCGACACCTTCGTCGAACTCGGCCCCGGCAAAACGCTGTCCGGCATGATCCAGAAGACTGACAGCGCCGCCAAAACGCTGCACGTCGAGGACGCGGAGAGCCTGGCCAAAACCTTGGAGGAATTGCAATGCTGAGTGGAAAAACAGCCATCGTCACCGGGGCCTCCCGGGGCATCGGCGCGGCCATTGCCGAAGCGCTGGCCGCCCAGGGCGCGTCCGTCGCCCTGCTGTACGCGGGCAATACAGCCCGGGCCGAAGAGGTCTGCGCCCGGTGTGCAGGCTATGGCGTCAGCGCCCGGAGCTACCAGTGCGACGTTTCAGATTTTGCCCAGGTCAAGCAGACCGTCGCAGCAATTAAAAAGGACTTCGGCGGCGCCAGCATCCTGGTCAACAACGCAGGCATCAACCGCGACGGCTTGATCGCCATGATGAAAGAATCCGACTTTGACGACGTCATCGCGACAAATCTGAAGGGCACCTTCAATATGATCCGCCACTGCTGCCCGCTGCTGCTGCGCAGCCGGGGCGGCAGCATCATCAACATCAGCTCCGTCGCCGGCGTGATGGGCAACGCGGGCCAGGCAAACTACGCCGCCTCGAAGGCGGGCGTCATCGGCCTGACCAAATCCGTCGCCCGGGAGCTGGCCGCCAAGGGCATCACCTGCAACGCCATCGCCCCCGGCTTTATCCAAACGGACATGACAAAGGACTTTGACGAGACAAACCCACTGGTTGCCAGCATCCCCCTCAAGCGCATGGGCACGCCCGCGGATATCGCCAGCCTGGCGGCCTTCCTGGCCGGGCCCGGCGCCGCCTATATCACCGGGCAGGTCTTCTGCGTGGACGGCGGCATGGCAATGTGAGGCAAATTCCCGAAAAGAAGATTTTATCAAATTCTGTATGAGGTTCGCCCCTTAGAATTTCGTGAGGAGACCGCAATGGAAGAAAAACAGATCAAAAAATACGCAAGCGTGATGCAGGAATTGGGCCTGAGCGCGCTGGAAATCGAAGAACAGGGCTGCCGCCTGCGCTTAGAGCGAGGCGCGGGCGCTGCCCCGGCGGCCGCCCCGGCCGCCGCAGTCAGCACGGCTGCGGATACCGCCCCGGTGGCCGCGGCTAGCCAGGATATCTGCAGCCCGATGGTCGGCGTCTTTTACCGGGCCCCGGCGGAAAACGCCGCGCCCTTCGTCCAAGTAGGCGACAACATCCACAAGGGCGACGTGCTCTGCCTGATCGAGGCCATGAAGCTGATGAACGAAATCGTCGCGGAGTATGACGGCGTCATCACAGAGGTCTGCGCCGAAAACGGCCAGGTCGTCGATTACGGCCACGTGCTGTTCCGGATCGAGAGGGCTTGACACATGGATCGGAAGCAATTGATGCAGATCCTGCCCCATCGGGACGGGATGCTGCTGCTAGACAGCGCCGAGCGGCAAGACGACTGCGCCCGCGGCCGCTATACGGTGCGGGGCGATGAATGGTTCCTGCAGGGGCATTTCCCCGGCAACCCAGTCGTCCCGGGCGTGATGCTCTGCGAGATCCTGGCCCAGTCCTGCTGCGTGCTGCTGGCAGAGCAGATGGTGGGCGATGTGACGCCCATGTACACTGGGCTCGACCACGTGCGCTTCCGCGCCCCGGTCCGTCCCGGCGATACGTTTGAGACCGAGTGCCGGATCACCCGCGCAAAGCCGCCGTTCTATTTTGCCAAGGGCGTGGGAACGGTGGGCGGCAAGCGCTGCGTGGAGGCCGATTTTTCCTTCGCTGTGATAGGGGAGTAGACCGTGTATTCCAAAATTCTGATTGCAAACCGCGGCGAGATCGCCGTGCGGATCATCCGGGCCTGCAAGGAGATGGGCATCTCCACCGTGGCCGTTTATTCCGAGGCCGACGCCGAGGCGCTGCATGTCGCCCTGGCGGATGAGAGTTATTGCATCGGCCCGGCAGAGCCCGGCGAAAGCTATTTGGACCAGGCCCGCATTCTCAGCGCCGCCCTGGCCTCCGGGGCCCAGGCAATCCACCCGGGTTACGGGTTTTTGTCGGAAAACGCGGCATTTTCGGCCCTGTGCCAGAAATATCAGATCGCGTTTATCGGGCCGTCGGCCCTAAATATGCAGATGCTCAGCGACAAAGCCGCCGTCAAAGCGCTGATGCAGCAGGCCGGTCTGCCGGTCATCCCCGGCGCGCTGACGCTGCACGACGCCGCGTCCGCCCGGGCTACGGCGGAAAAAATTGGGTATCCCGTCATGCTCAAAGCCTGCATGGGCGGCGGCGGCCGGGGCATCCGGCTCGTCGAGAGCCCGGGCCAGATGGAAGCGGCGTTTTTATCCGCGCAAAAAGAAAGCCTGAGCGCCTTTGGCGACGGCGCGGTGTACCTGGAAAAGTACATCCACCCCGCCCGGCATATCGAAGTGCAGATTCTGGCTGATGAATACGGCAACGTCGTCTGCCTCGGCGAGCGCGACTGCTCCGTGCAGCGCAACCACCAAAAGCTCATCGAGGAATCCCCCTCGCCGGGCATCACCCCGGCTCAGCGGGAGACCTTACTGCGCCAGGCGCGCGAGGCCGTGCAGCAGCTGGGCTATGTCGGTGTCGGGACGCTGGAATTTTTGCTGGACGGCGCCGGGCATTTCTATTTTATGGAGATGAACATCCGCCTGCAGGTGGAGCACACCGTCACGGAAGCCCTGACGGGTATCGACCTGGTCAAGTGGCAGATCCGCGTCTCTAATGGTGTGCGCCTGAGCTTCCCCCAGGAGCGCATCGACCTGGGCGGCTGCGCCATCGAATGCCGTATCAACGCCCGGGCGCCGGGTACGGTGGAGTTTCTGCATGTCTCTGGCGGCCCCTTTGTCCGGTTTGACACGTATCTTGTCACCGGCAACACCGTCACGCCGTATTATGACCCCCTGCTTGGCAAGCTGATCGTCTTTGCCGCCACCCGGGAGGAGGCGCTGCGCAAGATGAAAGCCGCCCTGTGCGAGCTGGTGATCGAGGGCGTGCCCAATAATATTGAAGAACAGATCGCGCTGCTCAGCAGCAGCGCCTTTATGACAGGCGATTACGACCTGGATTTTATCGCAAAGTGAGGTGCATTGTGTGGCCGTTCCATTTTTGAATTTCTTTCAAAAGCCCGCCAATGAACTGGAAAAAGGCGGCCGTCCCGCGCCGGTGAGCCAGGACGAGAACGAGCCGTCCCAGACCTGCCCCAATTGCCACCGGGCCATTCCCCTGAGCCTTTTGTGGGACAATTTCAACTGCTGCATCCACTGCGGCCATCACTTCCGGCTCAACGCCCGCCAGCGCATCAGCCTGCTGGTCGACCCCGACAGCTTCCAGGAGCACGACGCCGGGCTCTGCGCCGGGGACCTGCTGCAGTTTCCCGGCTACCCCAAAAAGCTGGAGACAGCCCGCACCGCCTCCGGCGAATTGGAAGCCGTCATCTGCGGTGAGGCAATGATCGGCGCGCAGCGCTGCTGCCTGTTTGTGATGGACCCCTATTTTATGATGGGCTCCATGGGGACCGTCGTCGGGGAGAAGATCACCCGGCTCTTTGAATATGCCACGGCGCACCGCCTGCCGGTCGTCGGCTATACTGTCTCCGGCGGTGCGCGGATGCAAGAGGGCATTTTGTCCCTGATGCAGATGGCCAAGACCAGCGCCGCTGTCCGGCGGCACAGCGACGCGGGGCTGCTTTACCTCGTCGTCCTGACCCATCCGACAACGGGCGGCGTGACCGCCAGCTTCGCCATGGAGGGCGATATTCATCTGGCCGAGCCCGGCGCGACCATCGGCTTTGCCGGGCCCCGGGTCATTGAACAGACAACGCGGAAAAAGCTGCCGCCCGGCTTCCAGACTGCGGAATTTCTGCTGGACCACGGCTTTGTGGACGCCATCGTCCCCCGGTCCGGCCAGAGAAAGGCGCTGGCGCAGCTGCTGCGGCTGCATGAAAGGGAGGATTGACTGTGGCGACAAATCCTGCATACGAGCGGGTCAAGGCGGCCCGCGCCAATCACCGCCCCACGGGGCTGGATTATATCAACGGCATTTTTACCGACTTTTTTGAGCTGCACGGCGACCGCCGCAGCGGCGACGACGCCGCCATCGTCGGCGGCGTGGCCTATCTGGACGAGATGCCGGTGACGGTCCTCGCCATCGAAAAGGGCCACAACGCCAAGGCCCGCTTAGAGCGCAATTTCGGCGCGCCCAGCCCCGCAGGCTACCGCAAGGCCCTGCGGCTGATGCAGCAGGCGGAGAAATTCCACCGCCCGGTCCTCTGCTTTGTCGATACCTCCGGCGCCCGCTGCGATATCGAAGCGGAGACCCAGGGACAGGGCCAGGCCATCGCCGAAAATCTGACGGCAATGATCGGTCTGCAGGTGCCGGTCCTCTCCGTTCTCATCGGCGAGGGCGGCTCCGGCGGCGCGCTGGCGCTGGCCGTGGCCGACGAGGTCTGGATGCTGGAAAACGCCATCTACTCCGTCATCTCGCCGGAGGGCTGCGCCAGCATTCTCTGGAAGGACGCCGCCCGCTCTGCCGACGCTGCCGCGTGCCTGAAGCTGACGGCGGCCGACGCCCTGCACTTCGGCGTGATCGAGCAGGTCATCCCCGAAGCTGCGCTGGGCAAGGAAGCCTTTTACCGCCTGCTGCGCACCGGCCTGCACCAAAAGCTGCAGGCGCTGCAGGCATTGGACCCGCAGGTCCTGCTGGCGCGGCGCTATGCGCGCTTCCGCCGCCTCGGCACTGCGGACTTGGAGGAACAGCTATGAGTGAGATCCTGCCACATCGCCGCCGTGTTCTTTACTACGAGACAGACAAAATGGGCATCGTCCACCACTCCAACTATATCCGCTATATGGAAGAGGGGCGGCTGGAATACATGCGCCAGGCCGGGCTGGTCTACAAGGACCTGGAGAGCCGTGGCATCCTGATGCCCGTCACCGGCGTGAGCTGCCGCTACCGGCAGTCGCTGGTCTTTGACGATTGGATGTCCATCGTCACGACGCTGGCCCAGTTCAATGGCGTCCGCGCCGCATACCGTTATGAAATTTATCGGGCGTCCGACGGTGTCTGCGCCGCCACCGGCACCAGCGAGCATTGCTTTCTGGACCTTGCGACCCGCCGCCCGGTCAGTCTGAAAAAGGCTGCGCCCGACTTTTTTGACGCCTGGGCGCAGTTTTTCCGCGCAGAACAGGAAAAGGAGACAAAACTATGACCCAACGCGTTGTCATCACCGGCATGGGCATCATCAGCCCGCTTGGCTGCGATGTCGATACCTTCTGGAACAACCTGCTGCAGGGCAAATGCGGCATCGGTCCCATCGACCGCTTTGATCCCACAGCCTTCAAGGTCAAGCTCGCCGCCCAGGTGCGGGACTTTGACCCTCTGCAGTATATGGATAAAATGGAGGCTGCCCACGCTGACCTCTACAGCCAATACGCCATGGCGGCGGCCTGCCAGGCCATGGCCCAGAGCGGCGTGCAGGGCACGGTCGCCCCGGAGCGCATGGGCGTCTATATGGGCACCGGCATCGGCGGCATCGGCACCTTCTTGACAGAGCACAACAAGCTACGGGACAAGGGCCCCCGGCGGGTCTCGCCGTATTTTATCCCGATGATGATCGCCAATATGGCTTCCGGCCTGATCGCCATCCGCTTTGGCTGCAAGGGCCCTGCTATGCCGCTGGTGACCGCCTGCGCCTCGGGCAATAACGCCATCGGCGAGGCCATGCGCGCCATCCGCCACGGCTATGCCGACGTCATGCTGGCCGGCGGCGCAGAAGCGGCCATCAATGAGATCGCCCTGGCGGGCTTTACCAATATGCAGGCCCTCTCGACGAAGGATGACCCCAAGCTTGCCAGCCTACCCTTTGACAGCCGCCGCAGCGGCTTTGTCATGGGCGAAGGCGCCGGGGCGCTGGTCCTGGAATCCTACGACCACGCCAAGGCCCGCGGGGCAAACATCCTGGCGGAGCTGGCCGGGTACGGCATGACCTGCGACGCCTATCATATGACGGCCCCGGACCCGGACGCCGAAGGCGGCGCCCGCTCCATTTACGACGCCTGGCGCGAGGCCCACAACGACTCCCCCCGCATCTACATCAACGCCCACGGCACCGGCACGCCCCTGAACGACAAGGCCGAGACCCTGGCCATTAAAAAAGCCCTGGGCGAAACACTTGCCCGCAAGGCGCTCATCAGCTCCACGAAATCCATGACCGGCCATATGCTGGGCGCAGCCGGTGCGGCGGAAGCCGTCGCCTCCGTCCTGGCCCTGCAGACCGGGATGCTGCCGCCGACCATCGGCCTGGAGCAGCCGGACCCGGCCTGTGACCTAGACTATATCCCGCTGACCGCCCGCCGGGCGGATGTGGACCTGGTCCTCTCCTCCTCCCTGGGCTTCGGCGGTCACAATGCCTGCCTGGCCTTCCAGCAGGTCTAAGGGGGCGCAGTGCAAATGGAACGAGAGATCGTGATCACCGGGATGGGCGCTGTGACGCCTGTCGGCATCGGTGTGGCGGAATTTTGGAATGGCCTGCTGGCAGGCCGCTGTGGGATCGGGCCGGTCACCTCGTTTGATACCTCAGCCCTGCAGGTCCACGCAGCGGCGCAGGTTGCGGATTTTGACGCCGCCGCCCTGCTGCCGGGCCGCCTGGCGACAGACCTGGACCGCTTTATGCAGTTCGCCTACGTCGCCGCCAACGAAGCGCTGGCGATGAGCGGCCTGGTCCCGGACGACCGCTGTGGCATCGTCATGGGCACCGCTCTGGCGGGCCTGACCTGCATCGGCCAGACCCAGGAGGCCGCCAGCCTGGCGCACAAATCCGTCGGCCCCCGCTTTATGACAAAGATCATGGGCAATATCGCCGCAGCGCAATTTGCCATCGACCACAAGATCACCGGCCCGAGCCTGACCGTCAGCACAGCCTGCTCCTCCGGCGGCGACGCCATCACGACGGCGGCACTGCTGCTGCAGTCCGGCGCGGCGGACGCCATCGTCTGCATGGGCGGCGAATCGACGGTCAACCCGCTGTTCTTCCAGAGCCTGGGCCGGGCTGGCGCCCTCTCCCGCTCCGGCCACAGCGCCCCCTTTGACGCAAGCCGCGACGGCTTTGTCACTGGGGAGGGCGGCGGCGCGCTGATCCTTGAGACCAGGGACCACGCCGAGGCCCGCGGCGCAGAGATCTTTGCCCGCCTGCTGGGCTGGGGCAATAATACCGACGCGTTCCACGTCGTCTCCCCCCATCCGGAAGGAGCGGGTGCGGCAGCCTGTATGCGCCTGGCGCTGCAGCAGGCCGGTCTTGCACCGGCGGACATCGGCTATGTCAACGCCCACGGCACTGCCACGATCAAAGGCGACCTGGCTGAGACAAAGGCCATCGCCCAGGTCTTCGGCAGCTATGCCGTCCCCGTCAGCTCCACGAAGGGCGCCACGGGGCATATGATGGGTGCAGGCGGCATCACCGAGTGCATCGCCTGCATCCAGGCCATCCGGTCAGGGCTCTTGCCGCCAACGCTGCACTTCACCGCGCAGGACGAGGCAAGCGAGCCACTGGCCATCGTCGGCCCCACGCCGCTGCGGCGGGAGATCAACGCCGCCATGTCCAACGCCCTGGGCTTTGGCGGGCAAAATTCCAGCATTATCGTCGGCCGCTACGCGTGACAAATCGCGTCCGCTCTGCTATACTGGAGGCAGAAACGTGATTTTTCCAAAGGAGCGTGACGACGATGCAAAAACGATTGACCCACCTGATTTTTTCCCTCCTGCTGGCAGCCCTCTGCTGCGGCCTTGCCGCCTGCGGCAGCGCAGAAGACGGGGAGACGACCGTCTGCACCCTGCAAAACGGCGATTATACCATCACCATCACCCAGGCGGGCGAGACTGTCACCGTCACAACGTCCTCTCCCAATCAGATCGCCGCGGCGCAGACCTTCACCTTCCAATCTTCCACCGCGCTGACGGCGCAGGATGTCGCCGCAGATTGGACGGCGCTGGACGGTGCCAAGACCGGCGACCTGTGCGTCGCCCACTTGACCGTCACTGCAGACGGCCAGGTTCTCTTCCAGGAGCGGATCAATCTCAACAAGCCCGCCATGAAGCGGGCCCTGTCTTAAAGAAACCGGCAAGGCCGCTGCACCAGAGTAAGGTGCAGCGGCCTTGCCGGTTTCTTCCATCGTGTATTCCGTTAAGGCGGTGCTAAGAACGCCAGGCAGCCCGTCAATGCGCTGCCAAGGTTCCCGGCGTTCCCTTGCCTTCCCGCCGGCCTTTTTGCTATACTTGCGAAAAAAGCCGGGCTGCCCGGCGTGAAGGAGGAAAACGGAATGACGATCCTGACCGTGCTTTGCTGCGTCATCACTGTCGCCATGGGCGCTGTGTCGATTTGGGCCGGTTTTCAGCCGGAATAACATTTCTTAACAACATTTTTACGCCTGACTGTGGTATGATAGATGTAGCATTGCAGGATGGTGCGATGCGCGGCACTGCGCCGGAATAACAAAACTGCAAGGGGGTTGTTTTCCATGCGTTGGAAAACGGCACGCAAGCTCTTTCCTACCTCCCGGCGGGACACGCTCATCTGCATTGGGATCCTCTCCCTGGCTATGCTGCTCTGCAGCCTGCTGCGGATCCTCAGCGAAGGCGACGTCTATGCCGCCCTGATTTTCGAGACCGCCGTTATCTTTGTCTCCCGGTATACCAACGGGTACCTCTACGGGCTGGTCTCCTCTGTGATCGGCGTCGTCGGCGTCAATTACATGTTCACCTACCCCTATTTCTCCCTGAATTTCACGATCTCCGGCTATCCCCTGACCTTCCTCGTCATGATCACCGTCGCCATCATCGTCGGCGCGATGACAACGCAGCTCAAGCAGCAGGAAAAGGTCCGGGCCGAAGCGGAGAAGGAAAAAATGCGCGGCAACCTGCTGCGGGCCGTCTCCCACGATCTGCGCACTCCGCTGACGTCGATCATCGGCGCGACGAACGCCGTGCTGGATAACGACCAAGCCCTGCCGCCGGAGACAAAAAATGAACTCATGCAGGACGTCCGCGACGAAGCCCAGTGGCTTCTGGGCGTCGTCGAGAATCTGCTGCTCGTCACCCGCATCGGCGATGAACCCACCAGCCTGCACAAGGACATGGAAGCAGCGGAAGAGATTGTCAGCTCCGCTGTGCAGAAATTCAAAAAGCGCTTTCCCGGCATCGAGACGACGGTCCATGTCCCGCAGACCTTGCTGATGGTCCCGATGGACGCGATCCTGATCCAGCAGGTGCTTTTAAATCTGCTGGAAAACGCCGCCCTGCACGGGAAGCATACCACGGAAATTCAAATCGACGTCACCAACTCCGGCGACGCCGCCCTGTTCCAGGTGACCGACAACGGCGCCGGGATCTCCCGGGAGGCCATGCCCAAGCTGTTTGACGGCTACTTCACCCATGACGACCGCAGCCAGGATGGTGGGCGGCGCAACATGGGCATCGGGCTCTCCGTTTGCCTCGCCATCGTCCGCGCCCATGGCGGCTGCCTGACCGCGGAAAACCGCCCGGAGGGCGGCGCACGATTCCAATTCACCTTGCCTTTGGAGGTGTAAGCATATATGACAATCAAGGACAAAATTCTCATCGTCGAGGACGAACAGGGCATCAGCAATTTTATGGCCGCGATGCTGACGGCCAATCATTACGATGTTCTGGTCGCCCGCACTGGCCAGCAGGCCAGGACCATGATCGCATCCCACTGCCCGGACCTGGTCATCCTGGACCTCGGCCTGCCGGATATGGACGGCATGGAGATCCTGCGGACGATTCGCAGCTGGTCCCGGCTGCCGGTGATGGTCGTCTCCGCCCGCACCCACGAGCGGGACAAGGTCGAAGCCCTGGACGCCGGCGCGGATGACTATATCACAAAGCCCTTCGGCTCCGCGGAGCTGCTGGCCCGCATCCGGACTGCCATCCGCCATACCCGCACCCGGCTGGAGAACGACCGTCTGGCCCAGACCGGCGTCTTCAAAGCTGGGAAGTTGGCCATTGATTACGATAAGCACCGGGTCTTCCTGGATGGCAAGGACGTCCACCTGACCCAGAATGAATACAAGCTCGTCTCCCTCCTCGGCATGTACGCCGGGAAGGTCCTGACGTATGATTTCCTCATCCGGGAGCTCTGGGGCCCCGGCGCAAAGGCGGATAACCAGATCCTACGAGTCAATATGGCCAACATCCGCCGTAAAATTGAAGAGAATCCGGCCAGCCCCGCCTATATCTTCACCGAAGTCGGCGTCGGCTACCGGATGATCGAAGGAGACTAAGCAAATTACATACCTCCTCTTTCTCCTCTGGCCCATGTCCGCGCCCCGGACATGGGCACTTTTTTATCTTCCCTGTTTTCCCATCTAGAGGCCGGACGCCTGCGCCATATACCCGGGCAGCTGGCGCAGCAGGGCCTTGGCCGTATTGATGGGCACTGCAAAGCCGATCCCTTCAATGGCCGCGCCGCTGCTGGTCTGGCCGGAATACTTGGCCGTCGTGATCCCAACGACACGCCCCTGCATATCAAACAGCGGCCCGCCGGAGGAACCGGCATTGATGGCCGCGTCCGTCTGGAGCATCGCAATCTGCGCGCCTTCTGTCGTCACCGCCCGGTTCCGGGCGGAGATATACCCCACTGTCATGGTATATGTCAGCTCCCCCAGCGGATTTCCGATGGCCGCGACCTGGTCGCCGACAGCCAGCGCGTCCGAATCACCCAAGCGGACCCGCTGCAATCCTGTCGCCTGGATCTTGAGCACAGCGACATCGCTGTCGGCCGCGTAGGCGACCAGCGCCGCCGGATAGGCCGCATCCTGCAGGGAGACCTGCAGTGCCTGCGCCCCGGCAACAACGTGATAATTTGTGATGATATACCCGTCACCGGAGACGACAAACCCACTGCCCACACTGGCCCGCCCATGCGTCTGCCCCGCCGGGGCATTGACGATTCCGACCACGGCCCCCGCCTGCTGGGCATAGACCTGGGCCGGCGTCAGTGCCGCCCCTGCACCGTCCCGGACCGCCTGCCCGGCAATACCGCCCACGCTGCCCAGCAGCGCGCACGCCAGAAGCAGTGCCAAGCCCCGCCGCGGCCTGGCAGAATAATATATGCTTCCCCGCATCCGCCTCTTCCTTTCCCGCCCGCCGGGCATATCATAGCATCTCGCAGGGAGATGCAGGATTGTACTACCCGCTTGCAAGCTGCAAAAAAACACTTATAATAAACAGTAAGAGAATTTTATGCCGCCGCCCGGCGCTTTTTCCAAGCTGCCGGCGCTGGCATCTGCCTTATGAGGTGAACACTATGCTCGACGATCGAATTTACGAAAACTATATCTCCATTTTGCAGGAGGAGCTCGTGCTGGCCACCGGCTGCACCGAGCCCATCGCCATTGCCTACTGCGCCGCAAAAATGCGCGCCCTGCTGGGCCGTCTGCCGGACGAAGTCTCGGCCACGGTCAGCGGGAATATTCTGAAGAATGTCAAAAGTGTCGTCGTCCCCAATACCGGCGGCCAGAAGGGGATTCAGCCCGCCATCGCCGTCGGCATCGTCGCCGGGGACGCCGAGAAAGAACTGCAGGTCATCGCCGATGTGACGGAAGCGCAGCAGCCCGCCATCACGGCATTTTTGCAGTCCGTGCCCATCCACGTCGCCTGCGGCCAGTCGCCCTGCCTGCTGGATATCCAAATCACCGGCACGACAAACGACGGCCATAGCGCCTGCGTCCGCATCACAAACAATCACACGAATATCGTTTACCTGGCCAAGGACGGTGAGGTCCTGCTGGAGCAGCCGGTGGTCGACGCCGCCGACGAGCACCTGACGGACAAGCGCTGCCTAAATGTCGAGGACATTATCCGCTTTGCCGATACCGTCCCCATTGAGCGCATTACGCCGGTCCTGGAGCGGCAGGTGCAGTATAATGCCGCCATCGCGGAAGAGGGCCTGCGGGGCAACTGGGGCGCTCAGATCGGCAAAATTCTACGGGAGGACTACGGCGACGATATCAAGCAGGAAGCCAAAGCCTGGGCCGCCGCCGGGTCCGACGCCCGCATGAGCGGCTGCGAAATGCCCGTTGTCATCCTCTCCGGCTCCGGCAACCAGGGCATCACCGCCTCCATGCCGGTCTACCGCTACGCCGAGCGCATCGGCGCGACGAAGGAGCAGCTCTACCGGGCCCTGGCGGTCTCCGACCTTATCACCATCCATCAAAAGACAGGCATCGGCCGCCTCTCTGCGTACTGCGGCGCCATTTCCGCAGGCGTCGGCGCGGGCGCAGGCATCTGCTACCTGCTGGGCGGCGGCTTCACTGCTGTGGCGCATACCGTCGTCAACGCCGTGGCGATCCTCTCCGGTACGATCTGCGACGGCGCAAAGCCCTCGTGCGCAGCCAAGATCGCCGCTGCGGTGGACGCCGGGATCATGGGCTACCGGATGTATCTGCATCACCGGGAATTCCAGCAGGGCGAAGGCATCGTCGCCGCCGGGGTCGACAGCACCATTGCCAACATCGGCACCCTGGCCAAAGAAGGCATGCTGCAAACCGACCAAACCATTCTAAGTATTATGACGGGCCAGTAGCCCGTATGACCGCAAAAGCGGCGCGTTGCATTTCTGCAGTGCGCCGCTTTTGTATATTTTCCATTTGATTTTTTCAATGCTCATTTTCTGCGTAGCGGGCCAGGAATTGGCGGGTACGTTCCTGCTGGGGGTGCTCGATCACATCCCGGGACGGGCCCTGCTCTACGACAACGCCGCCGTCCATAAAGATGACCCGGTCCGCCACATCCCGGGCAAAGGCCATCTCATGGGTAACAATCAGCATCGTCGTCTTCTGCTCTGCCAGGCCGCGGATGACCCGCAGGACCTCCCCGGTCAGCTCCGGGTCCAGCGCTGAGGTCGGCTCGTCGAAGCAGAGAATATCCGGGTGCATCGCCAGCGCTCGGGCGATGGCCACCCGCTGCTGCTGCCCGCCGGAGAGCTGATGGGGATAGAGGTCCCGCTTCTCTGCCAGGCCGACTTTTTCGAGAAGCTGCACCGCATCGCGCCGGATCTCCTCTAAAATCGCCTTCTTATTCTGCTTATAATCCGCCCGCTCCTTTGCCAGCAGCTGGCTGGCCAGCATAACGTTCTGGATTGCCGTGTACTGGGGGAAGAGATTAAAGTTCTGGAACACCAGCCCAAAGGAGAGCCGCTTTTTCCGGATCTCGCTCTCTTTTTGCGTGGCCGGGTCCGCCGCGTCGAAAATGACCTTGCCATTGACGATCACCCGGCCCTGATCGGGCGTCTCCAGGAAATTGATGCAGCGCAGCAGCGTCGTCTTGCCGCTGCCGGAGGAGCCGATGATGGCAATGGCCTCGCCCTGCTCCAGGGAGAAGTCGATGCCCTGCAGGACCTCGGTCGCGCCGTCAAAGCTCTTGTGGATATTTTTTACTTCCAATACCGCCATAACGCCCCTCCTCAGACACGGAAATACGACATCTTGCGTTCCAGCCAGCCGAAGAAGACCGTCAGAATGCCGTTGAACAGCAGATAGAACACGCCGGTGTAGAACAGCGGCCAGATCAGCCCGTTGGACTTGATATAGACCTGGGCGTTCCAGATGATCTCATAGCAGGCAATGACGCGAGAGAGAGACGTATCCTTCACCAGAGTGATGATCTCGTTGGACATCGGCGGGACGATGCGCTTGACGACCTGCAGCAGGATCACGCGGAAAAAGGCCTGGGATTTTGTCATGCCCAGGACCTGGGCCGCCTCGTACTGCCCCTTGGGGATTGCCTCGATGCCGCCCCGATAGATGACGGAGAAATAGCAGGAATAATTCAGCACAAACGCCACCAGCACCGCGACAAAGCGGCCCTGGTTACCGGTGCCCCACCACTGGCTGCCCAGCACCAGGCCAGGCCCATAATAAATGGCGATCAGCTGCAGCATCAGCGGCGTCCCGCGGATGATCCAGACGATGCCATCGACCAGCCATTTCAGCGGCTTAAAGCGGCTCATCGAGCCAAAGGCGATCAGCAGCCCCAGGGGGATGGCAAACGCCAGCGTCAAGCCGAAAATTTTCAGCGTCATACCGAAGCCTTCCAGCAGCGACGCAGTTACAGACCAAACCATAGTTTCATACCTCTCTATTTCTTCCGCCGCCTGCGCAGCGGTATAAAACACACGCACAGCGTGCCGCTAAAATCCCGGCACGCTGCCCGCTGCCGGGCTGCCCCGGCGCTTTTCCCGGCCCGGCAGCGCCGGACCGGGGATTATTTCTTTGATAGAAGCCGCGCTTTTCAGGCTCAGTCGATCAGGGACAGGCCGTATTTGTCCGCCAGCTCCTGCAGGGTGCCGTCATCCTTCAGAGAAGCGATGATGTCATTGACCTTCTGCGCCATATCGGAGCCCTTGCGGAAGCCGATGCCGTACTCCTCACGGTCCATCTCTGCCGCAATGGAAAGGTCCGCGTAGCTGGTGCCGTCGCCGGTCATGGCCTTGGCCATGGTCAGGTCGATGATGCAGGCGTCCGCTGTACCGGAAGCGACTTCCATCAGCGCGTCAGACTGCGCGGTGACCTTCGTGACATTCGTGAAGCCGTTGTTCGTCGCGGTCTCGTCGCCGGCGGAGCCGGACTCGACGGCAACTGCCAGATCCTTCATGGCGTCCACATCGGCGTAATCGGCGACCTTATCCGACTTCATGACGACGACCTGGGCATTGACCAGATAGGGATCGGTGCATTCCATCGCGTTCAGGACTTCGTCCGTCAGCGTCATGCCGTTCCAAACGCAGTCGATGGACTTGGACTCCAGCTCGAGGATCTTGTTGTCCCAGTCGATCTCGATGAATTCGCATTCCAGACCCAGCTGGGAGGCGACCATGCGGGCAAGCTCCGCGTCAAAGCCGGTCCACTCACCGTTGTCGTCCCGGTAGTCCATCGGGGCAAAGTCGGTGATGCCGACGACCATGGTGCCCTTGGCCTGGAGCTCTTCGTAGTCCGAGGCCGCGGTCACATCGGCGCCCGGGGCGGCGTCGCTGCCGGGGGTCGAGCCGTCATTCGATTTGTCAGAATTGCCGCAGCCGGCAAACAGGCAGGCCAGCATTGCGATGGTCAGCAGCATTGCAAGAATCTTTTTCATGTTCCATTTTCTCCGTTCCGCGCGGTTTTCCTTCTCCCGCGCTGTTTTTCTATTGCGTTAGTAGTTTACCACGGTAAAGTAGTAATGTAAAGATGGCAACTTGACCATATTTTTTTCTCATGCAGTCGTATTTTTCATCAAAACTTCCACAGGGAATAAGCCTATTCTGAAAAGCGCAATATTTACGGGCGCCGGCGGAGCCGGCGCCCGTAAACGGTAACGCTCCCACCGGGTGCGCTCACATCTCCTGCGCTGCCCAGTGCGGTCCCACACTTGAAAGGTACTTTAATAGGTAAAACAACTACCGCCGACAAATTCCCGGACAATAGAGTCCCGCGGCACGTACGGCGTATGCAGTGGCGGCACACTGTCGACAACCTGCAGAAGATCTCCTAAGCCAAGCTCGGTCATATATTCCGGTGGCAGTTCCTGAGACCAAGACGGAATCTCTTTGAGATACCGAGCCAAGATACAGGGCTCATAGTCATGGAACGTGTCGATATGGATGCCGGCATTTGACTTATAGGGCGCGATATACTGGACCTCGCCGCGATCAACATTATGCGCCCGCTCGATGGTCTTGCGCAGGTCGTAGCCCCGGGTATTGTAGTCCCGGATAAGCCGCCGGGCCACCCGCAACTGCTCCGGGCGCACAACGCGATCCTGCGTCGTAATAATGCGTGTCCGGGGCGCAACATAAATGCCGCTGGCCTGGCTGCGAATACGGTCAAAGATGATTGGATTGAGCATATGGAGACCCTCGACGATAATGACCGCCTCCCGATCTCCTTGCATTGTCCGCCAGCCGCCCGTCGTTCCATGGACAAAGTCGTACCAAGGTGTCTCCACCGATTTCCCATCCTTCAGCTGCTCAACAACAGACAGAAGCATCTCCCAGTTGACACACTGGGGCGACTCCCAGTCCGTCAACTCCGGTGGACGCTGCTCCAGGGGCAGAAAGAAATTATCCATGCTTAACCGACAGACCTTGACCCCCAGGTTCTCCAGGTAAACCTGTAGGCGCATAGCCGTCGTCGTCTTGCCGGAACCAGAGGGACCAGTTAACGCTACCATCGGCTTTGCCTTTCGGTTCTCCAGAATTGTCGCTGCAGCTGCGCTGATTTTATCGTGGAATACCTCTTCGCAGCGCAGGACAAACTGCGTCTCGTTGCGCATATTATAGATTATGTTTTCAATATCAATCACCCGCAAAACAATCACATCTCCTTCATACAAAAGTTGTGTTTAGTGCTAGCATAGCCGAAACCGAGAAAAAAGTCAACCGGCCAATGGCCGCCAGACAGGCGCCACTGGCCGGTATTTTTACTTTTTATTCTTTCCCAGCACCGGTCAATGCCAGCGGATGGCCCACTTTTGCAGCTTTCCCACCAGGAAATTCAGAATCGTCACGACGATCCCGATGACAAAAATGCCCGCCACCGCATGGGTGTAGTTGGCATAGGTGATGCTGTTCTGCACGTAATAGCCCATGCCGTGGGTCGCGCCCATAAGCTCGGCAAAGTTCAGCATCAAAAGCGACGTCGTCATTGAGACCCGCAGCCCGGAGATCACGCCGGGCAGGATATACGGCAGCAGGATACGCGTCAGCATCGTCATCGTGCTGGGCTGCAGTGTCCGGGCCGAGTCGAGAATCTGCACCTCCATATTCTGCACCCGGTTGACCGTGGTAAGAAACGTCGGCCAGAAGATGCCCAGGATGATAACGACCAAGGAGGCGCTGCGGAACGTCGGCATCAGCGCCACCAGATACGGCGAGATCACGATGGCCGGGATCGGCGCCATGACATTGGCAATGGGGTAGGCAAACGCCCGGATCCGGGGCACCCAGCCTGCTACCAGGCCCAGCAGCACCGCCGCCGTCAGCCCCAGAGCAAAGCCCAAAAGCAGCAGCTCCATGGAATAGCCCACGTTCAGCAGAAGCAGGCTCCACTGCTTCCGGAAGGTGTCAAAGACATTTTCCGGGCAGGGCACCAGCACCGGGTGAGCCACGTTCAGCACAGAGGTCGTCAGCTCCCAGACGATCATCAGCAGCCAGACAGCAAGGATAATATCAAACGGCCCCGTGGACAGCGTTCCCCGGCGCTTGCAGTACCAGAGGGCGAAGAGGAACAGCACCTCGATCACCGCGATGCCGACCAGCAGCGCGTCATAGTCCCGCACCGTCGTCCGCTGGTTGGGGACAAACATAATTTCATACAGCAATACCAGCAGCAAAAGATGCACCAGTATCAGCCTTCTGCCCTCAGCCTTCATCCGTCGCCTCCGTCCCGTCCGTGTCGTAAAATAGCTGCAACAAGCGGTCCTGCAGCTGCTTGCGCATCTGCGCGCCCTCGCCCAGCAGCTGCTGCCGCGGCCGGGGCAGGTCCACCGGGATGTCCGCGACGATCTTCCCCGGGGCCATAAACAGGATCCGACTTGCCAACTGGACCGCCTCGCGGATATCATGGGTGACGAAGATCACCGTCTTGCGCTTTTCGCCGCTGC
Source organism: uncultured Oscillospiraceae bacterium (assembly GCA_934615645.1). GTDB lineage: Bacteria > Bacillota > Clostridia > Oscillospirales > Oscillospiraceae > SVMC01. Next base: position 15,459 of record CAKTTR010000006.1, on the reverse strand, counting down.
ACCAGAGCTGCTCCAGCAGCTGCTGCAGTTCCAGGCGGATCTTGGCGTCCAGCGCGCCGAAGGGCTCGTCCAACAGCAGAATATCGGCGTCCATGGCCAGGGCCCGGGCGATGGCCACCCGCTGCCGCATCCCGCCGGAGAGCTGGTAGGGGTACTTATCCGCCGCATCGGCCATCTCAACCTTGGTCAGATACTCCATCGCCAGCGCCGCGACCTCTGCCTTGGGCAACTCCTGCCGCGCCTGCCGGATGCCAAACTGTACGTTTTTCTTTGCGCTCATCCATGGAAACAGGGCGTAATTCTGAAAGACGACTGCTCGATCCGGCCCCGGCCCGGCCATCGGGCGGCCGTCCAAAAGGACGGTCCCCGCGGTTGGGTCCTGCAGGCCGGAGAGCAGCCGTAGGAGGGTCGTTTTACCGCAGCCGGAATGGCCCAGGATGCAGATAAACTCGCCTTCCTCAATGGTGATATTCAGATCGTCCAGCGCCCGGAAGCACTGGCCCTGTTGGCCATAGCAAAAGCGCACGTGAGATAACGAAAGCTTTGCCATAGCCGCAGCGCTTAGCTATTGTGCGCTTCGAAGTAAGCTTCCAGGTCAGTCCAGAAGGTGTTATCCGGCTCACGCTCCATTAGATTCTTGAGGGCGGTGCCGTAGACATCGCTGACGACATAGTCACTCCAGTCGACCTCCACCGTATCCTCGATCTCACCGAGATTCATCATGGCGTTGTAGAAGTCGATGCAGGCGTCCTTATCCGGATCCAAGCTCAGGCGCATGGCCGGGGTGTAGGAATCGGTGCCGTAGATCTGGGCCTGCAGGAAGTCGCGGTCCTCGCCGGAGTAGTCGACCAGGATGTCCAGCGTCTCTTCCTCATGCTGCTGGCTGTACTCATAGCCGCGCAGGGCAGCCATTTCAAACTTCACCAGCGCGTCAAAGTTTTCGTTGTAGGTCGTCTCGTTGCAGGTCTGACGGCAACAGGGGTAAACCGGCACAAAGTCGGAGACCCGGGCGACAACGTCGACGCCCATCTTCTCGGCATAGTAGCCCAGGGAAGAGTTCGTCAAAACGATGTCATACTCGCCGTTCTTGCAGGCTTCGATACCGCCGTTGGTATCGCTGTAGTAGCCAAACTGAACGTCCACATCCTCTCCGATCTGGCCGATGGTCAGGCCCTGCTCCTTGAGGTAATTCTTCAGGACCATCTGGCCCGTCTCCGCCATGAAGCAGCCGACCTTCAGGCCGACAAAGTCCTGGGCGGACTTCAGGGAAAGGGTGCTGCCTGCGGGGGCCATGATCTCAGAGCCTTCTGCAGCGGTGCCGCCGAAGACGCGCAGGGTCGTCGTGCCCTGGCTGATGAACGTCGCAGCAGCCGTGCTGCTGAACAGGTAAACGTCCAAATCGCCAGTGGAGACCGCCAGATAAGCGTCGTTCATGCTGGAGACCTTCTCAAACTGAACGTCAACGCCTTCTTCGGCGAAGTAGCCCAGCTTGTCCGCCACGAGGACGCCGACGGGCTTCGTCGAGGTGCCCATAAGGCCGACCTTCAGGGTGACAGGCTCTGCGCTGTCGCCGTTATCCGTTGCGTCCGTCTGTGCCGGCTCGACCGGTTCAGAACCTTCGCTGCCCTTGTCTGCCGCCGGTGCGCCGCAGCCTGCCAGCAGAGCCAGCGTCAGCGTCAGGACCAGAAGCATTGCCAAAAACTTTTTCATTTCTTCTCCTCCATCAGAATAAAATATCAGAGTAGGTCTATTTGTGCTCATCTTGCATTAGACCACATCTGATAGCATTCTAGCACAATATTAGCCAATGTCAACTGTTTTTTTCCATTTTCGGCGCTATTTCCAGAGAAAATCGCAGGATATCCGTCTTTTTTTCGCATAAAAAAGCAAATCCCGACGCCTGCCATGCAGCAGACGTCGGGGGTTTTGCTTCTGTTATCTTGCTCTGGCCTCTGCCAGGTCCATATCCTGCCGCAGGTTGGCGTCCGAGATCAGATGCCGCGGGCAGTGCTCTGCGCATAGGCCGCAGGAGACGCACTTCGAATAGTCGATCTGCGCCAGATTATCGACGACATGGATCGCATCGTTGGGGCAGATCTTCTCGCACTTGCCGCAGCCCAGGCAGCCGATGCTGCAGCCCTTTGTCACAGCTACACCCTTGGCGTGGCTGTTGCAGGCGACGACGATATCCGCCTCATACGGCACCGGCGTGATCACGTGCCGGGGACAGACCGCCACGCAGCTCATGCAGCCGACGCAGCGATCTGCGTCAATAAATGCATGGCCGTTTTTCAGCGACAGCGCACCGTATTTGCAGGCCTTCAAACAAGTGCCGAAGCCCAGGCAGCCAAATTCGCAGGTCATAGGACCTTTCCCGGCGACCTTTGCCGCCGCGATGCAGTCCTGAATGCCGTCATAATGGGCCTTCTGCTTGGCATCGATGCCGCGGCACATGACCATCGCCACGCGGCGCTCGACCTTTGCCGCCTCGACGCCCATGATCTTGGCCATCGCCTGGGCGGAAGCGTCGCCGCCGGAGGCGCACAGGCCGATCTTTGCCTTGCCCTCCAGGACGGCCTGCGCATAAGCCGCGCAGCCGGAATAGCCGCAGCCGCCGCAGTTGGCGCCGGGCAGCGCCTCGATCATCGGCTCCAGCCGCTCATCGGTCTCGACGGCAAATACCTTGGACGCCACCGCCAACACCAGGCCGAACACAGCGCCCAGCACGCCCAGGACCGCAATTGCATAAACTAAACTCATTTTGCCCTACCTCCTCAGAAAATCTTCATACCTGAGAAGCCCATAAACGCCAGCGCCAGCAAACCGGCAGAGATCAGCGCGATGGGGAACCCGGAAAAGCTCTCAGGGCATTTGGCGTCCGCCGTCCGCTCCCGGACGGAAGCGAAGAGCACGATGGCGACCAAAAAGCCCAAGCCGCCGGTCAGGCCATAGACCACAGATTCAATGAAGTTATACGCCCGCTGGATATTCAGCAGCGCCACGCCCAGCACGGCGCAGTTCGTCGTGATCAGCGGCAGATAGATGCCCAGCGCCTGGTACAGGGCCGGTACCATCTTCTGCAGGAACATTTCGACCAGCTGCACCAGCGCAGCGATGACGAGGATGAACACCACCGTCTGCATAAACTGCAGATCGACGCCCAGGACGCTCGTGGCCGGGTCCAGGAAATACGCATTGACGACCCAGGTCACCGCCGAGGCGATGGCCATGACGAAGGTGACCGCCACGCCCATGCCCAGGGCCGTATCCATCTTTTTCGAGACGCCCATAAAGGGGCAGATGCCCAAAAACTGGGAGAAAATAAAGTTCTCCACCAAGATCGCGCCGACGGAGATCGACAGCAGGGATGTTACCAAGCTCATGCCTGCACCTCCTTCTTCGCTTCTCTGGCTTCCAGCTTCTTTGTCAGCCACTGGCTAAAGGCGATCAGGCACGCCAGGGTCAGGAAGCCGCCCACCGGCAGGATCATCATCAGCGCCGGGTACGCCTCCGGCAGGATGCGCACGCCGTCGGCCGAGATCACGCCCGCGCCAAACGTACCACTGCCCAGGAATTCCCGGATGATGCACATGATGACCAGCGCCGCCGTGTAGCCGATGCCCTGGCACAGGCCGTCGGCCGCGGACTCCAGTACGCCGTGCTTCGAGGCAAACGCCTCCGCCCGGCCAAGGATGATGCAGTTGACGACGATCAGGGGGATAAACACGCCCAGCGATTCGGACAAGCTCGGCAGATACGCCTGCAGCAGCAGATCGACCATCGTGACAAATCCGGCGATCACGACGATATACGACGCGATACGGATCTTATTGGGGATTACCTTCCGCAGTGCGGAAATGGCGATATTCGAGCAGATGAGAATAATCGTGACGGAAATGCCCATGCCGATGCCGTTGAACAGCGTCGTCGTAATGGCCATCGTCGAGCACATGCCCAGCAGCTGCGCCAGCACCGGGTTTTGACGCAGGAGGCCGTCTTTTAACTGTTGTTTGAACTTCATAAACGCCCCTCCTTATCCCTGATAGGCGGCCACGCAGGCCGTCGCCGCGTTGACGGCGGTGCAGATGGCATTGGCAGAGACCGTCGCGCCGCTGATGTAATCAACATCAGCAGTCGTCAGATCCTGGCCCTTGCCCTGGAAGCTGTCGCGGAAGCGGGAGCCCTTTTCGCTGTTCTGGGCATAGACCGCGCCCAGGCCCGGCGTCTCGCTCTGGTCGATGATGGAGATGCCGGTGACATTGCCATCCGTCCCGACGCCGACCATCAGGGTGATCATCCCCTGGGAGCCGGAGCAGGTCGCCTGCAGGACATAGCCCACATCCCCGGCCTGGTACATCGAATCAATGAGGCCGGTGTCGTCGCGATAGTCTGTGATTTCTGTGTATGCGTCCGCCGCAAGCACCTGGGCCATGGCGTCCGCCGTTTTCTGCGCCTTGATCTCGGCGATCTTATCTGCCGTGACCTGGTTGACCAGGCCCAGCAGCGCCGCCGTGATGACGGTGATGAGCAGCAGGACGATGGTCAGCCGCAGAATGTAACGTCCGTTTCCCTGTTTCATGCCGCACCGCCTTTCTTCTCCACGCCGAAGCGCCGGGGCAGACCGACCTTATCCAGCAGGCCGACACATGCGTTCATGATGAGGATCGCGTAGGACACGCCCTCCGGGTAAGAGCCGAAGTAGCGGATGAGCACCGTCAGCGCGCCGCAGCCGATGCCAAAGATGACCTGTCCCCAACGCGTCACCGGTGACGTGACATAATCCGTCGCCATAAAGATTGCGCCCAGCATTAGGCCGCCGGAGAACACCTGGTAAGCCATCCAGGTGAGGCGGTCGTTGCCCTGCGGGAACAGGAAGGTCAGCACCGCGACCGTTGCAATAAAGCACAGGGGGATGCGCGGTGTGATGACCCGCCGCACGACAAGATACGCGCCGCCCAGCAGAAGCAGCAGCGCCGACGTCTCGCCGATGCAGCCGCCGATGTTGCCGACAAAGGAATTCAGAACCGTCGTCTCCGGCAACGCGCCTGTTTTCATGGCCGCCAGCGGCGTCGCCGCCGTCATGCCGTCGAGGACGGAGACGTCGGTGAAATTCGAAAATACGGCGACATGGGTGCCGGATTTGACCCAAGTCGTCATCAGCACAGCCCAGGAGAAGAGGAAGGCTCTGCCCACCAGGGCCGGGTTCATAAAGTTTTTGCCGATGCCGCCGAAGAGCTGCTTTGTCACGATGATCGCGATAAAGTCGCCCACGATGATCGCCCAATAGGGCATCGTCACCGGGCAGACAAAGGCGAGCAGAATGCCGGTCACGACGGCGGAGCCATCGCCGATGGTGCAGTCCAGCTTCATGAGCTTGCGGTAGCCCCATTCAAAGAACACGCACGCCGCCACGGACACCAGCACGACCGTCAGCGCCCGAAAGCCGAAGAAATAGACCGACGCAATCAGCGCAGGGAGCAGTGCGATGCACACATCCCGCATGATGCTGGCCGTGGACTGGCTGGCCCGGATATGGGGCGAGGAGGAGACAGAGAGATTTTTCAGTTCCAGCATACCTTCACCTCCTCAGGAATTTGTGGCTTTCGCCTTGGCATCCCGCAGCTTTTGCTTGCCGGCGCGGAAGCTCTGGACGAGATGGATCTTGGCCGGGCACGTGTACGCGCAGGAGCCGCACTCGATGCAATCCAGCAGGTGCATCCGTTCCAGGCCCTCCAGATCATCCGCCTCCTCGTACCGGTGTAGGTACAGCGGCATCAGGTGCATCGGACAGACGCCGACGCACTTGCCGCAGCGGATGCAATGGGGGTTCGCTTTCTCACAGTTGTCCTCCTGGGAGAAGACGACGATGGCGTTCGTCCCCTTGATGACCGGCACGGCCATATCAAACTGCGCCACGCCCATCATCGGGCCACCGGACAGGACCTTATACGCATCCTCCCGAACGCCGCAGGCCTCCAGCAGCTCCGCAAACGACGTGCCGATGCAGACTTCAAAATTCGCCGGGCTGGCCACGCCCTTGCCGGTGACCGTCACGATCCGGCGAATCAGCGGCATTCCGTCATAGACGGCGTCGCACACCGCGGCACAGGTCGCAGCATTGAATACCGCGCAGCCGACTGCCGCCGGCAGCCCGCCGGGGGGCACCTGACGGCCGGTGATGGCCTGAATCAGCTGTTTTTCTGCGCCCTGGGGGTAGCGGGTATGCAGCGGATGTACCGAGATATCCTCCGCGTCGCCCAGCGCCTTGCGCAGCGCCGCAATGGCCTCGGGCTTATTCTCTTCAATGCCGATGTGGGCCTCTGCCAGGCCCATGACCTTCATCAGGACCCGCAGGCCCCGCAGCAGCCGCTCCGGCTGTTCCCGCATGAGCCGGTCGTCGGCGGTGATGTACGGCTCGCACTCGGCGGCGTTGACAATGATGGTATCCACCTTGCCGATGCCGGAGGAAAGCTTGACATGGGTCGGGAACGTTGCGCCGCCCATGCCGACGATCCCTCCCTCGCGGATAATCTCCATCAGCTGCTCCGGTGTCAGCCCGTCGATGGACTCATAGCTGTGCAGCGTCGGACAAAGGGTGTTCTGCTCGTCGTTTTCAATGACGATGGAAAGTACATTGCTGCCGTTCGTGTGCGGCAGAGCCGCAATCTTTTTCACTTTTCCGGAAACCGGCGCATGCACCGGCACGCAAAGGCCGGTATTATCGCCCAGCTTCTGCCCCACTGTCACCTGGTCGCCGACCTGCACCAGCGGCTTGCATGGCGCGCCGATGTGCTGCGACAGCGGAATGGTCACCTGTTTCGGTGCGGGAAAGGGTGTGATCGCTTTCTCACGGGAAAGCGCCTTCCGGTCATCCGGATGGATCCCGCCAAAGAACAGCCGTGCCATAGTTGGATCACCTCTTCTTAATGTGTAGTATCATTTATTTTAATACAAGGCATTTCTGAAGTCCAGTTAATTTTCTGTCAATTCCCCCACCGTGGCGCAAAATTATGCAGCTTAACCGCTTTGTATGCATGTTTTCCGGCAAGTTTCGTATAATTTTTACCTAGTTCTGCCAGGATTGAACGTTATTCCCTGCGTTTGCCCCGCCAGACGGGGCGGGGATTGGCCCGCAGCCAGCAAAAAAAGTCCTGCAGCGCCGCCGTGCATTCCGCCTCCAGGACCCCGCCCGTCACAGTTGGCTTGGGGTAATTCGGCAGCCGCATCAGGTCGGTCACGCCGCCGCAGGCCCCCGCCTTCGGATCCGCCGCGCCGAAGACGACCCGGGGGATCCGCGCGTTCAAGATCGCCCCGGCGCACATGGGGCAGGGCTCCAGCGTTACATAAAGGGTGCACTCCCACAGTCGCCAGCCGCCCAGGCGGCGGCATGCCTCGTCAATGGCCAGCAGCTCGGCGTGGTGCAGGGCATTTTTCCCTGTCTCCCGGCGATTGCTGCCCCGGCCGACGATCTCGTCGCCCCGGACGACGACGCAGCCCACCGGAACCTCCCCGGCCTGCGCCGCCTGGCGCGCCAGCTCCAGCGCCGCCTGCATCCATTTTTCGTCTTCCATCGGTCCTCCATGCTCCGCGGGCGGAAAATTTTTTGCCGTCCGACACTTTTTCCTATTGACGAATCGGGTTTCTTTCGCTATTATAATAGTAAGCTATGCGGGTATAATTCATCGGTAGAATGCGACCTTCCCAAGGTTGATAGGTGGGTTCGACTCCCATTACCCGCTCCAAACCCCATGCAGCGCTGCGCTGTGTGGGGTTCTTTTTTTCCGTATCCGATTTGGCAACCGCCGCCGATGGGTTTTCCATCTGCGGCGGTCATCTATCCTATCAAGGCCGCGCAGACCGCTGGGTGCCGCCGCGGCGCCGCTTTGCCGGGGCGGGCCGCTTGCGCGCGAGACGCTTCCGCGCTGGGCGCGGACGCCGTTCCTGCGGAGGCGCCGCCTGCAGCTGCTGCATGCAGCTGTGAAATTCCTCATAAAATGCCAGGCTGCCGGGCAGCAGCGTGCCATCCGCCTCATACCAGCCGCAGGGCTCCAGCGTCACGCTGGAAAACGCCGCCGCGAAGCGCCGCCCCAGGCCCAGGGATTCGGCATAGGGCAGCATCCTGTAAAAATACTGGCTGGCCTGCCCCTGCAGCTTTTCTGCGTCCCCGGCCCGCAGGCCCCGCAGGTAGCGGTAAAGCGATAAGCTCTGCTCCAGCATCGCCACCCCATTGCCGCTGCGCTGCACGCCGAAAAGCAGCAGCACACCAAGCGCCAGCTGTAGCGCCAGCGCCGCCAGCATCACGCCGCCGCAGCCAGCCAGCGCGCCGCCCAGCTCCAGCAGTACAGCGCAGCCCAGGGCGCACAGGCGCTGCCGCCGCGCGCCGCGATGCAGCAGCCGCAGCGCCCCCGCCTGGACCAACCAGAACAGGCCGCCGCCCACCAGCGTGATGGGAATCACCGCCAGCAGCCGCACCGGGCCGCTGGGGATAGCCAGATCTGCCGTCGCCAAACTGGCCGCCAAACCCGCCGCCAGGCAAACCAACCGCAAAAACAGCGGGCTAACCGCATTTTTTCGAAACAGTCGCTGCGCCCAGAAGTGTAGCGCCGGCTTCGGCGCATACTGCGCCACAGATCTATACCGCCGCCCCGGCACCTCCACCGTATCCCCCTTGGAAAACAGCGCCTGAAAAATCTTCGTCTCATAGCTCTCCCGCTCATTTCCCATGACCATACGGCGATGCAAGCAACAAGTCCCATCGGCGCGGCGGATGATTGTCATATACCCGTTGGCAGCCCAATCCGCTGCCATCAGCGCAAGCTCCGGCGTATCACCAGCCAAAATACAACGCATGACCCCGGCATTGGCCCCCGCGGGCGGACGGGTCTGGCTGCCCGGCTTGGGCAGACGGTAGCGCATCTTGAAGAACCAGAGCAGCAGCGCCAAGACCCAGCAGGCAATGAGCAGCAGCCGGTCTGCCAGGAGCGTCCGACCTGCAACATGGCGCATAGAAAAATACCCCGCATCCAGATCCAGACTGAGATTCAGCGCATCCCCAGCCAGCAGCTTTTGCTTAACCGTCGCGGTAATTGCACCACCCTCGACAGCAATATCCATATAATTGTCGATCCCATCGGCGTAGTACCCACTGGAAAAGACCGGGCTGGCAGAAAACTCTTTCGGCAGCTTCACGGTATAGGAAAGCTTGGCCACATCGCCGCCCTGGGCTGCCAGCAGCGGGACGGAAAATATCTGGCTCTTTCCATTCTCCGTCACCGTATTGTGGATTGTATAGGACCAGGTGACATTCATCTGCCCGGAGAACCCCGCCTCCCGGGTAAAGACTAGGGCGCTGACGCCGTTTTCCTTCCGCACCGACGTCGCATAGATCTCCGCCGAAGCGCCGCTGACATGCTCCCCCAGGGGGATGGAAAACTCCGTCACCGGTTCGGCAAAGTCAATCACGCCGGAGACGGTAAAGCGGCAGGTCCCGCTGGTGTCCACGTCACAGACACCGTCCACGGACGAAAAGGTATAAGCACCGGCGCCCACGCAAAGCAGCAGCGCCAGGGCCAGCCCCAGCAGGGCTTTTCTGAGATATTTCACCGGCATCGCACCGCCTTTCTCTCTTTTTTGTTATTCTACACCACAACGGCGGAAATTGCAACGAAACTGCCGGGATTTGGAATTGCCATTTACTTTAAAATCAGACTGTGATAAGATATCGAAGAAAGGTGCGGATCGACGATGGAAAAGGCTTATCAATTTTATGCATGGATCTCCCGGATGCGGTATATCACCCGTTGGGGGCTGATGCGCAACACATTTTCAGAGAATATTCAGGAACACAGCCATATGGTCGCTGTGCTGGCCCACGCGCTGGCTCTCATCCGGCGGGATATCCTGGGCGGCGAGGCCGACCCGGAGCGCTGCGCCACAGCGGCGCTGTTCCACGACGTGCCGGAGATCCTCACCGGCGATCTGCCGACGCCGGTCAAATACTTCAACCCCGAAATCAAAGACGCCTATAAGCAGGTCGAGCGGGTCAGCGGCGAAAAGCTGCTGCAAATGCTGCCGCCGGCGCTGCAGCCCAGCTACGCCCCCTTCGTTTTGGAATCCGACCCTGCCACTGGCGCGCTGGTCAAGGCGGCCGATAAGCTCTCAGCTCATATTAAATGTATTGAGGAGCTCAAGGCGGGCAACCTGGAATTTGAGTCCGCCGCAAAGCAGACCCGGCGGGCGCTGGACCAGATGCAGCTGCCGGAGGTCGATTGGTTCCTGGCCAATTGCCTGCCCGCCTTCCAGTTGAATCTGGATGAATTGGAATAAACCACGCCGCATTTAGGAGGTCTTTTTTATGGATAACAAAACGATCAACGAGATCGCGGCGCAGATCGCTCAGAATTACGAGACGGCGGAGGTCCCCATGTACGGTCAACGCCTCTGCCTGCCAGACCGGGCGTCCGTCATCGCGATTTTAGAGCTTTTGCAAAAGCTTCTCTTCCCCGCCTATTTCGGCGACGCGCAGCTGCTGCGCCTGCCGCCCGCCCAGTACAGCGCCCTACTGCTGCAGGAGCTGGCGGAAAAGCTGACCGAGCAGATCGCCCGGGCCACCGGCGCCTGCACAGACGACGGCGCTGCCGACGCGGCCAATCAGCTGCTGCAGCAGCTGCCCGAGATTCAGCAGTTGCTTTGGAAGGACCTAACCGCCAACTTTGACGGCGACCCGGCCGCGACCTCCAAGCAGGAGGTCATCTTCTCCTACCCCGGCTTCTACGCCATCTTTGTCTACCGCATCGCCCACGTGCTCTATCGCATGCAGATCCCCATGATCCCCCGGATGATGACCGAATACGCCCACGACCACACCGGCATCGACATCAACCCCGGCGCGACCATCGGCGAATACTTCTTCATCGACCACGGGACCGGCATCGTCGTCGGCGAGACGACGATCATCGGCGACCATGTCAAGATGTACCAGGGCGCAACGCTGGGCGCCCTCTCCCCCCGGGGCGGGCATGACTCCGTCCCCGGCCAGCGGCATCCCACCGTAGGCGACCATGTCACGATCTACGCCGGGGCGACGATCCTGGGCGGCGAGACGGTCATCGGCGCCAATACCGTCATCGGCGGCAACACGTTCATCACTGAATCTGTCAAGGACGCCACCCGCGTCACGATCAAAGCACCGGAGCTGCATTTCCGCAACGCAAAACAGGAGGAGACCACATGACGCAAGAAGAATTTGCCGCCCTGGCCGCCCGCGGCCCCGTCCTGCTGGACGGCGCGACGGGCTCAAACCTGATGCTGCGGGGGCGCCCCCGGGGTGTCTGCGCCGAGCAGTGGGCACTGGAGCACCCGGATATCGTCATCGCCCTCCAAGCCGAATATGTCCAGGCTGGGTCCCAGATCATCTACGCGCCGACCTTTGGCGCCAACCGCGTCAGCCTCGGTATGTATGACCTTGCCGGGGATCTGGCCGCGATCAACCGGGACCTGGTCGCCCTCAGCCGGCAAGCCGCCGGAGGCCGCGCCTTCGTCGCCGGGGATATGACAACCATCGGCAAGCCTGCCGACTACGGCGAACTCATCGACCTTTACACCGAGCAAGCCCAGGCGCTGCTGGACGCCGGTGTCGACCTCTTCGTCATCGAGACGATGATGGGCCTGGAGGAGACCCAGGCCGCGCTGGAAGCTGTCCGGATGCTCTGCGAGCTGCCGGTCCTGTGCAGCCTCTCCTTTGCCGCCGACGGCCAAGCGTTCTTTGGCGGTGGTGCAGCAGACGCGGCCGAGGTCCTGGAGGCCCTGGGGGCCGACGCCGTCGGCGTCAACTGCTCCGTCGGGCCGGACCAGATGGAGGCGATGATCCGTACCATGGCAGCTCACGCTGCCATCCCCATCCTGGCCAAGCCCAACGCCGGGATGCCGGAGATCGGCGACGACGGCAGCGTTCACTACAGCATGGACGCCGACCATTTCGCCCGCTCCATGGGTACGCTGCTCCAGGCAGGCGCCCGCGTCATCGGCGGCTGCTGCGGCACGACCCCGGCCTATATCGAAAAGCTGCGCGCGGCATACTGCGCCACGCTCTAACGCCGCCCTTTTGACCGCCCCGCACCAGGTTTCCTGGTGCGGGGCGGATTTTACGCAGATTTCACATTGTTTACACAATCCTCCCGCCGCTTCGCCGCATCTTGACAAAATCTTAACGACCTGCCTGTTACAATAGCATTGATCGGCCCAGCCGGTTAAATTCAGAAAAACACAGCGGGAGATGCAGTATGGATATCTTCGACTTTTTAACGTTACTCGGCGGGCTCTGTCTGTTCCTGTTCGGGATGCAGATTATGGGGCAGGCGCTGGAACGCCGGGCGGGCAGCCGCCTGCAGACCCTGTTGGAGCGGATGACCTCCCATAAATTCACCGGCCTTCTGACCGGCCTCGGCGTCACCGCCGTCATCCAAAGCTCCTCCGCCACCACCGTTATGGTCGTCGGCTTCGTCAATTCGGGGCTGATGCGGCTGCGCCAGGCGATTTATGTCATCATGGGCGCAAACATTGGCACGACAGTCACCGCCTGGCTTTTGAGCCTGGCGGGGATCACCGGCCAGAGCCTGCTGCTCCAGCTGCTCAAGCCCTCCTCCTTCACGCCGATTCTCGCCCTCATTGGCATCGTGCTCTTCCTCTTCTGCTCCGACAGCAAGCGAAAGGACACCGGCACGATCCTGCTCGGCTTTGCGACACTGATGTACGGCATGGAGACCATGAGCGGCGCCGTCGCGGGTCTAGCGGATGTGCCCGCCTTCCGGCACCTCTTCTTATTATTCCAGAACACCATTCTCGGCGTCCTGGCCGGGGCGATCCTGACGGCGATCATCCAGTCCAGCTCCGCCTCCGTCGGCATTTTGCAGGCTTTAGCGGGGACGGGGCAGATCAGCTACGCCGCGGCGATCCCCATCATCATGGGGCAGAACATCGGCACGTGCATCACCGCCATTCTGGCCTCCTTCGGTACGAACAAAAACGCAAAGCGGGCGGCCATGGTCCATCTCAGCTTCAATGTCATCGGCTCCATCGTCTGGCTCAGCGTTTTTTGCTTCGTCCGGGCGCTGTTTGCCCCGGCGATCTTATCCGAAAGCGCGACGCTGGCCGGGATCGCTACGGTCCACTCCGCTTTTAACCTGCTGTGTACCGCGCTGCTGTATCCCGCCACCGGGCTTCTGGAGCAGCTGGCCTACCGGCTGGTCCCCGACGGCCCTGCCAAGGAATCGACGGTGGCCCTCGATACGCGCCTGCTGGCCACCCCCGCTGTCGCCCTGGAGCGCTGCCGTGCCCTCTCCTGCCAGATGGCAGACGACGCCGCCTCCGCCCTGCAGAATGCCCTGGCCTGCCTGGCACGCTTCGACCCGGCCCTGCCGGATACCGTCCGCCAGCTGGAGCGCCAGACGGACCGGGATGAGGACCTCATCAGCACCTATCTCGTCAAGCTCAGCGCCCAACGGCCGGGCCAGGCCATCAGCGCCGGGTCCGCCCAGATTCTCCGGGTCATCGGCGATTTAGAGCGCATCGGTGATCACAGCGTCAACCTTATCGCCGCCGCCCAGGAGCTGCACGATAAGCACCTGGCCCTGTCGCCGCAGGCAGCCACGGACCTGGGCTGCATCAGCCGCGCCGTGACAGAGCTACTGCAGCTGACGCTCTCCGCCTACTGCCGCCAGGAGCTGGATGCCGCAGCCGCGGTGCTGCCCCTTTCCGAGGTGGTCTGCCAGCGCAAGGAGGAGCTGCGGATGCGTCACATTGCGCGGATGCAGCAGGGGCACTGCAGCGTCGAAGCAGGCTTTGTCTGGGCCGATCTGCTCACCGCCCTGGAGCGCGTCGCCGCCCACTGCGCCAATATCGCCAGCGCCGTGACAGACGCCTCCCTGCTGCCGACCCACCAGGCCCAGCGCGCCCAGAAAAATAGCGCCGCCTTCCGCCAGCGCTATGACGCCTACGCCGAAAAATATCCGCTGCCCGCAGCCAACGCGCCCGTTTAAACCGGGCGTGAGAGCTTGTCAAAAAAACATTTTTGACAAGCTCTCAAACGAGATCCGCTTCGCTGGGATCTCGTTTGAGGGGATTGCACCCTGCTGCGCGCATAATTTTCACGCCCGTTGGCGTGAAAATTCCACACTTGCAGGGCGAGAAGTATTTTTCCCGACGTACACGCCGCCGGAAAAAATGTTTTTGACTTCATTTGCGCCGTGCGCGGCGCAAACTCTGCGAGGCTTTTTGAGATTCTGACGCGCCCGTCTAAACCGGGCGCGTTTTTTGGCGGTTTTTGTTGCGTTGCGGCGCGGATTCCGGTATAGTAGCAGTAAGAAACATCACGGAGGGACACCGCTATGCCAACAAACTGGGACCCCGCAGCGCTGCAAGCCCAATTTGCCGCACTGCTCAAACGGGATAAAAACGCCGCCTGTAGCTACTCGAGCGCCGACTGGGATGCTCGCGCCGCTGCCTGGGAGCGGGAGCTTTTGGAAAGCGACGCCAAGCTTGCCGCCTATGACACCCGCGTCGCCGCGATGGCTGCGTTTCTCCGCGACCATGGGCTACTCGGCCCGCGGGATACCGTGCTGGACATCGGCTGCGGCATGGGGCGCTTTGCTGTCGAATTTTCCCGGACCTGCGCCCAGGTCACCGCCGTCGATCTTTCGCCCCGGATGCTGCGCAGCGCGCAGGCCCACGCTGCCCGGACAGGGCGGGAGAATCTTCGCTTCCTGCAGGCCGATTTTACGGTGCTTGATCTCAATGCGCCTGACTGGGACGGTGCATTTGACCTGGTCTTCGCCGCCCAGACGCCTGCCCTCAGCAGTGCGCGGGACCTTGCCCGTCTGGAGCAAGCCAGCCGGGCCTACTGCTGCACCAGCAGCTTTGTCCAGGCGACAGACGATATTGCAGAGGCCGCCCTGGCGCGGCTCTGCCCGCCGGGCAGCTTTTCTGTCCGCCGAAACGGGCGGAATTTCTATGCGCTGCTGAATCTTCTCTGGCTCCAGGGCCGCTTCCCTGTGGTCGCCTATCACACAGAGCAGCTCTCCACGCGCTCCGCCGCGGACGAAGCCCTGGCGCAGGATATTCTGCGCCGCTACCGCGTACCGGGCGACCCGGATGTGCTCCTGCCGCGCCTTGCGGCGGACCTGGCCGCCCACGCAGACGCCGATGGCTGCATTCCCTGCCGCACCATGTGCCGCTACGGCTGGCTCCTCTGGGACCGCCGCATCACACACGCCGTATGACCCCGAAAAACCACGGCCGCCGCATCCTCCGCAGCCTTTGCGGAAGATGCGGCGGTATTTTTCTGCTATCCCCGGGAGCATAGAGAGACCCCCTCCGGCGGCAAGTGCCGGAGGGGGTTGGGTGCGGGTTTTTGGGCCCGCACCCGGTTGAAAAGAAAGGAAATGAGGTAAACTCAGAAACTAG